>JAITHW010000003.1 GCA_031279815.1 Treponema sp. | reverse complement strand
TAGTAAAAAGCATCATGCCAATAGCCCAACCTAGGTGTGGAAGCGTCTGAGTGCCGAGAGTTGTTTGACGGTGTGGAGGGATGAGCGGGCCCGTCTCTTTCGCCGTCATCAATCTCGGCCTGGGTATTTCTTTGCTCTAACGCTTCGTAGAATTCATAATTCCACTGAGCCTCACCATCTGTCGCCTCTTTAAGAAACTGCTGATAATCGTCGCCATCAGCATATATTGTATATGTCTGATATGGATTATATTCGTTTACATCTTCGTATCGGCCAGAGGGATCTTTGTATACGCCATGTTCATTTATAGCCCATGTAATATATTCTTCTTGTGCATATAGACCATAGCCTATAAGTTGTACTAACTTGACCTCTTCTTTAACTTTAAAAGCGCTATTGGGTGAATGATGTTTCCTATTACACCGTTGACAGGTCGGAATAATAAATACCTGATTCAAATAAACAGGAATCAGATCGGTCTGTCCCCCAATAACAATATGCGCGCCTATCCAATTATTCGGATCCACCATCTTCCCACAGCCAGGACATACTGGAGGGAGGTGTTCCTTTGTTAAATCCCTCCACATCTGTACTAGAGGTACACTAAATACTGTCACATCAACCCTATCTTGACCCCCATTCATAGCGCTGCTACTGCCAGAAACATTACGGTACCAGTCCTCCTCCCCCTTCCTCTCCCCCTTATACAACATCACTCCGGTATTTCTCGCATACAAAGACATCTCTACAAGCTCCTTTTCCTGCCGAAAGATAGATTTCCCCCACGGGAACCCCGGCCCTCGAACCGGTACTGCCCGGGTTCCCCGGCGGAATACGGGGAACCCGGGCCGGGTCTTTACTTGGAAACGTTGATAGGCTCCATTGCCTGGGCGAACAGGGAGGTCAGCTTTGCCATGCCCTCAGAAGGGGGCTGCTGAATCGCGCGGGCATGAATTTTATACTTCGCGGAGCTGTCGGTATTGCGGGTATGCGTACTGTCCGAAGAAACCTTGCCCGTTATTTTCGCGCTGAGACCGAACATGGAGTGATAGTTTACCTCCCCTCCGGCATCTTTATGGTCTGTATCGGTCTGCATGTCTGATGCTTTGACTTCCATTTCAAAATCCACAGTCAGCTCGTCCATGGTAAAAGCCGGAACAGGAACCAGAGACAGAAGCGGCGCTTTAATAGAGGCGTCTTGATATTCCGGCGCTTTATCCTGGGCTGTAACAGGGCGCTGGTATTGAAATTCAAGGATCCTTGTCTTCGGCGCGGACTTGCCTTTTTCGGGTCTTTCTTCATAGGCCAGATTCAGGATGCCGTCTATATACACATCCGTAAGCGCCTGCTGCCCTCTTGCCGCGGCGAGTATAGGGCCGCAGATCAGCGATTCAATGGGAAGCCCGACAAACGATTCGGCTGTGCCGCCGCCGCCGCCTTCCCCGCCGCCGACTTGAACCCCGCGGCTGCCGTCTCCGCCGCCTGCGCCGCCGCCTCTTTGGACCGGCTGCATGGGCCCCTGTCCGTTTTGAGGGTCCGCGTTTTGAATAATATCGGAAGCGGCTCCGATAACCGAATCGGCAAGAACGCCGGCCTGCTTTTTAGGGGCTTCTTCTTTTGCGCCTTGTATTGGGGTTAGGTCTGCCATAGTGGTTTCCTTCTCCTCTGTGGTTTTAGTTTTCCGGTAAAGTTCCGGGGATTTGTTTTATAAGGTTTGTACATGCCGGTTATTCACCCTGGCGACCCCTTCCGGGGTTTGCGCGTTATTGAAGTGGAGGGTCATCTCGCTTAAACCCTGGAGGTCTTTCGAGTTCTTATTGGAGAACGAGATAGACATATCGCCGTTATTTTTCCCTGTTTCTTCCGTTATATAAAACTTCAGCTTTATCTCGACCTGTTCAAGCTGGAGCGAGGTATTGTGAATCAGCGCGGTGACCGGCACGCGCAAGTGTTTTTCTTTCTCTGTTCCGGGCATATGTATGGTATACATGACCGGCGAATATTCTCTGTCGTATTTCGTTTGCGGCTGCGCGGTTTCCGCCTCGGGTTTCGGCCTTTTGACATATCCGCCCGCGAAGTACGACTCTTTGGCGGCGATTTCTATCATGCGGTTCGCGTTCTGCACGGCTATGCCTATATTTCTTATAACTGTGGAAAGAAGTATACCCATATCGGTTCGGTCCTCTCTTAAAATATGTAATTAATCGCCGGTTGCCCCATGCCTAATGCAGGGGCTTGAGGCTTGGGCCTCTTTCAAGGCTTGCTCCGCATATACTATATTCCGCTTCCTTCCCGCTTTTTTCTATTAAGCGGGTTTTTCTAAGGCGGTTTCACTCTCGTTACCCATAGCCGCTGCTTCCCCGCGCCCGGCGGGCGGGTTGTTCCCTAAAACCCGCCGGTATTCCGGGCTGTTTCCCAAATTATCAACGTAAAAATCTTGTAAGGACATATCGAGACCGGCGGCTCTTTCGGTTTTCTCTTGACCGCCCCGGCGGTCTTGTTCCCCTTCAAACAAGCGGGAAGCAAAATACTTGCGGACATAGAGGGCTTCAGGTTATCTTTCAAGGTTCGATAGGTTTCTATTTTTTCGGAGAGCATAAGGTTATACAAAAAGCAGCAACAGCCGGGGGTCTTATTGAAAAAGAGTAATTGTTCGGATCCGGGGCAGAGCCCCGCCTTGAACGCTCTCGGTATTTTCATTATACCGATGGTATCATACCTTTGCATAATCTTCAAGGGCGTTGTTACAAAACTTTCCGCTGGGCTTTACGCCTAAACGCGGGGGTTTACGGCGAAAGGTTTTGCCAGGGACGAGGCGGAAGGGCAGGCCGCGGGCGCGGCGCGGGAGTTTGCCGGTTCTTCTTTCCGGTTCAATATTGGTTATGGGTATGCGCCCGGAGGGGTTTTCCTGATAACAGCCTTCCGGGTAATGAAATAAAAGCCTGCGCAGTTGAAATATAAACCATATTCCAGATGGCCTTTGCTTTCCCGCGCCTTGCGGAAACCCTTTGAGGGCTTGCTTTTTCGTTCCGTAAGGTTCCCGGAGTGGTTTTCCTGACGGCAGCCCTTCCTGAGATGAAATAAAAGCCTGCGCAGTTGAAATATAAACTATATTCCAGATGGATTCTGCTTTCCAGCGCCTTGCGGAAACCCTTTGAGGGCTTGCTTTTTCGTTCCGTAAGGTTCCCGAAGGGGTTTTCCTGATAACAGCCTTCCGGGAGATGAAATAAAAGCATGCGTAATTGAAATATAAACCATATTCCAGACAGCCTCTGCTTTCCCGCACTTTGCGGAAACCCTTTGAGGGCTTATTTTCCCGTTATGCAAGGTTCCCGAAGGGAATTTTCCCCCTGATGGCAAGCCTCCGGAGGATGAAATATAGTCAATCCGCTTAAGAAGGGCGAAGCTCAATATTAGCTTCCTGACATGGAATAGGCGAATTCTTGAAAAAATCCGCGGATTGTACGGATTTTCATGGATTATACCGGTTCTGGGTAACTGAAATCCGTGTTAATCCATGTAATCAGCGGACCTTATTTAGTTATTTTTAAGGGGGACAACTATAAAAGCCTGTATCAAAGCGTCTTGCTTTTTCTACAAAGGTGATGGTATTGTAGAGGCATGTTTAAATTACCGCCTAAGCGAAGCGTTTTTTGTACCGGTTTACTGCTGGTAATGGGTGTTTTTCCATTGAACCCGCAGACCCATGTGTCCATACCCTTGGATAACAGCATATATTATATTCTCGAACAGGCCCAGATGAGAGGCTTATGCGATCCCCTGCCCGGGGCAAAGCCCTATTCTCAAAAACTTATCTTTGAAACCGTATCCGCGATCCTCGATGCGGGCCAAGACAAACTTACCAGTGTGGAACGGGGTATTCTACAGAAGGCGTATCAAACCTATAAGCCCCAGGCCCAAGGGCTGAATTGGCAGCGGGGGGCCTACTATTTTAATACCCAAATCCCCAAAACCAATATCCGGTTTTCAGGGGATCTGGGCGCCGGTTTGAAAACGGCTTTTTCCGGGGGGCTCTATTCCGATACCGGCGATTTTGTCTGGGGAACGGATAATATCATCTATCTCTATACCGACGGGGATGTAGGGGAACATCTGTCCTATGGATTCCACTTTTTAGGAGGCGTTACCCGGTCGCCCCGGGCCGTGCTGGGAACCTACAATACCTATTATGAGGGGTTTGCCGATGACCTGGAAGAAGGCGCTATTAACCAGCAAATCACCGTCTACAGCCAGCCTTTGGCGTTTTTCCCTTACAGCTATAGAAAAACCTGGGACGGTTTCGTGGTATTTCCCAATAATATTTCCTCCGAAGGGCTTGAAAATTGGCCCGACGAAGTGGGCCTGGGCCCTATGATTATCTCGGAATTGTCCGGGGAATTGTTCGGCGACGCGATTACCTACCGGTTCGGACGGGTGAGACGGGAATGGGCGGGCATGGCCGAGGGCCGCAGTTTGGCGTTCAACGCCGCGGCCCAGCCCTTTGTAGCCTTGGAAGCGACTTTCAAGCCCGTTTATTGGTTCAATTTTTCCGCCTTAACCGGAGTTTTGGAGTATTTCAATGAAAAAGGGCTCAAAGAATCCGCTTGGACCAGCCAGAACGCCTTTTCCATTGAGCAGCTTGAACTAAGGTATAAAAATTATTTTCATTTTGATGTAGGGACCACCGCGATCTGGGCCAAACGGCTTGAATTGGGTTATATCTTCCCGGTAAACAGCAACTTTCTGTATCAGGATAATATCGGGGACTTTGATAATATGGGGTTCTTTTTTAATCTGAAACTTCAAGACCCCGGTATAGGCAAAGCCTGGTTTTCCTTTTTTGCGGATGAAATCAGCCCCAAGACCGCATTGGAACCGGCTTTTTTTGAACAGGATAGGAATATGTACGCTTTCCAGGCGGGCATAAAAGCGGTTTTCCCGTGGCTTGCCTTTGCTTCGGTTGGCGTAAGCTATACTAAAATCGAGCCTTATTGTTACACCCACACCCGAATTTTCGTGCCTTGGTACAATAATGAATATGAGGGCAAGCCCATGCCTATGGAAACCGCGTATATCAACAACGGCGAAGGGATCGGTTATTATCTGCCCCCCAACTCGGATGAACTGCTCTTCCGGTTTGAATCTATGCCCGCGCTGCATACCGCGGTGCACTTTCAGTATCAGATGGTCCGGCATGGGGCGGCCTACGGTTCCAAGGCCGTGGACGGCAGTTCTTTTTTGTCCGAACTGGATCCCGCAGGGCGGAGCGAAAAAGAGGTCCTGCGGAAGTTCTTTTTACAGGACGGCGCTTATCAATGGCAGCATATTTTCAGGATAGGCGCGGAACAGGCCCTGGCAAAGATCAGCCTGCCCGTCCGTATCTTCGGGGAATTCGGGGTGGTATACACTTATTATACCGACATAGAGGGGCCTGCAAACGCGGGAAGCCCCCTGCCCTATTCGATCATTGATACCCAGGAATACCCTACATCCGTCGGGGTTATCCTAAGCATCGGTTTCCGCCTGTTTCTGTGATCGGGCATACCCGCCTTTGCTTCCGGCATATTCTCATGTTTGTCCGTCTTAGGTTTCTTGATTTTAACTCCGTCCGTGGCAATGTTTGTATTTTTTCCCGGATCCGCAGGGGCAGGGATCGTTTCTGCCTACCTTGGGCTGGGAGCGGACCACCGTAGCTGATTCGGGCTGGGAATTCCCGCCTTCGGATTTTTTTACCGCGGCAAAGGCTCCAAGGTTGCCGTGGCTTGCGGACTGTACCGTAACCATAGGCCGCGTTCTCTCTTCCCGCTCTCCTGCAAGCTGAATACGCACCAGATGAAGCCGGGAGGCGATTTCTTCCCTGATTTGATCGATCATAGTGTCGAAGATCTGGAAACCCTCAACTTTATACTCGGTGAGGGGGTTTTTCTGAGCGTAGCTTCGTAAATAGACCGCTTCCCGCAAAGCCTCCATATTTTCCAGGTGGTCCAGCCATTTGCGATCGATTGCCTGAAGATATTGGATCTTGATAAAGGCGTTAAGATGCGCCCCGCCGATCAGCGCCGCCTTATCGTCAATGTCTTTTTCCAAATCCCGGAGGATCCGTTTCTCCAGGTCTTCAAGGGCGGATTCTTTGCCCCCCAGGCCGCCGGGTTTCAGCGGATAATTAAATTTGGTTTTAAGATACTCGGTTACATCCCTGAGCGCCGCGGAAGCATCCCGGCGGCAGGCATCCTTAAAATTCTGCAGCGCCGCGGCAACCATATCTTCGGTAGCGCCGTTTACCCGCTGTTTCAGATCCCTATCCTCCAGGATGGCGTCCCGCTGTTCATAGATAAATTTACGCTGTTGATTAAGTACGTCGTCGTATTCCAGCAGGTGCTTGCGAATCTCAAAGTTCCGCTCCTCCACCTTTTTCTGGGCTTTTTCAATGCTCTTATTTAACCAAGGGTGATAGATGGGTTCACCCGGGGACATACCGATCTTGGACATTACCTTTTTAATGTTGTCCCCGCCGAAGAGACGCATCAGATCGTCATCCAGAGAGATGAAGAATTTAGATTTTCCCGGATCCCCCTGACGTCCTGAACGGCCCCGAAGCTGGTTGTCGATACGCCGGCTTTCATGCCGTTCCGTACCGATAACATAAAGCCCGCCTAAAGATTTGACTTCCTCATAATCCTTTTTCCACTTTTCATACTCGTCTTTGTAGATTTCCGCGTACTTTTCAGGGCTTGCATCGGTACCCGACCGTTTCCTGGCCCGGTGTTCCGGATTGCCCCCGAGTTTAATGTCCGTCCCGCGGCCCGCCATATTGGTGGCGATCGTTACCGCTCCTTTGGACCCCGCTTCGGCGATGATCACCGCCTCCCGGGCGTGGTTTTTCGCGTTGAGTACCTCATGACGCACCCCCCGCCTGGTGAGGAGCGCGGAGATTGCCTCGGACTTCTCAATAGAGACCGTACCCACCAGCATAGGCTGCCCCTTTTTATAAGCCCCGGCGATTTCATCGCAGAGCGCGTTATACTTTTCTTTTTCGCTGAGGTACACCACATCATCTTGATCATCCCTGGCGACCGGAAGGTTTGTGGGGATCACCACCACCTCAAGGTTATAGATCTTGCTGAATTCCACCGCTTCGGTGTCCGCGGTGCCGGTCATACCGGAGATTTTTTCGTAAAGCCTGAAATAGTTCTGGAAGGTAATGGTCGCCAAGGTCCGGTTCCGCTGGGCAATCTTAATCTTTTCCTTCGCTTCGATTGCCTGGTGGAGGCCGTCGGAATACCGTCGGCCGTGGAGGATCCGTCCGGTAAACTCATCCACGATCTGAACCTGCCCGTCTTGAACCACATAATCCACATCAATATGGAAGAGCTTATGGGCCCGCAATGCCTGGGTAAAATAATGGAGATACTCGAAATTTTCTTCATCCACAATGGCCCCTTTAATAAGGTTCCGTTTCTGAAGGATACCCTCAATTTTGGCAAGCCCTGCGTTGCTGAAAGAAATGGCCTTATTCTTTTCATTGAGCTTATAATCGCCGACGACTTCCTCCCCCTGGGTCTCGTCGGGATACTCTCCGTCGGGTTTCTTTTGTATCTCCTCTAGGGAACCCAGAAGCCGGTCTGCTTCGGCAAACTTGAAGGTGTCGTCCTCGGCGGCTCCGGAAATAATCAAGGGGGTCCGGGCCTCGTCAATGAGAATAGAGTCTATTTCATCCACAATACAGAAGTGATGCCCCCGCTGCACCCGGCTTTCCAAGTCCCCGTGCATATTATCCCGCAGGTAATCAAAGCCGAACTCGTTGTTCGTCCCGTAGGTGATATCGCAGGCATAGTTTTCCTTGCGCCGGGCATTGTCCATGTCCGAGAGGATGGTTCCCACGGTAAGCCCCAGATACCCGAAGATAGGGCGCATCCATTCCGCGTCCCGCTCCGCTAAGTAATCGTTCACTGTTACCACATGGATACCCTTGCCGGGGATGGCGTTCAAGTACGCGGCGGCCACACTCATCAAAGTCTTGCCTTCCCCGGTTTTCATCTCCACGATTTTACCATGATGAAGCACGATAGACCCCAGAACCTGCACATCGTAGGGACGCTCCCCCAAATTCCGCCGGGCCGCTTCCCGGGCCAACGCAAAGGCTTCGGGAAGGAGATCGTCCAGAGTTTCTCCCTTCCCGTAGCGCTCCCGGAATCCGGCGGTCATTCCAGCAAATTCTTCCGCGGGCAGAGCCGCGGCCCAGGCTTCTTTCTCATTAACCGCATGTAATATAGGCAATAGCGCCTTGAGGTCCCGCTCATGCTGGGAACCGAACAACGCTTTTACAAAATTTTCTAACATAGCTTTAATGTATCCCTTAGTATGGTAATTTACAAGGGACAGGCCCTGCCTCCGGGGACGGGACAGAGGAAAACAAAGGAGGCCGGATTAAAAATATTTTTAAATAATTAATTGATCGGTGTTGACAATATGCTTATGAATCAGTATAGTATAAATATATTCCCCTGTAGCTCAGTTGGCAGAGCAAGTGGCTGTTAACCACTGGGTCGCTGGTTCAAGCCCGGCCGGGGGAGCAAAAAGCCTATCCTTTCAGATAGGCTTTTTTATTCTAAATTAAAGAGAAAATCAATAATTTTACTAAAGTTTTTTTGTTATTTGCCGATAAAAGAAACAGTTTATCGAAAAAGTTGTGGTTACTGCTGTGTTCCCTAGTATTCCTGATGTTATTTTTTCCGTTTATTTAAGGAAAACAAGGCTTTATTTAACGGTGAATACCACAATAGCGGTCAGCTCTTGTACATCTACGCCGGGGTCGCCGCGGCGGGTATCGCTTACCCGGACAAGCCAGACGCCGCTTTGGTTGATTTTAAACCGTACCCTCCCGCTCTGCTTGGTTTTGCCGGTCAAAGCATAGCTGTTCTGGTTTTTTTGGTCATAGCCGTTATAGGTTGCCGAAACCTCTGCATTGCCTAAAGGCTGTCCCTTGTACAATACCTGAAATTCCGCGTTTTTACCCTTGGTAATTTCCGCGGGATTACTAAGCGGCACAATTTCAAGGGTCTGTCCCAAGGGATTTTTATAGGCCGTATCTTTGATATCCGGGTTCAAATAGGTTTTTGAAAATTTGGCGTAGAAATGCGACCGGGCTATGGTCTTTTGAGGATTCGCTTTCGTGACCTCGCTGCGTTTTCCCTCGGCGTGAGTCCCGTCGGTAAAGATGCAGTAGTAGGCCCCGGCGCGGTTCCCCACCAAAACCGCAGGGGTGTTGTCTTTTAAGGTGTAGCTGGTTTCGTAGAGCAGGCGCCTCTGGTTCGGGGTAAGGGAGAGACTCGTCTTTAACCCGCTCTGGAGTACATATACATCGTTCACCGACGCAGGGGTCTCAATTTCCTCTCCCGCCATAAAGTAGTGGGTCGAAAGCACGTCAAGCGGGATAGCTTCCCCGGCTTTATAATTCCTTGCTTCCTGGGGAATCACGAAGAACTCATGAGCCCCGGCTATACCTGTTGCGGCTATACCAAGTAATACAGCCAAAAATACTTTTGCATTCATTCCTGCGCCTCCCTTAAAAACTCCAGATGAAATTAAGCTGAATCTGATTTAAGATATACCCGCCGCCGCCGTAAGCGTTGGCCACATAGCTTTCGTTATAGAAATATATCTTATCCGTCAGAGAGAAAGATAGCCCTTCGGCAATGGTAAAAGTAAGGCCGGGCTTTAGGTAAAAGCCCTTAAAAACCGAATCCCGCCCGGCGATTTTGTGACTTGTATCATAGCTATGCGATGCAAGTCCGTCTATGTCGAATTGAACTTGAAATCCCGCGGTAAACCAATCGAAGATTTTGTAACTCCCGAAAATCCGGATTTCATGAAGAGTGTACGCAGTTACTTCGTCGGCTTCCAGATAGCCTACCTTGTCAAACATAGTCAGATGATACCGGGCGCCGAAGGAAAGGTCGTAGAAGTATTCGCAAACAGCGGAGAAGTAGAAATCGGAGCCGGGCATAAACGTTTCCGCATACTTCTGCTGGGCTTTGCTGTCCAAGACGGTGGAACTAAGCCCTGCCATAATCGATGCGGCTTCTTTTGAGAGCCGGCTATCGATGCCCATGTTGCGAAGCTCCCCTTCAAAGATAAAGCGGAAATCAAGGAGCGCGGTAACCTTTATTCCAAAGAGGAGGTTTATCCCGTGCCACAGCGCCTCTCCCGGATAGAGGAGTCCGTTGTAATATAAGCCGTTCGGTTTCACCGAAACCGAGACGCCGCCCCAGCGCTCGTGGATGTACAGCGCCCCGATTCGGGTCTGGCTGAAAAGGCTTGTAAAGGTGTCAAACACGCGATTCTGATCGGCTTCCGCCATGGCGTTGGCGTTCTGGTCTATCCCGAAGTATTGGTCGCCTCCTAGGTAGGTACCGAAATCCCATGCTGTGCCGAAAAGGAGGCCTGGAATCTTCCAGGGCGTTACCGCAAGGCGAAGCCCGCGTACCGTATCGTAGCCGGCGTCAGTGGCGGTATCCTCCAGGGCTGAGGTGCCGAAAATGCCGTCGTCGATAATGCCGGCGCTCACGGTAATCATGTTATCCCACAGGTTAAACCAGCCGTAGGCATTGACAAAATCAAAATAGTTAAGGTCTTTATCCAGTTCCGCCTTCCCGGCCGCCGCATCGATAAGATTGAAAAGGGGCCCCACGTTTTTGCGGAGAGAGAGCTTTATCCCTCCCTCTTTGCGGGAGAACACCGCGGAAAGTTCGGCCCGAAGACTCGTACCGTCGGCGAAATCGTCCTCCGCGGCGCTTCCGCCGCTGGACGAAGGGGCGCTCCCCCCATGCCCCGCATGGCGAGGCTCGGGAGATAAAGCGGTCACGGCAGGACCGGATTCCTCCCCGGCTGTTACGATCCGGGACCTGTTAGAAAATACCGTAGTCGGAGGGGCCTCGCCGTCGATTTTACGAGTATCGGTTTCGGCTGTAAGGCGGGTTTTAAGATAGCCCCCAATTTTAAGGGCGCCTCCTAGTACCTGGAGACCGGTTCCGTCTCCCTGGTCTTCGCCGGCAGGATTGGGATGCGGGTGGGCCCATACGCCCAGGGGCGCAACCCAGGAGCATACCCATAGGAACAGAAGTGTTTTGAAAACCCGGCTGGTTTTGAAAACGGCTTTTACGGCTTCCCGGGGAGTTCCCGGAAAACCGCTCTTTTTATATAAAAGTTCTTTTCTCATCAGAAAATCAGCCGCCGAAACCCTCTAGCGTTAGCTAGAGGGAAAAAGCCGCGTTCCTCCATACACAAAATTATCCCGTCTGTCCGGGGTGCCAAGCGTCTTTCCGCTTTGCCTTACCGGGGTTCCTCTAATATTCTATTATAGTAACTATGATGTTCCGCTTTACAGGACCGTCCTTCAGAGTTCCGTTTTCCCAGCCCTTACCGGTAAGCCCTTTCACCCAATCCGCGGTGTAAGCGGCTTTATTGGCCGCGGGAACCCTGACTGTTACCTTTTTCAGCACGCTAATACCATTGAAGATATCTTTTCCCAATTTCGGGGGAGTAGGTCCCAAGGTGATCGTCAGGTCCGCATTGCCGCTTGAACCAAAGGCAGAGTCCCCTATTTCTGCTGCCTTGGGTATATCGGCCCTGGAAAGCCCTTTCGCGCCAGCGGTATAGGTATACCTAAGGGCGTCTGCCTCCAGCTTTGTCACTTCAGGAAGGTAGGCGGTCTCAAGGTACTGGCATTCTTCTAGGGCGGTTCCTATGTCCGTAATTTTAGGAAAATACGCTTCTGTCAACCGTCCTCCGTGGAATGAGGCGTTAGCGGTATAGGTTATCCTCGTTACGTTTCTCCCCATAATTGCATGGATCAGGTTAATATTGGCTGTTGCCTCCACAAGTTTTGTAGCCCCATCAGGAAGAATGAGCGCCGCAATCGTATTCGTGACCCGGGTGTTCACGCTTCCTGTGAAAGCGGCGTTAAGTCCGGTATCTATAGATTGGAAAGTGCCGTCTGCCCACAATCCGCCGATATGTCGCTCTGCCGCAACGGTTGACGTATCATTTCCGCTGGCGCCTGATACGGTACAGGCGGAAAGGTCAAGACTTACCTTTTTCCCTTTACTTTCGATTGCCTTGACAAGGTTCTTCCAATTTTCTTGGGTAAGCTGAATAGATAGCGCTACCGGAATAGGGTACTTGTCAGGATTGGGATCTGTTCCCGGGCTCATGTGCCGCGCCGCGCCGGCGGTACTGGGATTGGACAAGAAAGCCTCTAACGCCGCTATGGTATTAAAACTCCAGCCTGCGCAGAGGGTCATATTACTTGTTACCTGATCCGTAGTGAAATTCCAGGGCAGTCTACCGTCTTTATACCAGCCTTTGAATGCCGCGCTGTCTGGGGCGGCGGGATCCGCAGGTTTGCTTATCTTCTCCCAGGCGGATATCGTCTGATTTGACGGGTTGGACGCTGTACCTTTGAAGGTAACGGTATAGGATCCTTTGGCAGAGGATTCGGGACCGTTTTCGGATGTATCATCACATCCGAAAAAAATAAGCCCAAATAAAACAAGCGCGCAGATTGCATTTTTTTTCATCTGAGATTCTCCTTAAAGATTAGTTACTGTAAGCGTAATGGCGGTATTTAATTCAGGATTGATGAGGGCGGCAGAGGCGCCGCCGCTGGTGATGGGGACCCCAGCTGCGGTTCCATCCCATCCAAGACCTTTGAAACCATTTTGCCAGTTAGCGTCATACCCTGTATCCTTTGCGGGTTTTTTAACTGTAACCGTTCTGGGGGCGGTAATACTTCTGAACGAATTTATTCCCACTTTGGGAGCGGCCGGGCCCATCGTAATAACAAGAGAGGCGCTGTTGCTGCAACCTTGGAACGCCATGTCTCCAATTTCACTAATTTTAGGGATATCCAGCTCCGTAAGGGACGTACAGTTTTGGAAAGCGCCGTAATTCGAGATATTAGGATCATTGTCCTCGTAGAGAATCTTCGTTACTTCCGGCAAATCCAGGCGTGCTAGTTTACTGCACTCATAAAAAGCGCCGTCTCCAATGGTGGTTGCCGCCGGCATTGTCAGATTTTCAAGACTGCTGCACCCATAAAAGCCAAGTTTTTTTACTTCGATAAGTGCGGGGAACGATGCGGTAACGAGGGAAGAACAGCCGTACAATGCCCGTATACCTATTTCCCTTACTTTAGGAAGATCAATGGTTTCCAAGGGAAGGGACCTGAATGCATTAATGCCTATATTGGTTATTTCTGCTCCCCTAATTGAGCGCAGCGCGGTAAAACCATAAAAAGCGTGCTTGTTGTCAGGGGAAGTCGAAGTTGGGGAATTGTAGCCCCCATTTTCCATACTTGTCGCTTGAGCGGGCAGAATAATTTCGACAATGTTTTCTTGCCCCTTTCCAGCAGTTGAGTCAGTATTAAGACACAGCTTTCCATCCGAGCGAAGCCCGGTACCTGTAGTATCTGCTGATTTCGTACAGGCGGAAAGATCAAGGCTTACATAGCGCCCGTTTTCTCGGAGCGCGGCTAGAATGCCCTTCCAGTTTGCGTCGGTCAGTTGCCAATTCAATTTAAAAAGGGCAAGCCCTCCGTCAGAACTTATTCCCGTGATATTATCATCAGGAATATTCGTGAGAACCTGCTTGAAGGCCGCAAGATCACCAGGGGTATGCAGGGTAGTATCGGCTACAGGTGGGAAGGGGGTATCATCCCCGCCATTATCGCACCCGGTAATGGTAAAGAGAAGCAGGACAAACAACAAGACAACGGCTCTCCCAGCTTCCCGGCTAGATAAATGGAACAGCTTCCATTTCCTTGATGGGTTTTTCATAAGGTACTCCTTAGAGAAATAGATATGCCTTTCCTGGAAATTACGATTGATCCAGCCCCAGACAAGGGGACCGTGACATTCATTGCACAGAAGCGCCGTTCTTCTTGAACGACATTTTTATTATGGTAATTATTATTGGATAAAATGTCAAGAAAATTCTTTGGTCAGATTGAAAAAAGACTGCTCATTCGCGTACTCCGCGTCATTCGCGGCATATCCTGCAAAATATATGTATAGAGATAGAGAAACGCTATGAGATAGGATTTTTGTAAATAGGGACAGAAAGGGCTATGCGCATTTTCTGGTGTAGCCGGTTCGGGCATATAGCCCTGAAGATAAAAAGTATAACATCAAGGAAAATATTTGAAATATGTTGGGTTATTGATTAACATATTGTTACCTTTGCTCGGTCCCGCCAATTTTGACCCGCTCCGCAAGGACCTGAAGGTCGCCGCCCTTCAAAGCGCCGCCGATAAGTTCCGGCAGTTTTGCCGGGGTGCAGCCGAAACTGGGGATGCCCAGGGCGCCGATCTTCCGGGCTAAATCCGCGTCGTAAGAAGGGACCCCTTCGTCGGAAAGGGCGAGGAGTACCAGTACGGTAACGCCGGATTCCTTGAGGTCTCCCAGTTGACGGAGCAGTCCCGCCTCAAC
>JAITHW010000002.1 GCA_031279815.1 Treponema sp. | reverse complement strand
AGGTTTACACTGAAGACGGATGCCGCGAGCCCGCCGCGGAGGCGGCTGCGGTTTGATTTCGGCTAGGTTTTGGTTATTAGTCATTAACCCCTTTTCGGCTAGAAAACTTTTTAGGCAATTCGCCTACTTGAACTTGCTTAGGTATTCCGGTATAGTGCATAAAAATAATATGTACGATCATTTTTTTGAGAAAGGGGAATAAGATGAAGCGCTTTTTTGCGGTTATAGGATTGTGCGGCCTGGTGATTCAGTTTCTAGCTGCAAGCGGACGGGAACAGGCGCCTTCCGGCGGGACAAAGCAACAGACCCGTATCGGGATTGCCAAGATCGTCCAGCATGAAGCTTTGGACGCCTGCGAACGGGGTATTCAGGACGCTTTGAAAGATCGGGGAGTCGAGGCGGTTATCGATTTACAGAATGCCAATGGGGATATGAATACCGCGGCTCAGATTGCCAACAAGTTCAAGAGCGATAAGGTTACGGTAGCGGTCGGCATCGGGACGCCGGTGGCGGTCGCCCTAGCCAACGCTATCAAGGACACCCCGGTGTTGTTCTCTGTGGTAACTGATCCGGTAGGAGCAAAGCTGGTATCGACCCTAGCCCATGGGGAGGGAAACATCACCGGCCTGTCTGATGCGATACCCACGGCGGAGCATATAGCTTTGTTCAAAGAGATTGCCGGGATTTCTACGTTGGGCTATATTTACACCGGCTCCGAGGCCAATTCCATTTCCGCCCTGGCGCTGGTTGAATCTGCGTGCAAGGACCAGGGTATTGAACTGGTTACCCAAGCAATCAGTACCTCCGCGGAACTCAGGCAGGCTGCGGAAGCTATTGTCAACCGGGTAGACGGGGTTTATCTCACCACCGACAATACGGTATTCTCGGCCCTGTCCGCGCTGGTTCAGGTGTTTAATGCTGGGAAAAAGCCTGTCTTTTCCGGGGATGTAACCGGCGCTTTAGCCGGAGGCTGTATGATTGCTTCGGGATTCAACTATTATAAAGCGGGCCTTGCCACGGGAAACATGGCGGCGGATATCCTCTCCGGGAAAAAGCCTGCGGATATGCCGGTGAAGTTCCTCGCCGACCCGTCGGAATCGGATATGCTTTTTGATCTTGATGCGGCGAAAAATTGCGGGATCACCATCCCGGATCAGTATCTTGGTTCGGCGAATTATATTTTTGAAAACGGTACATTAACTAAGAAATAAACTGATGATTGAGGGAATTGTAATCGAGGGGCTTATCTACGGTATCATGGTTTGGGGGGTGTTTATCACGTTCCGGGTCTTGAATTTTGCGGATATGACGGTAGACGGTTCCTTTCCCTTGGGCGCGGCAATCCTGGCGGTGATGGTCATAAAAGGCGCTCACCCGCTTGCCGCCATAGCCCTGGCTTTTACCGGCGGCGCGGCAGCAGGACTTCTTACCTCGCTCATCCACACGCGGCTTAAAATCCCCGACCTCCTTTCAGGAATCCTCACCATGACCATGCTCTATTCGGTGAACCTTCGGATCATGTCCAATAGGGCTAATCTCTCCCTCCTTCGGGTTCCCACCCTCTTTACCCAAATATCCGAATGGGCCGGGGGATTCATGCCGCCTCAAGGGGCAATCGTGATCTTCTGCGCCGTCATGATCCTCCTGTTCAAACTCATGCTCGACCTGTTTTTCCATACCGATTTCGGATTGTCTTTGGGCGCTTTGGGATCGAACCCGCAGCTTATCATCAGCCAAGGGATGAATCCTGATATGCTGAAGATGAGCGGGATATGTCTTGCCAACGGGCTGGCGGCGGCGGCCGGTTCTTTTGCCGCCATGTATCAGGGTTTCGCGGATGTGAATTTAGGGAGCGGCATGATCGTTTCAGGGCTTGCCTCATTGATGATAGGCGAATTCCTAATCCGTTCCAATAAGATCGCCTCTCTAACCCTGCGGGTCATCCTGGGGTCTATTCTCTACCGGGGACTCATGTACTTTGCCCGGAATTATGGATACCACCTTCACATGACCGCAAACGACCTCAAACTCATCACCGGTATCTTGATCATCCTCTGTATCATTATTTCAAAAACCGGATTCCGAAACAAACCCCGGACTAAGCGGAATAAAGAGACTCATCAGGGAGGGGCCGGGACATCATGATCCGCATTGAACAGGTCGATATGGTCTTCGGCGCAGGAACGCCCGATGAAAATGTTGCCCTTAGCAATATCAATCTCACTATAGAAGCGGGGGATTTTGTTACCCTCATCGGATCCAACGGGGCGGGAAAGTCAACCCTCTACAATGTGATTGCCGGTTCTTATATACCCAGCAAAGGGCGGATATTTCTCAGAGATGAGAAATATCAAACGGATCGGGAGATTACGAAGGAAGCGGAATACAAACGGGCTCACTATATAGGCAGAATTTTTCAGAATCCTTTACTGGGGACCGCAGGCAAGATGACCTTGGCGGATAATATGATGATTTGTCATAAAAAGGGATATAAGGGCCTCAAGATAAGTTTGAATAAACGTATGCGGGAACGGTTTCAAGAACAGCTTAGGGTACTGGACATGGGACTGGAAAACCGGCTGAACGATAATGTGGAGCTTTTTTCAGGCGGACAGCGCCAAGCGCTGACCCTTTTGATGACCGTCATGTCCCGTCCGGGCTTCCTGTTGCTGGATGAGCATACCGCGGCGCTGGACCCCAGGAATGCGGAGATCATCATGGGGCTGACCCTCCGTTTTGCCGCCGAGTACCGGCTTACGGTTATGATGATTACCCACAACATGGCCCACGCCTTGAAATACGGAAACCGGCTTCTGATGATGGATCGCGGAGAAATCATCCTCAATATCGGCGATACCGAAAAGGCTAAACTCACCACTGATGGTATTGTCCGGCGTTTTCGGGACATTAAAAACCGGGAACTTGCCAACGATGAAATGCTCTTGAACTGAATAAATTTCACTAGACAAAATCTGAGTAATTTGCTATATTTGATATAATGGCGCCGTACCCAAGCGGTAAGGGAGAGGTCTGCAAAACCTTTATGCAACAGTTCGATTCTGTTCGGCGCCTCTTGTTATATGTTTAGTGTCAAGCCTTTAATCGTCTATGGCGGCGTATACTATTTGAGCAAAGCGTTTAGGCAGATCTTCATTGCCTCCGGGAGATCGCTGGATTAAGAATACCGCTACCATATCTTCGGCGGGGTCTATGCAGTACCAGGTTCCCAGCATACCGTCCCATGCCCATTCTCCTAATGAGCCGTTGAGTCCTGCCCGGTTTGTATCCAGCATAGTGCGCACCCCAAGGCCATAACCATAACCGGTTATGGATGGAAAGCCGAACTTCTGCATATACGCAGGCGGTACATGGTTTTGCCGGATTAGGTCTATGGTCTTCCGGGAAAGAATCCGTACTCCGTCGAGCTTGCCGGAGTTCAGCAGCATACGCCCGTAGCGTCCCACATCGTCCAGGGTCGATGCAAGCCCGCCGCCGCCGCTTTCAAATGCCGGTGAAGATCTCTCCGAACCGGGATCGCACATGAGTCCGCTAACTTCCCGAAGGCCTGTTTCGGTCAGGCTATAAGGTTTGGTCAGCCGGGAACGCTTTTCAGCGGGAACATAGAACCGGGTATCCGTCAAGCCCAAAGGCGCAAATATCGTTTCTTCCATGTATTGCCCCAAACGTTTCATTGAGAGAATTTCAATAAGGCGCCCAAGCACATCGTGGGAAAAGCCGTACATCCAATATTCCCCCGGATGGAAACACAGAGGAACGCGGGCCGCGGCATCCACTATTTGGGCGGTCGTCCACCGCTTCCCTTTGGCTGCATCCGCGGCAACCGCCGCCTGAGTTTCGCCAAAGATACGGGCCGAATAGCCGTCTTTGCCGGGGTAGGGGATGCCGGAGGTCATGGTAAAGAGGTGGTGAAAAGTAATGGGTTGCTTTGTCGGCACAAGTTCCACCGCGCCGCCCGGAACCTGGCGGACAACCTGCATTGCCGTAAAAGAAGGTATGTATGTACCTATAGGATCATGCAGTTTAAAAAGACCCCGTTCATAGAGGGTCATAGCGGCGACAATGGTAAAGGTCTTGGTCATAGAATAGATGCGGTAGATTGAGTCGTTCTTCATGGGGATGCTGTTTTCAAGATCCTGCATACCGAAACTTTCCCGATAAGCTTGGACGCCGTGCCGAAAGATAAGCCCGCCCGCGCCGGCTGCTTGTCCCGAATCCACAATCCGCTGAAAATAATCATCCACATAGCGGAGCCGTTTCGGACAGAGACCGCTTCTTTCAATGTTTGTTTCCATAGGCGTTGGTATTACCTCCTGGTTAATAAGCGGCAAAGGGGATAATTTCTATGATTTCCACCCTGAACCGGGCTGACGCAGCCCATTGACCTGATTCCACCCAATACTTGGGGAAACTCGATAAACTGATATATCCCCGGACTTCCTTGGGGCGGTTCCGTTCACTTCCCCGAAGCATCGTTCTTACCGCCGACCGGGCGGCGTCTTCCAACACCGTCTTTTTAATGCTTATCCAGTCCGACCGTTCCACAGGATTACCCAAAGGACCATAACCAGTGGCTTGAGCGGTCCGCACCGTACCGGATTTCCAGATTCCCATCCGGCGCCGCTGTTCCGCACTGAGGCGGTAATCGGTCCACAGGTATAAACACATATCCCTAACTTGCACGTCGGTAGCAAAAAGCCCGGGGTCACCGAAGGGGATGACTCCCAGGGGGGTCAATTCAAAAACCTCGGCTATACCTCTGGTCCGCTCGCCTATATCGTAATCAAAGGACCAGCCGTAAATCATGGCGGAATAGAACATGGCCGACTCTTCCAATGCCCGGCGGTACACCGATTGGGTATCCAAAGGATAGACCGCATCAACATATTCGCCGTGGATCGGTTCAATGTCCACCCATACCTCACCCCGCAGCACTTCTTGAGCGGGAAGCCCGAGAGCGGCTATACAGATTAGGAGGATACTATACAACGTGCGGCTCATATCTTGATTATCGGAACCCAACGCCATTCTACAAAGCCGCAGCGGGTTATCGCCGGCCGGCCAGGGCATACCAGGGGTTTTTGCCGAACCGGATGAGAAAATAGAGCCAGCCGAAACCGAATCCCGCGAGGTGGGTTAAATGAGCCACCCCATTTCGGAAACCTATAATTGACGAAAAGAGTTCAATCAGGGTAAATCCCAAGACCATAATAGGCGCCCGAAGAGGCAGGATTCCCCAGATATAGATCACCGCATCGGGAAAAAGGATGGCATAGGCTAACTGCACCGCAAAGACGGCTCCGGAAGCGCCCAGCAAGAAAACCTCATAAGCGCCGGTAAACCAATACACCCCGAAGGAAAACACCCCCGCCAAAATACCGGTCAGCAAGTAATATAGAATGAATTCCTTGCTTCCCATATAACGTTCAACTTGAGTGCCAAAGATAAACAGGGCAAGCATATTGAAAAGCAGGTGGCTCATACCTCCATGGGCAAACATATAAGTTACAAACTGCCATACCCATCCGCTGGATATTGCCACCGGATTAAGCGCGGTATAGCCTGTCAGAGGACGGATTAACTGCTGCAAGATAAACACCAAAATATTGATGCCTATAAGAAAAAGCACCGCATTATCGTTCCGATACCGAAAGGGCCGGCGAAGTACATTCATAATAGTTAATGATATGCTTATTAAAGGCTTTAGGTCAATGGAAGTCTTGCATAATATTTCTTATAGATAACAGATAGTTATGCAAAATGGAGGGGCAGAATCTATATTTGACACTCCCCACGCCTAAAGGCGGGGATTCTTGCTTCAACGATAACTGCCAGGGGTATAGCTTGGTTTTCGCAAAAACTCCCTACAGGGAACTTTTACGGTGGTTCCAACTACTACCGGTAGTAGCACTACCGGTAGTGCTACTACCCGTACTAGTCATGCTCCCCGGTCTTACTGTATCTCCACAAGCGTAGATTCCCGTGTGTCCCACGGTACGTTTATAAGTAGTATAGTAAAATAAGTTAAAGAACTGGAAAAAGGAGACGATACATAAGCTATGGCATACAGTATGGATTATAGGAAAAGAGCGGTCGCGTACAAAGAGGAAGGGCACACCTTTAAGCAGT
>JAITHW010000246.1 GCA_031279815.1 Treponema sp. | reverse complement strand
GCATAGGAAATATTCATACCGCAATTATTGAAGGAGGGCATAGTAAAAACCTGCCCTTCCTGCACGGCGCGCACGGATTTGAAATAGCCGGGATTTTTCGCGTAGTCCTCATTCACCAGATTCATATTGCCCGGATCCAGAAAAATAACATCAGGGTCCCAGTCGATTATTTTTTCCAGAGCCGCCTCATAATACCCTTCTTCTGTGGCCTTGTCCGCCACATTGAGGGCGTTAGTAACCGTAAAGGGGCCGAAGTTGGAATACGTTCCGCCAAAGCCGTGCCTGCCGCTGAACGTAACCGCGCCGCTGTAGGCTCTTAATTTTTCACTGTTTGGTATCCCGGATGTGCGTCCGCCCAGGTCTTTCTTGCACTCATCAATGAAAGACAACACCCGCTCACACCGTTCCTGCGCTCCGGCAGCCTCGGCAAATACCCGCATGGCGGCATAGAAGGTATCGTTAGCCAAACCGTTGCTGGTATAACGCACGGAAACAACAGGTATGCCTGTTTGGGCCTGCAATTCATCCGCGGCTTCCCGGGCAAAACCGGCAAGAATAACATCAGGGGCTATCGAAATAATTTCTTCGGGATACCCGTTGTTTTGGCCTGAACCGCCGCCCGCTCCGGCAACAGGCAGTTTTTTAAGCGCTTCATAATAAACAGGGTTGTAATCCCGCAAGACGGTCAATTCTTTAGCGTCATGTTCTTCGTTCCCAACCAGCATATCCATGACTTCCAGATATGCGGCCATGCGCGGCGCGCCGGAACCTAAACAGATAATCGTTTTCACGGTTTGGGGGATTTCAACTTTTCTTTCCCACACATCCGTAACAACTCTGGTCTCCGTGACAGACACGGCGGATTGCGCGTTCTTCTTGCTGCAGGCGGCAAGGCTCAAAGAAAGAACCAATGCCATAAAAAGCACGGTATAATTTTTGCTGAATATTTTTTTCATGCTATTCCTCCCTGAATAATGATACGGCTGTAATTGGTAAAACAGTCGAGGCAGACTTTTTTGCCGTTTTGGACGCGGATTTTATTTTCCGCTGCGGATTCGCCGCATATTTCGCATATTACGGAGGCGAATATCCTGGCATGAGACGGGATATCCCAGGCAACTTCTTTACAGTCAAACAATTCATCAACAGGAGCGTCCAGCAGATACTGCTGAAACGCCTCCCGCTCCATGTCCGGCATCTTTTTTTTGAAGTAAAAGCGCATGGCTTTTCCCTTCTGCCGGTCAAAAAACGTGTAGGCGTTTTTTCCCGTGTTTTTGTAAATCAGGTTTCCTTTTCCAAAGGTGCAGCCGATCAGCGCCTGTATCGCGTCAACGCCGCAAGCGTCATTTTCAACGATACATACCAGCTCTTCATCAAAAGACGGGCTTGCCCCCATCTTTTCCACAACGGCGTCGCACACCCGTACGCCGATAGCCAGGCCGGGACAGGCGTGCCCGTGAAAGGCGCGGGCCTTGTCCCAAAAGTCGAGATTCATAACGTCTCCTATAACAATAGAAGTTCATCTTCGGAATATCCCCTTCATGGGGACTACTCGGGAAAAAATTACGTCTTCATAACGGATTCACCAGTTAAACCCCGCTTTCATAGCAGAGGCTTTCCCAAAACTTCAGTTTTGGAATTGGCCCAACAGACTTTTATTTTTACACAAAACATTATTTTTGTCTACAGCCGGGGAAATATGCGCGATTTTTTCGCCCTTATTAAAGTATAATCCGGCACGGCGCCTATATAAGAGATATGGGCGGCGGATTTACTGTTTCAATTACCAATCCTTCCCAGAGAAGGCGGTTATGCCTTGTAGCTATCTTGATCCTTGAGGCCAGTCTGTACGCGGAATCCAAAACGCCGGATCTTCCAGAACAGCAAAGGTTTTTTGAAAAGCTCAACCCGTACTGGAGTTTTCTATGGACCGGCTTTTGGGAACATGAGAAGTATCTGATCAACCGGGGGGATCTTAGAATCCGCATATCCCGGGAAAATCTCTCATTACGGACACTGCTTATTGATAAGCGTCCGGTTCCGCCTTGGGAAGAACCTAACGCGGGTATCACCGCTTTTTCAGGAGGTCTATACCACAAAAAAACCGGTTCCCGTATCTTGTACGGTATTTTGGATGAATGGGGGCTTCCCGCCAGGCTTCGCAACCCTTGGATTCGGTCGCTTCCCTTTGCGGATTATCACAAACCGTCTATGGTCGATTTGAAAACGGAGCCTTCCTCCGCCAAAGAGCCGGAAACCTGCCTCTACCTGGGAAGCCCTCAATGGGGCATTTTCAAGGGATTTGCCTCGATACTTATAGATACAGGCTTAAATCCTGCCGTTTCAGGCGGGTGTACGCTCCAATTCAACGCCGAAACGGATCTGAGGCTGGAAGGTTTCTATACCGGGCGGACATTGCCTGCCCGTACAGCAGCATCCTGGTTTTCTAACGTTCCTCCCCTGCCGGAACGGGAGTTCCGCCTCTATGCTCTGGGTATAGTCTATAACGGTCCTTTCCTGGGCATTGCCGCGGACTGGGCATATTCCGATACTTTTGCATACGGCCGGGACCTGTACGGTAATCTGGGACTCCGTATTGGAAACCGGCCTTGGCAGGTATTATTGGCTGCCGACGGGGCGGGGAACCGGTTTGTAGGCAGGGATGGTTCCGCTTCCGGCGCAGGGTTCAGGATTGGAGCGCGGTTTGAACACTATGGGAAAAAGAACCGGCTCTTCCGGTTTGGTACGAGCCTCCGCTCGGACGGATTGGGAGAGCCTTTTGAACGAAGTTCCACCTTTATTTCGTATCGCTTTCCCTCCGGTTTCGGGAGTTTACCGGTAAAGCCCGCACGGGTTTCCCTGAGTCTAGCCCGGAATGGGTCGGATATAACCCATATAGAGGACAAGGCGGAAGCTGCCGCCGGCATTACCTGGGGGCCGTTCCGTTCAGCAGTATCTGGAGTGCTGAGCGGCGTTTCAAGCGCCCAGGAACAGCCGGTTCCCTTCCCCATCCCAAACGAATCTTCAGCTTTCAGCTCCGCCAAAATTTCTGGAGAAGTATCTTACCGTCTCGGCCTGTTTCAGTTCAAGGTAAAACTGGGGTATACCCTTAAAAAAGATAAGGAACCCCTGGGAGACGCCGCGTTCCATGCCGCAGCCCGGGGGACCTGGGGACGCCTTGGCCTTCAGATAGCCTCTCCGGAATTTCCCACGGCATGGACGTATACGGTTTCATGGAGACTTCAGAAAAAGTAACGGAGGTAATCAACAAAGTATGATGAAGTTATTCATTATTCTATTAATAATTTTGTTTCCGGTTTTAAACTCATTGTTATACCGTGGGACACGCGGGAATCTATGCTTGTGGAGATAGGTAAGGCCGGTGATCATGACTACTACTGGTAGTGCTACTACCTGTAGTGCTACTACAGGTAGTAGTTGGAACCACCGTAAAAGCTCCCTAGAGGGAGTTTTGCGAAAACCAAGCTATGCTTCCGGCACGTATCGTCGAAGCAAGAATCCCAAGGGACGGTTTTACCTTCGCCGCCTTGAGGGCTATGCCGGCGGATGCTTCCGTTCTGGCGTACCGATCTCTAAGGCAAACACTTTGCTCTTACGGCTATGATCATAGTGTCTGCGACGGCTTTCGGGAAGGCTTGCAACGGTACGCTCTGTGAAGCCTAAAAACTCAAACCAGTCATGGGTGCGGGTGGTGAGTACAAAAACCCGGCTCATGTTCTGTTTCATTGCCCGGTCGATAAGGTAGCGGACGATGCGTCTTCCCAATCCCAGATCCGTATACTGGGGGTCTGTGGCAAGAGCGGCTATTTCCCCTTGACCTTCACCCCAGTCGTGGAGCGCGCCGCAGGCATGAACCGAACCGTCAATCTCAAACACCGCGTAATCGGCCTTTTTTTCCTGAATCTCCTCCGCAGTACGCCGGACCAGATTACCCCGCTGTACCAGAGGTTCCATGAGCCGCATGATACCCGGAATATCCGCGCTTTTCAGCGGACGGATAGCCTCATATTCATCCGCATAGACCATGGTCCCTGCTCCCAGATTGGAAAAAAGTTCCCGCAGTATGGCGCCTTCTTCCCTGCCGTTTATGATATGTACCCGTTCCACCCCGGCTTTGGAGGCTTGCAGGGCTAGACCGAGTTCCTGCAAAGGCCGATCCCGGGCTGCGATCCCCCGATTGAGTTCTAAGATGGTTTCTACTTCATGAGGAGTGAGCCGTACAATCCGGCCATGTTCCCCGAAGCGGATGTGTTTGGGTATGCTATAGGCATCCTGTTGCAAACCGTTGTTGGCGGACACAATAAAGAGCTTCACCGCTCCCAGCGCGGCGGAAGCCGCCAGAGCAATCTCATCGCTGGGCACATTGTAGGGCTTGCCTGAAGGACTCCAGCCGATGCACGGCAGGATAGGGACCATTCCCAGGTGCAGAATCCGCTCAATTGAGTCGGTGAGGATCCGATCCACCGTGCCGGTATGCTCCATATCCACTCCGCCGACAACACCGAGCCCTCTGGCCCGGACAAAGTTTCCAATTACCGCGTCCACTCGATCCGCGGAAAGGCCGGTTACAAACCGGGTCGCCACATCAAAAGCCGCCATCTGCGCAAAGGGAATCGCCGCTCCTGTGGTCAGCCGCGTGGCCCCTACATACCGGGACACAATCCCGTATTCTAGCAGTACCGCGTCGATCCGTTCCTTAGCTCCGGGGACGATCACCACCCGGAATCCCGTCCGGGTCAGCAGGGCCAGATCCTTCATCACATAGGGAAAAGCCGGGTCCTGGGTAACGGGAAAATCGATTTTAACTATCATGGTAGACCCATAGAAACGGCTTTGATAGTGAAAAACTTCTCTTATAAGGTCCACTTGGACCGATGTTTTACTCATACCGCTATAATATAAAGCGGGAATAGGTATGGGGAAAAGCGCCGGGATCTGCACATATCTTCGGCGGCGGCTCATAACCCGCTCCGTATTCCCCTGTCCGCAGACTGAAAGGCAATAATTTTTTGCAGCAGGGTCTCAATGTCCGCCTGAGCCCCGCGGTATACTAAGGACTAAGCCGCAATGCTTTCTCTAAATCAGCGCGTGCTTTGGCATACTCGCGGGTTTGCATATACGAAAACCCGCGATGCTTATAGGAATTCACGAAATTCGGATTTAAACGTATGGCCTCGGTACAATCCGCAAATAGCGTTTATATAGTCCCCTTTTTCCTTATAGGTATGCCCCGGTTATTATACACAAAGGCGTTGTTAGGATTGATGCGCAACGCCTTGGTGAATTCCGCGCTAGCCCGATCATAGTCCCCCTTTATAGTATAGTTGTTCCCCTTAAAAATAACTAAATAAGGTCCACGGATTACATGGATTAACACGGATTTCAGTTCCCCAGAACCGGTATAATCCATGAAAATCCGTACAATCCGTGGACCT
>JAITHW010000166.1 GCA_031279815.1 Treponema sp. | reverse complement strand
GTTCCCCTTAAAAATAACTAAATAAGGTCCACGGATTACATGGATTAACACGGATTTCAGTTACCCAGAACCGGTATAATCCATGAAAATCCGTACAATCCGTGGATTTTTTCAAGAATCCGCCTGTTCCATGGCAGGAAGCTAATGTTGAGCTTCGCCCTTCTTAAGTAGATTGACTATAGTTGTATGAGCCGCCGGTATGGGGAGCCGTTACGAAATTCGCGCTATAATCCGTAGGTTCTGAGGGAATATATTCCGGCAGCCATACGCCGTTCCGACCTTCCGTGCGCCCTGACGCGATTCCCCATGTTGACGGAACAGCCGTCTTTCCATAAAATCAAAGCGTTTTGCATACAGGAGGATTATGATGAATACGACAGGTTTCCAAACCCTGATTGGAATGGGGACGTATTTAGTGGCGATGATCGCCGTTGGGCTTTGGTATGCCCGGAAAAGCAACAACAACCCGGAAGAGTACTTTCTGGGCAAGCGGGGCCTGGGGCCTTGGGTTGCGGCTATCAGCGCCGAGGCTTCGGACATGAGCGGGTGGCTTCTTATGGGTTTGCCGGGGGTGGCCTATTTTACCGGTTCCGGAGAGGCTTTTTGGACTGCGATCGGCCTCGCCGCCGGGACCTGGATTAATTGGCAAGTCGTGGCAAAACGGCTACGGACCTATTCCCAGGTGGCGGATAATGCGATTACTCTGCCTGATTTCTTCAGCAACCGTTTTCACGATACCAAGCGGGTTTTGATGACCATCGCGGCGCTTATGATTTTAGTATTCTTTTCTATTTATGTAGGCGCCCAGTTCGTTACTTTCGGCAAGCTCTTCGGCTATATCTTCGGCGCGGAAGATTATTATACCGTGATGGTGATCCTTGGAGCGGTGATTGTCATCGCCTATACCCTATTGGGCGGATTTTTAGCGGTATGTATGACCGATCTCATTCAAGGTATTCTGATGATCTGCGCCATCCTGCTGGTCCTGTCGGTAGGCTTTGTTCATGCCGGCGGATTTAGCGGGGTTGCCGAACATCTGAGAGATTTTCCCAGGTTTACCGATATTTTCGGCATTGCCACACCGGTAGATGCATCGGGAGCGGGGGTTTCCGGCTCTGCGGCACAAGCGGTAGTAGGGGGAAAGCCTCTGTTTGGACCTGGAGCGGATTATTCTTTCCTCAATATTCTGTCCTGTTTGGCGTGGGGACTGGGCTATTTCGGAATGCCCCAGGTACTGGTCCGGTTCATGGCTATCCGGAGTACCGGCAAAATCCGGGAATCCCGGAGGATTGCGGTGTTATGGTGCTTTATCTCGCTCTTTGCCGCGGTCTCTATCGGCTTGATCGGCAGAGCGATCTTTCCGGGCCTGCTTACCACCACGGGAAGCGCTGAAACTATCTTCCTTCACCTGTCCCGAAACTTCTTCCCTCCCCTGGCCGCGGGTTTGGTACTTTCAGGGATCCTAGCGGCTTCTATGAGTTCTTCAGACTCGTATATGCTCATTGTTTCCTCGGCCATAGCCAACGATCTGTTCAAAGGGCTGTTTAAAAAAGACGCCGGGGAAGCCTTAATAATGTGGGTTGCCCGGATCACCATGCTCTTGGTTACGGTTTTCGGGGTAATAGTGGCCCTTTCAGGGAACCAGTCTATATTCCGGATCGTATCGTACGCTTGGGCGGGTCTCGGCGCGTCCTTCGGCCCCCTCACCCTCTTTTCCTTGTTCTGGAAGCGCACCACATTGCCCGGCGCAATCGGCGGAATACTTTCAGGAGGCGTTACGGTGATCCTCTGGAAAGAACGGATCGGCAAACTCGGAGGCGTCTTTGGGGTATATGAGCTATTGCCCGCATTTATCATTTCCTGCCTCGTTATTTTCGTGATAAGCCTCGGCACCAAACCGCCGTCATCAACGATTATCCAGGAATTCGACCGGGCGAAAACCTCCGAGTTTTAATCGTCAACGGATTGAACCACGAATAGCCGTTCATGCTATTCGTGTCCGGGTCCCGCTATATACTCCGAACCCGTACAAATCGCGTCCATCTTCTTATCCCAGACTTCAGTAGGGATTTCAGGAACAATCTGGGCATCCATACAGAGGCCCAGCATGAAATAGGACAAACCCTGTTCATCAAGCCCCGCAAGAAAGCGGTCGTAATAGCCCTTACCATGACCCATTCGGTTCCGCTCCCGGTCGAAAGCCACTCCCGGCACCATGATCAGCCCGGGAAAATCCGCAGGTTTCAGAGCATCCTCGATCCGATCCGTTTCAGGCTCCCGGATATCAAAAGCCCCGTAGCGCCAGGGTCCCGCGGGAGTATAGATATGGAAAAAGCTGATGGTATGGGCATCCACCGTCTTAGGGACAAAAACCTGCTTTTTATCCTGAAGAGCGATTTCCAAAAGCGGATTAGTATCAAGCTCTAAGGGATCATTGAGAAAAAGCAGTATGGTTCCGTAGCGGGGCCAGATCGGAAGGCCCCGTATACGGGAAGCGGCGCTCACCCCTTCTTCATGAAACCGCTGAACAGGAAAAGCCCGCAACAGCGCCTTTATCTCTTTGCGCAAGGCCGGTTTAGAAATCATGGTATAACCTCCTATTTCTTTTATGCACCTTAACAATAGGATACAGGCACATTTCAATAAGAGCAAGGGACAGGCACAGGGCAAAAGCATTTAAATATGGCCCCGCAGATTACACGGATTAATTTCACGGGTTAAAAAGGAGATAAGGAATCGAATAGCGCGGATACGGAGAATATTTTTAAGGAACCAACGATTACTATAGACCTTTTCCGGCGCTATGTACCGAAAGCCCTGTTAAATTGCGGGCTTTTTATATTCTTCAAAAGTTAAATGCCCTGGGGTCAGGCGGGCGATACACACTGAGCTTCAAAGTTTCCTGAACTATTCCCAGGTAAACCCTATGCCCGCTCCTCCGGCGAGGGCAAATAAATCTCCCAAAGGGGACAAGAAGGAAACTTTTCTGCCTTTAGGAACGATCCTTATGCCCGGAACATCTCCCAAGGGATTTTCCTTGGCATCGCAGAGGGTCAGGGTTCCCTCCCGGGGCGCGGTAAAACTTAGACTCACGGAATAGCCTTCGGTAACGGCGGTGAAAAGGCTCAACAGATCCGGGTCTATGTTTTCAGTCCCTGATATCAAGGTCAGAAAAAGACGGTGTTTCCCCTGTTCTTGTACCAGGGCAGCTCGCCGCCCTGTGGCGTCAAGGAACCCGGCTAATCCCCGGAGATCGGAAAACCCCAATGTTACGGTGTAGATAATGTCTTTCCCGTCGGTTTTTGTGGAAAATGATCGTAAGGTGAGTCCGTCAACCCGCGCCAGGGTACGCTCAAAATCAGCCCTGCCCAGGGGAATCGTGGGCCACCGTTCATTTCCGTCCAGTTTCCCCAGAGATTCCGCGGGCCGGGAAAGGCGGTACTCAAGCTCTATAGTCCCGGAACCTTCCGGCCGCAGGGTAATATCGGCCTTTACCCCTATACAGGAACTCACCAAGGCGATCAAGACGCCTACCATGAGGGGAATACAGGATCGTTTTCTAGGTTTCATAGTGTTTCCTTAAAATTCTTCCGAATAGATGCTCACGTCCTGAATACGGACGGGGGTTTCCTTCTCTATCATTTCAAAGGCTTTCTGTAGTACCGATTCTCCGAAGCTCTTTGAATTCGAGACCAGAGCGCCTCCGATTTGGGCAAAAGACAGAGAATCTTGAAGGTCCACTTCCGCGGCGCTCAGGTGAAAACGGCGCCGAAGTTTTTCTTTTACCGAATGAACAATCCGGCGCTTTTCCTTGATGGTACCCGCTTCGGGGATCTCAAAGATTATTTGTATCATAGAAACTACCATATTATGTTGAGGTCCCGCCTTTGCCGGTTTCCTCATTAGGGGGCGCTGATTCAGGAGTCTTTGCAGCGGCATCTTCCTCCGCTTCCCGCTTTCGTTCGGCCTCCGCCATATCGTCAATGATACGCCGGATGTCGTCTTTATGGGCTGCGGATATCCGCTCATGGGTCAGCAGGGTTTCCAAACCCTCGCGGCCGTCAAAGCCTTCGGCAACCGCAGTCTCCAATTCGGCGATCCCCTCTTCATTTTCAGGGTCCGCGATGAAGAGGAGCCGCGCAACGGCATAATGAAGCTCGGATTTCTTCGGCTCTGTGCTGTTCGGGGCAAGATCTTTGAGCGCGGTCCGGCACTCTTCCAGAGCCCTGGCGTAAAACCCGTTCTCTTCCAACACCGAGGCGTACTCATATCGTACCAGGGAATCGTTTTTGGTTTCAAGCCATTGGGCATACCTGTCCATAGCTTCCGGTTTATGCTGGGCCCGCTGGGTCCGGGCAAGGAGGAGAATAACATCGCTGTTTTCCAGAAGCGCAAAGGTATACCTGGATAACACTTCTTCACTCTTGCCGTATTTCTCCATGATATAGAGAACCAGGGCGTAATTATACCCGTCGTCGGCGCTTTCGGGCACCAAAGCCAATACACGGTCGTATAGGGCTTCCGCGGCATCGATATCCCCCAGCTTGATGTGGGTATAGGCCGCGGCTTTGAGAGCCATCACATTGGCGGAGTCTTTGGCGAGGATCCGGTCGAAGTAACGGAGCGCCTCTTCATAACGCCTGGTTTCAAAGGCGATTCTGCCTAAATTATACTCCGACGCGGTTTGGGTCTTATCCAATGATCTGGCCCGATTAAGCCATTTTTCCGCCTCCGCGTATTTACCGTTATCAAAATAGGCCATACCGATGGAAAAATACTCTTCCGCGGAAGTAACCGCCCACTGATTGGCGCATGAAGTGAAATGCCCCATAACATAACACGCGGACAAGAGGCATAGGCCGCAAAAAGGCATAGGCTTTCTTAGATTCATGTTTCCTTGAGTACTGTGTCTTCTATTTCTCTCAACTGCGCCCGGTAAAGACGGGCAATGTTGGAACCGTAACCGGCGATAAGCTGAAGGATATTCCGGGAATATTCCGGCGGATCTTCTCCGTTGATGCGATCCCCCGCATCTCCCAGGCCCGGCATGATGTAAGCCGCATCATTCAGCACCGGATCCATCCATAGGGTAAATACCTGGCAATGCTCCAGTGCGCGAACCGCCCTAAGCGCGCCCTTGAGCGCGGAGATGGCATTGAAAAACCGGATGGACCTGGGCTTTATTCCCGCATCCAGCAGGTATTTTACCACGGTTACGAGACTTCCTCCTGTGGCGTTCATGGGGTCGGCAAAGATCAGGTCCTTTTCGTCAAGGGTTTCCAGATTAAAATAAGACCGGTCCAGGTCCAGAATGTACTCCATATTATGCTCGCGCTTGGTATCGTCCCGGCGGATCTTGAACAGCGCAAAGGGGGTTACATACCCGTGGGAGGAGTATTCCTGAATTTCTTTGGACATGATCATAGCGGGCAGGAGCGCGCCTCTGAGCATGACGCACATGACCGTCCGTTCTATTTTGTCGTCGATATTATTGATCTTATGTACCGCATAGTTCTGAACCGGCGCGGTTACCGGGGTTTTGACAATGATGTAATTCTTGTTGGCCCTGGGCATCCCGCCGTACGCCAGCTTAAAGAGCATCTCGTAAGCCCGCTGAATATAGTAAATAAATTCCTGATTTTCGGTCCGCAGGTCCCGGAGTTTTGCGATGAGCCTGGAGGCTTCACTGTGGTTTTCTTGAGAAGTCAAGAAAGAATAGACTTGAATACCGGCCTCATCTTTGCATATATCCTGCATCAGGGACCCCATCTCATTATACAGCCTGATGAGGGTGTCTTTTTCCCTGTTCTGCTCCGGTTCCGGGAAACCGGGATTCAGAACGGTGAAGCTGTTCATCGCCCGGCGGTAGATATCGTCCATTTGGGCCAGCCGGTTCTTATCCGTCTCAGTGAGGTATCCGTCCAGATCTTCCGCTTTTAG
>JAITHW010000083.1 GCA_031279815.1 Treponema sp. | reverse complement strand
AAACCAGGAAACGCCAAAAGACATTTTTTGATCTTCAATTGTATTATCGTCAACAGGAAACATGTATTTTAAATTTTTCCATCGCCATTCAATCTGGCATACCCTATTTGCACAAAGTGTTAATCCAGGTAGAAACGAAGGCGCATAGGCAAAAGAAAGTCCGTGAAACATGGTATGATCGTTGGCAGCATCGCTGTCAAAATAATCCGACTCGCTTAACCGGCCTACCCATAAGCGCGCTTCAATATCGCCAATATACCAGCCAAGCAAGGGAATTGTAACAGACTGCCGCCGCAGGCCTATATCGAATTTTGGGTATGTTGGAGCATTGTTTGAATGGAGCATCGAATTAAGGTATGCCGGGCCCAGCCAGATTGCCTGTGTGCCAAAACCAATGGTAAGCGTTTTCCATGTGTAGCGGATTTCAGTGTCACCCCAGTCAAATGTGAAAAACGGCTTGTCGCCGAAACGCTGGGGAGCGTCTACAATACCCCAAAAGTAACCCCATGTATCGCCTTTCCCCGCATAATTGGGAGTGGACATTTCCGGGTTCATTATGTCAAACGCCGCGTTTTGCGAAAACGACAACTGCGGCTTGAACGTAAGTTCTATACCGTAACCCTCGAACCGGACACCGCCGGTCAAGGCGGCGTTAAAGCCGCGCCCCTGCCATAACGCGCCGTCATTCTGGCCGTACGGAGCGGCCGTATTGATCGAAGTAAACAGCTCGGGACCGTAGGCCCGCATAAATATGCCCCCGGACAAAAGCCGTTTTGCGCCGAGATTCTGATCCCCCCACGGATGAACCGCGTCCTCATCAAGGGTCCATACCGAATCTGATAAGGTCCGGTAGTTCAAATAGGGACGGGCGGTCATTCCCTGCAAGGCGAGAAAGCCGTAGTATTCTTCCTCAACGGATTTAAGCGCCTCCTGAGCTGGAAGGGATGCAAGAAAAATAAAAGAGAGAATTAAGAGAAAAATATTTTGTTTTTTCATTTTATAGATAACCCCCCGGTTTCTTCTGAAAAACCGGAATTTTTAAACGCGGCGGGCTTCGGTCCCGGTGAAGATGAAGGTTATCTCTAAAGATAACGGCGCCTTCCGGGTTTATTGCAACCCCGCTCAATAGGTCTTATACTTACTATCGGGATCAACCGCGTATAAGAATCCTTTCTGAAAGGGTATGTCTTAAAAAGCACGCATGGCACACCGGGAAAATATATACGGACGAAACACGTTCTACACCGCCCAATGATCTGTTAATGTGAATAATTATAGCACAATATTGCAATAATATCAATAGATGTATTCGATAATAAGCCGATTCTTTCAAAAAATACCGGAGGGTTCTATCTTCGATAGGTTTTCCGATTTCACCGGGATAGCGTTCCATTGCCGTCAGACTCCGTCCGCCATTTTTCTGAAAGCTTCATTCTTTTGATACAGTTCTTCATACGCGCCTTGATCCGCAATAATCCCCGTATCCATAAGATAAATCATATCGCAATTCTTGACGGTGGTTATCCGGTGGGCAATCATAATAATGGTCTTTTTGCCGCTCATATTTTTAATAGCGTCTATTATCGCATTCTCGGTTAAACTGTCAAGAGCGCTGGTTGCCTCATCAAGAACAAGCACCGAAGGGTCATGGTATACAGCGCGGGCAATGCCGATCCGCTGCCGCTGCCCCCCGGACAGCCGGATTCCCCGTTCACCGATAATCGTATCATATCCTTTTTCCAGTTCCGTAACGATAAAATCATGGATATTGGCCAGTTGAGCGGCCTTTATTACCGCCTGATCATCGATCATTCTGCTTTCAATGCCGAATGCGATGTTGTTACGGATAGTATCATCGGTTAAATAAATCGACTGGGGGACATAGCCGAGATTCTTTTGCCAGTTTTTTCTATTGTCATCGGTAATTTCAACATCATCAATGTACAGTTTCCCGCTTTGGGGCTCTAATAATCCCAGAATAATATCCGCCAGGGTTGTTTTCCCGCAGCCGGTAAAGCCGACAAACGCGACGGACGTATTTGATGCAATGGTAATACTCTGATTCCTAATGACATCTTTGTTGCCGGTAGGATATCTAAATACAATTTTTTCTAAATCTATATGATTATGAAAACTCATTCTTGGAATATCTTTTATAATTAGGGCATTGCCCGGAGGAAGCTCTTTGAAATCTCTATACAGTTCTTCAACTATAGGAAAGCTATATTTAATGCTTGCGGCAGCCTTGAATACTTTTTGAAGCAGAGGCAGCATCCGGTACGCGCCGAAAACGTAAACCGTCAAAACAGGCAGAAAATCATCAATCACCGCTCCGAAATGAATCATAAAAAGGATAACCCCTAGGATTCCTCCTATAGCAATAGTCTCAAGCAGGTATTTCGGCATTTCATTGACAATATCCCGCGCGGCCTCGTTCATGGCGGATTTTTTGGAGGGTCCGGCAAAGAAATCCAGAAACACCTTTTCTTTTCCAAGTATTTTTATATCTTTAATGCCGCCGAAACCGTCATAAATATACTTATATTTCAGAAAATTTTGGGTATTGCCCTCTTCCCCTTTTTTTGCAAGAAAATCCTTAACATAGGAAAAAATAATGCTATATGAGAGGCCCAGCACTAAACTGACGATCAGCGCCAATACCGGATTAAGCGCTATCAATAAAAAAATGATGCATAACGAGATGATGGAACCGGAAATGAATTGTAGAACATTAATAAGCACGCTGCTTATGAAATTGCCGGTATCATTTAAAATACGTTTGGATAAATCAGCAGTACTGGTATTCAAATAAAAAATATAAGGCTGCCGCAGATATTGTTCAAAAAGCCGCATAGCAATAGTGTGACGCCGCTTCGCGGAGTAATAATATATCATGAAATTCGCGGCGGCAAGACAGAGGTTGCTCAACACCAATACAATAATTACCGCGACCCCAAGAGCTATGATAAATCCGGCGTCCGAGGTAAAGTTAAACCAGGTATATACTTTATTTAGGTAAGGATTGGCATGAATAACCTTGGGATTAGACACCACCGAAATAAAGGGGCCTATGGAACCGATACCGATTAATTCGATAAATCCTATGAAAAGCAGGGCCGCCAGTACAAATACGAGCTGCCGTTTTTCACGTGTATCAAACAACGCAAAAATCAATCTAAGTTTATCCATGCCGCCTCTTTTTTATTTATAGGTAACTACAGGGGCGGAACCGCTTGCGCCGCCCCGGGGAATACGCTTTATCCGGTTCGCCGTAAAACCCCTGCCTTTAGGCATGGGGTAGCTGACTAAGCGTACCATGCCTTCCTTAATACCGTCAATGCCTCATTGATCGTAACCCGGTCTGTGTGCTTTACCCCAAAAGCCGGGGATGACTTCAGGGCAAAAGCATTTGCCTTTTGAGGGGTATAAAAAGCCCGCGGATTACACGGATTCCGGTACATAGCGCCGGAAAAGGTCTATAGTAACCGTTGGTTCCTTGAAATATTCTCCTTAAATCCGCGCTATCCGATTGCTTATCTCCTTTTTAACCTGTGAAACTAATCCGTGTAATCCGCGGGCCATGTTTAAATCCTTTTGCCCTGGGGATGCCGTAGACAGAATAGTGAAAAAATACTACAATGAATAGTATGAATTGTCCGGTCTGCGCCACGGCGGATATACATTCGGTGGGAAATTCCAGGCGGGTTTTTTCCCGTTGCGGTTTCTGTAGTTTTTCCCGGGCCGGTCCCGGTTCCCGGCCCGAGGAGGAAACAAGCCGCCGCAGTTATCCCCTGCATCAAAAGGGTGAACCCCGGGAAAATTATAGTGCATTTCTTTCCCGTATCATAGACCGGGCATTAACCTATACCGGAAATCACCGGAATGAGAAGACCCTCCCGGAAGCGGAACCGGCCTATACGGGTCCTGTGAAAAAGGCGGGTTTTTTCTGAGCGCGACGGCCTTTTTTGCCGACATAACCAGCCCTCTCTTTAATTCAGGAGCGGTGCTGGATATTTCCCAAGGAGGCAAGGCGCTGATCATCAGCGATCTGCACATGGGAGCCGGGAAACGGGATGATCTGGCTAATAACGGCGCCTTTCTCACGGATATTCTGGAGGGGTATTATCTGGAAGACCGCTGGACCTTGGTGCTGAACGGGGATATTGAAGAACTTCTGCGTTATTCCCTGGAAGCCATTAGAGCGCGGTGGCCCAAATTGTACCGGGTGTTTGATCGTTTTGCAGAGGGGAACCGGCTCTATAAAATTGTAGGCAACCATGACGGGAGTCTTATTTTAGTTAAAAACTATCCCTATGCTTTGTACAACGCGGTCAGAATTGAAACAGGCCGGGTTCCCATATACGTGTACCACGGTCATCAATGCTCTCAAATATACACCCGTTATAATACCCTGATCAACATAGGAATCCGTTATCTTTTAAAGCCCATAGGGATCCGCAATATTTCCAGCGTCCGCAGCCCTTACCGCCGTTTTGAGGTGGAAAAACAGGCATACCGCTTTTCCCTCAACAATAACTGCATATCCATCATCGGGCATACCCACCGGGCGCTCTTTGAATCCCTGGGCCGTTTCGATTATATCAAGTTTGAAATCGAGCGGCTCTGTAGAGATTATCCTGCTTCCCGCGGGACGGATCGGGAACGGATCGCGTCTGAAGTACGGGCCCTGCGCCTGGAATTGGGTAAGTTGAAACGTTCCGAGCGGCGGGACGTGCTCAGGCAAAGTTTATACGGAGACGAGTTTCCCGTACCCTGTCTCTTTAACTCGGGAAGCGTCATCAGCAAAAAGGGGATCAACGCCATAGAACTGGATAATGAAAACATCGCGCTGATCTATTGGTTTATAGAGGGGAAGGGTAAAAAATTCGTAAGCCGCGGGGGATATAATGTTGAACAATTCCGGGACACCCCCTATCGCCGGTCAGTCCTCAATCAAGACCGGCTTGATTATGTGAAGGCAAAGATAGATCTCTTAGGAAATTGATGAAACTATGAAAAAACAGAAATCCTTTGTATTCAGGTGTTCCTCCTGCGGCCATGAGGAACCTAAATGGCTCGGGCGCTGTCCTGAATGCGGCGAATGGAATACGCTTATCGAGACCGCGGTATCGAGGCAGGACGGGGGCCGGGGCTCCGGCGGGAAGGGCAAGGCCGGCTCAACCCTGCCCCAATTTTTCCCCCTGTCGTCGATAGACCCCCAGGAGGGAAGCCGTATTCCCAGCGGCATCCCGGAATTGGACCGGGTGCTGGGGGGAGGCATTATGAAGCGATCCGCCATCCTCGTGGGGGGTGAGCCGGGGATAGGCAAATCAACCTTATTACTCCAGGCCGCGGCGGCCGCGGAAACCAAGGGGCGGATCCTCTATATTTCCGGGGAGGAATCCGCAGGGCAGGTGAGGATGCGGGCGGACCGGCTAGGGATTAGGGGAGACCGGATCGAGATCTGCTGTACCGGAAGGCTCGAAGACATCGAGGCTATCCTGGAAGCGGTGAAACCTGTGATCATCATAGCGGATTCCGTCCAGACCCTGCATACCGATGAGGCGGGCCTCATACCGGGCACTGTGAACCAGATGAAGTACTGCTCCTACGAACTCATCTCCTGGGTAAAAGAGCATGATGCGGTGCTGTTCCTGGCGGCTCACGTTACCAAAGAAGGGGTCATTTCCGGGCCTAAGACCCTGGAGCACATGGTGGATACGGTGCTGTACTTTGAACAGAACG
>JAITHW010000019.1 GCA_031279815.1 Treponema sp. | reverse complement strand
ATGGTTCCATTTTTGGAGACCATATCGATGAGTATTTCGATAATATGGCTCGGTTTTTTGAAAGCCTGCCGTACATCGTAGAACCAGTTGCCGATACAGGTATCGGTCTGCCAGGGCTTGGGACTGATCCCGGAAAGCTGGCTCTTTTCAATATCCAAGATTCCCACCGTATAAATCTCCTGACGCATATCTTTCTGGGTATAGACTGCCCGATTCTCGCCATACTTTGCAATAGATTTATTATAAAGATAAGCCGCCGCCTCAAGACCGTATCTATATGCCGGATCCGTGTCCGGTGCGAAATAGTCGTGATTACCGCTCCCCCGGTATCCAAAAGGGAGTCCGCCGTCGGAATAGAGCAGATCCGGGGTATAGAGATCGATGAGTTCTTTCATCACCGAAAGCCAATACTCATGGTGCCGGGTATTCTTGGTATACCATGTATATGCCCGAATCATATCATCGCCTTTGGTATAATGTTCATAATTATCCATATAATAATCTAGGTAAGCGTGATCCACGCCGTCATAAGGAACCCCTGCATAGGGGCCGTATGTATCCGCTCCTTTATTCACGCTCCACCATGAAAAAGCAGCCCCTAGATGTTCGGTGAGACCGAAAGGCAACCTTTGATTATCGGCCGCTTGCTTCCAAAGCCCGCAGATATCCTTCATAGGACCAATCCGGGTTGCATTGAACCGGTTTAATCGGGAAGGGAAGTTAAAAAAATGATCATGGTGCATGGCCTGCCCCACAAAATAGCGGGCCCCTGCCTTAACATACAAATCCATCAGTGCATCAGGATCAAAATATTCCGCTTTCCAAAGTCTGACCAGATCTTTGTACCCGAATTGTGAAGGATGTCCGTAATGACGCAGGTGATAACAATACTGAGGGGTCCCCTCAATATACATATTCCGGGCATACCAGTCCCCAAACATAGGTACGCTCTGGGGGCCCCAATGGCTCCAGAATCCCAGTTTAGCGTCCCGGAACCAGGAAGGACATTCAAAAGCCCTCAAAGACTCAAAAGTAGGCTTAAAAGCGGCGGTACTCATATCTTCTCCTGCCATCAATTTATTTAAGTTTCTTAATTAAACAAATGGTATATCAATAAATATACCTTGTCAATATTGGTATACTAAATATATAAACATATTTTTTCGCTATCATATAAATAATTTAGTTCAATTACCTAAATTAATTCTTGACAACCGGTCGTACCCCATGATATCATATATATAACATATCATTAAGGAGAGTATTATGTGTAGAGTATGTCCTTTGCAGATTCCTTTTATACATAAGGAATTCATCTTATTCAAAACATTTATATCGGCGGCGGCAGTCTCACTGCTGATTTTCCAGATTCCGGCGCTTCATGCCGGCGGCGGTCAGGCTTCCAAAGGGGTTACATTAACCTTATATGGTAATGCGGATGATCTTGCCAAACCTTATATGAAACAAGTTTTTGCCGCCTGGGAGTCCAAAACGGGTAACAAAATCGATATTCAAGGTCTTGAGGGAAGCAATGCCGAAGCGATTCTTTTGACCAAATTTACAACCGGCGATATTCCGGATATTTTAATACACTTCGGCAATTACCATCTGCTTAATTTCAGAGTCGAAGAAAACTTCTACGATTTTAGTAATGCCCTCTGGGTACAGGATATTCAGGAATCGGTCCTGCCTCAAACCAAGGTAAACGGCAAGGTTTACGGACTTCCCTTCTGGGAAGCTTCTGTATCGGGAATGTTTTATAACAAGAAAATATTTGCCCGGCTAGGATTAAGCCCGCCCAAAACTCAAGCGGAATTTGAAGCCCTCTGCGATCAGATGCTTGCCGCCGGTATACAGCCTATCTTCTGCGCTACTACAGATGCCTGGCCCATTCTCTATCAATATGCGCTGGATCCGGTTTTTGACAGTCCCCAAGGAGAACAACTCCTCAACAGGCTAAACAAAAATGAAATTCGGTATGCGGATATTCCTCAAGCGAGAGCCATGCTGGAATGGTTTAAGCGGGCCGCGGAGAAGGGGTATTATGGAAAAAACTTTATGACCGACCGCTGGGATTATATGAGCGAGGTCTTAGGAAAAGGTGAAGCCGCTATAGTGTATTGTTGGGATACATGGTTTGACACGGATTATGACAACGCCTCATATACTTATAAAAAAGATGACTTCGGTTTGATGCCGGCTTTCATGGGAACCGCCGATAACGGAACCTTTGAAGGCCCCAATGTAAACCTCTTGATGGTTAATAAGAAGAGTCCCCAGGTTACTGCTGCGCTGGATTTGATAGACTTCATGTCCAAGCCTGAAAATTACAACGCCGCTTTTAACGGCATAGCTACGAATCCTGTGTTCAAAGGACAGGTCACCAACAAGCCTTCCGCTCAGTACCAAGAGGTAAAAGATTGGGTATCTCGGGTTGGACATGCTTCTATCGCGCAGCCTAAAATCATCGGCTATTCACAGGTTCAGGGAGGCAAAATTATTCAGTCCTTGATGAGCGGCAGCATCACCATAGACGAATGTATCCGGCAGCTAGATGAGGATCGGATTAACACGCTTAAATCCTTTACTCAATAACTTCGCAGTCAAGGTTCTGAGGCTGGGGACCTTGGCCTATGTTTATATAAAAAAGGCTCCTGTATAATTATGGACAGAAAAATAATTTATCCGCTTTATATGATCATACTACCGGTTTTGGTATTTTGTATCTTTTTCGTGTTGCCCTCTACCATAGGGTATGTATATGTCTTTACAAACTGGAGCGCGGCAAGATCCGCGAATCTGCGGTTTGTCGGAGTTGAAAATCTTGTCTCGGTTGTACAAAACCGTAAACTGCCGGCCGCTTTTGTGAATACCCTAATTTACGCGGCAGTAAAAACCGTCATGGTGACTATTTTAGGGCTTTTTTTTGCGTATCTTTTCAACCGGAAGATACGCACCCGGATGATTTTGAGAACAATCTATTATATTCCCGCGATCCTTTCGTCTCTTGTGGTAGGACTTACATTTTCCGCAATTTTTGAAACACGGCACGGGATTATTAATGAAATCATCAAATTCCTGGGAGGGCGGGAAGTGCAATGGCTGGGCAGCCGGTTTACCGCCATTATCGCCATCTGTACCGCAGAGGTTTGGAGAAATACAGGATACGCTATTGTTATTTCCCTAACCGGAATGCAGTCTGTTGCTCCCGAATATCTTGAAGCCGCTACGATAGACGGCGCTTCAGAGTGGCAGTCTTATAGGCATATAACGCTGCCCCTCATTATGAGTATTGTTAATGTGAATATTCTCTTCAGTCTGATCTACGGTCTTAAAATGTTCGATTTAATTTATATTATGACCGCCGGAGGCCCCGGGAGTTCCACTGAAAGTTTCGGAACTCTGATTATGAATGAGATGTCTGCGGGAAGGTATGCCCAGTCGGTGTCGGTAAATCTTGTATTCACCATAGTATTAATCTTCATTTCTATAGTATGGCAAAAAATAAGCGAGGTTTGGGAGTACGCCGAATGAATAAACGGATAAAATCGACCGATTCTATATTGGAAGTATTTCTTTGGATATGCAGTATCGTTACCATCTATCCCCTCCTTATGGTAGCGCTTACGGCATTTAAAACGAGAGGCGAGGCTAGTTACCTCAATATTAAGCCGCCTAATGTGTGGCAATTCTCTAATTTTGCCGAAGTATGGCGGTATAATTTTATGCGTTCCTTAGGAAACAGCGTTTTTATTACCCTTATATCCGTATCATTAACGCTGATCCTTTCCGCATTGTTAAGTTTTGTCTTGACGCGGCGGAATACCAAAGCCTGTACATTAGCTTACCGGTTTATTACCTTCGGGATTATTGCGCCTTTTGCGGCAATGCCGACAATACAGCTTTTACGGATCCTCGGTCTCTATGGTTCCAGGCTTGGACTATCCTTTTGTTATGCCGCCCTGTTCATGCCTTTTACGACCATGATATTCACCGGTTTTATCAAAAGTATTCCCCGTGAAATGGACGAAGCCGCAGTTATTGACGGTATCAAGGGGTTTTCACTGTTCGGTTGTATTATTCTTCCCCTTTTACAGCCGGTTATTGCAACTGCGGCAGTATTGAATTTTATGTGGGTTTGGAATGAATTGCAAATTCCTATGTATCTTCTGAATTCCTCAGAAAAATGGACGCTGCCCCTTTCTGTGTTTAATTTTTATGGGCAGTACAGCAGGAGCTGGAATTTGGTCTGTACCGATGTGGTTATGGTCTCAATACCTGTAGTGCTGGTATATGTTTTTGCACAAAAATATATTATTAACGGCATGATTGCCGGTGCGGTAAAAGGGTAGAGGATAGAAATTACAGCGTCCACCCGTGGCATATACTACCGGCCAAGACCGGTAATCGCTACAGGCCGCCACAACCTCTTCCTCCTTGGTAGTTATGAGAGACCGGCTTAAAAACAAACAGCAACAGAAATACCGTCTTGACCGGAACGGTATTTCTGCTGAGTATACTTATATTCCTGTGCCTGTAGGTATTCTGCAAACTCTTCGATGGGGAAGCGGAACCTGCGCCGCCGCCCCAAAATAAGGGAAACTACTGTAGAAGCTGGAGAATACCCTGAGTTCTCTGATTAGCCTGAGCCAGCATAGCGGTACCTGCCTGGCTGAGAATCTGGTTCTTAGTATAAGAAACCATCTCATTAGCCATGTTGGCATCCCGGATCCGGGATTCGGAGGCTTGTAAATTTTCCGCCCCTGCATCAATGCCGCCGATCGCGTGTTCCAAGCGATTCTGATAACCCCCAAGATCGGCTCTCTGTTTACTGACCCGTTTTAGGGCTTCATCAAGAGTACTGATAGCCCGGTTGGCTTCGTCAGGACTCCCAAGGAAAAGGATGCTTTCATCTCCCGCATTACGAACCCCTAAAGCCTTGGTGGTCATGGTACCGATAAAAACCTGTTCCCGCTGATCCATGTTGGCGCCGATATGAAGCCACATGGAAGCGGTAACCACATTGTCTCCCATAGGGCGGCTAAACCGGCCGGTAAGCATATTCAGCCCATTAAACTGCGCATGAGATGCAACCCGATCCAGTTCATCAATGAGGGCCGAAACCTCTATCTGCATATAGGTACGATCATCTTCGGTATAAATACCGTTTGCAGACTGCACCGCTAACTCCCGAAGGCGTTGTAAAATATCCTGGCTCTCTTGAAGATATCCTTCGGTAGTTTGAATAAAGGAAATACCGTTCTGAGCATTGGTCGATGCTTGATTTAAGCCGCGGATCTGGCTTCGTAGTTTTTCAGAAACCGCAAGGCCTGAAGGATCATCACCGGATCGATTGATACGCAAGCCGCTGGACAGCTTCTCCATGTTCTTAGTCAGATTAGTCTGAGTAGTTCTGAGAGACCTGTCGGCAAACATTGCACTTAAGTTGTGATTAATAATCATAAATTTTCACTCCTTTGGCATTATGGCGCATCCTCGTCCTCTGACGATTTCGGCGCCTCGGCATCCATGCCTCACCCATATCACCTTTGTTGCCATTTATGGTGATATACTGTTGGTCAATAAATAATATGCCATAACCCTTCACCCTCTTGTTTTAAGAAAGGCGAGGATACCTGAATATACACGATTTCGGCAGCCTGACAAGCTGCCCGTCCAGGTTTACTATAAATATCGGATTTACTGAAAATCGCTTTAGAAAAAAATAAAAAATACCTATAATATACGGATAATTAGGTATATTGAATCGGAAAATAAACCCATGCGCGCCTTTTCCATAAAGAGAATCAAGCCGATATAACACTATGCGTCAATGTATGTACCTATTCATTTTTCTTTCAACAAGTATGTTTATTTCGTGTACCACTCATCCCGATTCCGTAGAGGCTGAAAAATCCCGGCGGGATATCCCGGTAAGGCCCGCGCTGCCTCCGGTTCCCGAATACATCATGGGAACCGGTCTTACGGATACGGAAAACCTGGTTTCTTTTTTGCTTTCTTCAAACCCCGCGGCAGAAGCCGCTTTTGTAAGAGACTTGGCCGCCGTCTACGTTGAGGAAGCGCGTATTGAGGGAGTAAACCATGATGTTGCCTTTGCCCAGATGTGTCTGGAAACCGGCTTTCTCGGGTATGGCAATCTGGTAACCCCGGATATGAACAATTTTTGCGGTCTAGGCGCTATAAGTCCCGAACAACCGGGAGAGCGGTTTCCAACCCCTCGTATCGGGGTTCGGGCTCAGATACAACACCTCAAGGGGTATGCCACGGATACGCCTCTTAACCAGGAACTGGCGGATCCCCGGTATCACTGGATTGAATACGGCTCTTCCCCGGCTATTAAAGGACTAGCCGGCTCCTGGGCCGCCGACCCGGACTATGCGGAGAAAATCAGCGGTATCTTGGAACGGCTCTATAGATTTTCTTTTGAAGGGGAACCCCAGGGCGGGTAAAGCGATGCAAATAAACGCGGTAAACATTCGGTCAAGTTTATCTTACCAGGTACAAATACACCCTGAAATCACTTTTAAACGCCGAAGAACCGCTCTATCTCATTTCGCCGTTTGTACGGTTCCAGGTCAATAGCTCCACGGTTTTACCCTATTCTTTGCCGGCGGTACTACCGTATTAAAACCGTAATTCCATGCGGCAAACCGAATAGCGTATCTGCATACGTCCGGTACATCGGCAGATTTTGAGCGGTTTCCTATTTGCCCGGGGGGGCCGGCAAAATACCGTAACAACCGGTTGGTCCGTAAATAATCCTGCTTGCGATCTTATCATATACCCTCCCGTTATAATATGGTCTGTTATGCGCCGTTGTATTTTCTTCATACCCTCCCTCCGGTTAATACACCGTATATTTTCGGAAATAATTTTTTGAGTATTATCCCGAATATTAATGATACAATAATCCCGAACATTATCACCAAAAAATAACCCAATAATATATACACGCCTTTTAAGAGAGCGGATTGCGTATCACCCCGTACGCGGAGGTCTCTCAGGGATTTTTCGCCCCCCTCCGTGCTTTCCGCAGGTTTTAACCACAAAAAGACCCGGAAGGGACGCGGAAAAGAGTGGAATAAATTCGGGGATAGTGGGTCAATCTATCGCTTGGTTTTTTTGAAATATGCTCCTTATTCATGTAATCCGATTACCTAGGGCGTAAGTTTTGCTGTAGAAAAAGGAAGCCGAATGTTTTAACCTGCGGCGGCTCACCGGTTCTCTGATTTAGGATCCAACGCATCCCGCATCCCGTCGCCGACAAAATTAAAGGCCAGCACACTAAGCAGAATCATCACTCCCGGAGGAACCCACAGCCAGGGGCGGGCGGTAAGGGTGGTCAGAGACTGCGCGTCGGTCAGCATATTACCCCAGGTAGCCGTAGGAGGATTAACACCCATGCCTAGAAAACTCAGAGAAGATTCCACCAAAATGGTTCTTGCAATACCAAACGTCGCGTTTACCAAAATAGGACCCATAGCATTAGGCAGAATGTGGAGAAACAGAATCCGCTGGGTTTTAAAACCCAGGGCCACCGCGGATTTCGTGTAGTCCAGTTGTTTAATAGATAACACATTGCTGCGGACCAATCTGGCGACCCCGGGCCAGCCTAAGATGCCCATGATGAGGATAACCCGATCCAAACCGGGGCCGACAATACTGCTGATCACCATGAGCAGAATCATCGTCGGGAAGGACATGAAAACATCCGCAATACGCATGATGATCATATCGATAAAACCGCCGAAGTACCCGGACTCAAGCCCCAGCAGAATGCCAAACAGGGTGGCGATAGCAACCGTACCGATACCGACGCAGATCGAGACCCGGGAACCATAGACGAGCCGGGATAACACATCACGGCCGATCGGATCGGTACCCAGCAAATGAGCCTTACTCGGCGCTGCGCCGAACTCGGAGCCGATGGCGTAGGGATTTTGAGGAGCGATCAGCGGAGCAAAGACCGCGCAGCACATCAGCAGGCCGATGACCGCAAGACCTGCAACCGCAAACTTATGCCTGCAAAAACGCCGCCATATCCTGATTGCTTCATGTAACCGCCGCATATTCATGTATATTTGATCCTGGGATCCGCGAGAGCGTACATAAAATCGGTGATTAGACTGGCTATGAGCACCATCACCGCCGCCATGAGATTGAGACCCATCAAAACCGGATAATCTCTCGTCATAATAGAATCAACCGTAAGCCGTCCGATACCGGGCCAGGAGAAGATTTGTTCGGTAACTACCGCTCCGCCTAAGAGACCGGGGATCTCAAGCCCTATAAGGGTGATAATCGGCAGGAGCGCGTTACGGAACGCGTGAATCCTCAATCGGGACAGAAAAGGTACGCCCTTAGCCGCGGCGGTACGCAGGTAATCCTGCTGGAGTACATCCAGCATAGCGGAACGCACATAGCGGATGAAGCGCCCGCACATACCGATAGACAGAACGGCGCAGGGCAGCGCCAGATGGCGGATCACATCAGGCCCGCTGCGGGCGCCGCCCAAAGTATACATCCCGCTTGAAGGAAAGAGTTTCAGCTTTATGCTGAACACATAGATAAGACCCAGGCCGAGAAAGAAATTCGGCGTGGAAACGCCGGAAAACGCGACAAAAGTCGCAAGATAATCAAAGATAGAATGCTGCTTAATCGCGCTTGCCACCCCCAAAGGAACCGCCAAGAGCAAACCCGCCGCCAAGGCGCTGCCCATCAGCAAAAACGTCGCCGGAATCCGGTCGCCTATAATACGGGCCACAGGACGGTAGGAATTGTACGAATACCCCAGATTGCCCTGGAGTACATTGCCGAGCCATGCGGCATACTGCCGGTGCAGAGGCGCGTCAAACCCGAGATTGTGTTCCAATGCGGCCCGGGCTTCGGCAGTCATGGCCGGACTTATCATTAAGTCCATCGGGCTGCCCGGAGCCAGATGAATAATGAAGAAGTTCACCAGAGAAACGCCGAACAGGATCGGAATCATAAACAGAATTCTGCGGATAAGGTAATTTCGCATAACTACTCCTAGCTTATGGGCCTTGATCAGACCGCTTGAGAATACGCAGCCCGCCAATCGGAGGGCTTGATCTTGAAATGGCATGCGGTCTGGTGAGGGCCTTCGCCGGTTAATAGCGGCTCCTGCTCGGAACAGCGCTGTTTCCTGAAAGGGCAGCGGGTATGAAACCGGCAGCCTTTAGGAGGGTCGGCGGAGCTGGGAACAGACCCCGGGAGAAGAATCTTTTCCCTGCCCCGGTTGCGGGGGTCGGGATCAGGGTAGGCGCTGAGTAATGCCTGAGTGTAGGGATGCCGCGGCTCGATGAAAATCTCCGCGGCGGGGGCAAGTTCCAGAATCTTCCCAAGATACATCACCGCAATCCGGTCGCTGATATACTTCACCGCACCGAGACCGTGGGAGATAAAGAGGCAGGTCAGCCCTAGTTTGGCTTGCAGTTCCTTGAACAGCCCCAGAATCTGCGCCTGAATCGAGACATCCAGCGCGGACGTAGCCTCATCACAAACCAGAAACTTCGGGCGCATCGTTATGGCCTTAGCGATACTGATCCGCTGGCGCTGCCCGCCGGAAAACTCGTGGGGGAACCGCTTTTTCATATCCGGCGGCAGGCCGATAAGCCCCAAAATCCGGTCGATTTCATCGCGGATCTCATTTCGAGGTACGATGTGATGAATCTGTAGAATCTCTTCCATCATGTTTTCCACCGTCTTTCGGGGGTTTAGAGAAGAATAGGGGTCTTGAAAGATCATCTGCATCCGCTTCCACACAGGGCGCATCTGGGTATGAGTATAGCCCGCAATATTTTCACCATCGAATATCACCTGCCCGCGGGTGATGTTCTCAAGCCCTATGATGGTTCTCCCCAAAGAGGACTTACCGCAGCCCGATTCCCCGACCAATCCCAGAGTTTCCCTGGGGTATATGCGGAACGACACATCATCTACCGCCTTGACATACCCCGCCACCCGGGAAAATATGCCGCTTCGAATCGGATAATAGGTCTTCACCTGTTCCAGGGCGATCACCGGCCGGACCGGCGATGAAAACGCATCCGCGATTTCCTTCATGACCGGCCCTCCTCGGCAAAACACCGCACAAAATGTCCCGGTTTGCGCTCCTGCAACAAAGGGAACTCTCTGCCGCACCGGTCCGACTTGCCGGAACACCGGTCATGGAAAGGACAGCCGGTCTGTTCCGGGGTGATGCCGGGGACTATGCCGGGAATCGAATAGAGCGGCGTATTCATATCCGCGTCCAGAGGTATGATGGACTTAAGGAGCCCCTTGGTATAAGGATGCAGAGGATCCGCGAACAATTCCCGGACATCCCCCTGTTCGACCGCGTAGCCGGCATACATCACCACCACCTCATCCGCCATTTCCGCGACCACCCCAAAATCATGGGTAATAATCATAATGGTGATCCCTGTTTCATGCTGGAGTTTTTTAAGCAGAGAGAGAATCTGGGCTTGGATGGTTACGTCAAGGGCGGTGGTAGGTTCATCCGCGATGAGCAGCCTGGGCTTGCAGGCAAGGGCCATAGCGATCATCACCCGCTGCCGCATCCCGCCGGAAAGCTCATGAGGATATCCTGCCAATACCTTTTCCGTACCGGCAATTCCCACCTGTTCCAAAAGCTGGACGCAGCGGGCGCGGATTTCTTTTTTTGTCATAGCGGTATGAAGCCGCAGGGCTTCGGACAACTGATAGTAAATCGTTAAAACAGGATTAAGACTTGTCATAGGTTCTTGAAAGATCATAGACATCCGCTCGCCCCGGAGCTTCTCCATCACTTTTTCACCGGCGTATGTGATATCCTGATCCTCAAAGGTGATCGCCCCTTTAGAGATTCTCCCATTATTCCCCAGCAAGTGCATACAGGACAGAGAGGTAACGCTCTTACCGCACCCCGATTCCCCAATCAGCGCGAGGTTTACCCCTTCGGTAACAGCAAAACTGACGTCCTTCACCCCTAAGGCGATCCCATCTTCCCGCTTAAACTGGACCTGCAGATCCTCCACCTGTAACAGTGTTTTTGTCATTTCCTACTCCCGTACTCAAAAGGTACAGCCTTCGGCTTGTTTTAGTGGTCGGCGGTTAGGGAACAGGCTATAACCGGCGCACGCGCCTTTTAGCGTTCCCTGTTCACGGTCAACTCTTACTCAATGTCCCATTTTTCCAGGTCCCGGAGGGTCCCGAAATCCTGAAGGTCTCCGTAGGTAATCCGCTTGTTTACCGCCTGCAAGACTAGTTCGCTGTAGACCCCGGAAACAGGCGCCTCTTCGGCGATGATCCTTTGGGCCTCATAATACGCGGTCTTGAGAACCGCGTTGTCCACGCCGGTATTGATGGTATCCAGCAGCCGATCCATTGCAGGGTCGGAATAGCCCGTGTACGCGTCCTTGGAATCCACATAGTACCGCAAATTCCGCACCGCATTGAAGGGATTGGCGGGCATCCCGACTATGGAAATATCAAAGTCATGTTTCGTGATCCGCCCCATCGTGGTCGGGAAATCCGCCCGCTCGATGACGATATTGAGACCGATGGATTTGAAATTCTCAGCAATAATCGTGCATACCCGCTCCCGGGTATTGTTCCCGGTAGGAATCAGAAAGGTCAGCTTTTTGGAAAGGTCCCACCCCGATTCGGCAAGCAGGCGTTTTGCCCGCTCCGGATCGCAGGCGTACTTTGACGCGGCCTCGTTCCAAAACTCGATCCGGCTGGAAACCGGGGTCTTAGTCATAAAGGCTTGCCCTTTAAAAATATTCCTCAAAATGCCGTCCCGATCAATCGCCAAGTCCATTGCCTGCCGGACTTTCATGTTATTCAAGACCCTATTGTTGTAAAAAAGAACCTGCACCGTGCCGGGCTCCCCCCGTTTGGTGTTTATATACGGCAGGCTCATTATCCGCTCATAGTCATCCGCGGGAATGTTCCCGACCCCGGGATAGTTCATGTCAATCTCCCCGCTTTCAAGCTGCGCGGCGATTTGAGGCCCCGAAAGGATCTTGAAATTCAGGATATCGATCTTAGGCCGCCCCAGAAAATAGGCGCCGTTTGCCTCTAGGGACAGGTACTGGCTGGGAGCGTATTCCTTAAATTTGAAAGCCCCGTTGATTACGGCGGGTTTTTGGAAAAAAGGAGATTTGAGAATCGTCCCGGGGGGTTCTTTTTCAAGGATATGCTTAGGGATGGCCCGCAGCATAGTGCCGATATTCGAGTAAAACACATTGAGGGTAAGGGGATACTTAGTTTCCACTGTTAATGTATAGTCGTCAATCTTCTTCACCCCGCTGATTCCCGGGGATCCCGGGGGGAACAGCCCGCTGTCGTCGGTGCCGGCGATGATCCTGTGGGCGCTGGGATCCGATATGCCTACCGCGGGGTTGGAAAAAGTATTCATAGTAAAGATGACGTCATCAGCCGTAACCGGTGTGCCGTCGGTCCACATAACCTTCCGGTTTACGGTAATCTTAAAGACAAGGTTATCTTCGGTGGTGATACTTTCAGCCAGACGATAGATAAAACTTCGGTCCGAGGTTTCGGCCACCAGAGGCATAAACAGGATGCTTGAAGCATAGTAAGCCATAATATTATTCACCGACAGAGGGCTGACTGTGGCAGGATCATTGGTAATTCCCACATTCACAATCTTGAGCGTAGGAACGCCGGAGGGGGCCTCCCGCTTTCCCGCGGTAAAGACCGGCATACATACCAACGCCGACATTCCAAAAAGAACCAGCTTTTTCACGTTCTGTCTCCTCTTGAAGGGATATCCAAAGTCCCTTCGGTAGTGTGTTCTCAGGACAATACTGCCCTGTTATTGTTTCGCTACGTTTCTCACTATCAGAGAAAATGAAAAAATGATCAAGGGTATATATCGGGATGAGCTATTTTTATGTATATCGCAAAAACAGCGCCCCGGTGAGCGGAACGCCTCTTCCGGGTCCCCGCATCTTATCCGGCGATAGTCAAGCTGTTTTTTTTCAGGGATTCGGTCTTCCACAAGTTCAGGATTAGAATAGGTTTCGCTTGGACATCCGGTTAGAAATAACCCGAATATCGGCGCCACGCCTAGTATTACCGCAAAAAACAGCTTATTCTGCATTCCAAGCGCTCCTAAAATTTGATAAAATATCATAGCATATCTTTTTTATTTTATCCATAATTTTTCTTAAAAAAAGAAATAGCTGTTTTTACTTGAAGCAGCAAAGTAACATACCGAAATTAAATCCATATATTATAATGAATTATTTATCATACGTTCCGGATCAAGTCCAAAGCGCCGCGGTACTCCCTCTGATTATCAGAGAGGGCGACACCAGTTCCGGCGTCACAGCAGGACCGTTTTGGTTGAGTTTCTTGATGAGGTTAACCGCCTTACGGGCGATGCGGTCGTAATGGATGGAAACGGTAGTGAGGGATACCTGGTATTCAACGCTCAGGGAGCTGTTGCCATAACCGATTACCGAAAGCTGCTTTGGTACAAGGATCCCCGATTCAAATGCCCGGCGCAGAACTCCTGCGGCGATGCTGTCTGAGCCGGCGATGATGCCGGTAAGTCCGCGGCTTTCGTCTCCGGCTTTCAGCAGAGCGCTTATGTTTTCGTAACCAAAGGCGGCGCTGTTTGCGCCAAACAACACGGGCAGGTCATCGGGATCCAGGTGAAATTCTTCCAGCGCCTCCTCAATACCGCGGAGCAGATCCGAAACCGCGTGACATTCTCCAGGGCCCGCTATGAAGCCAATTTTACGGTGCCCCAGGGCTAAAAGGTGGGAAGCGGCAAGGTAGCCGCCCTGCTTATGATCAGGTATGACCGAATTTGAGAGCAGATGAGCGCCTGAGCCGGCCAGGGAAATGATAGAAGTCTCGCTTTTGAGAATCATATCCATATAGGCTTGATAAAAATCATTGCTTAAATTGGAAGGGTCAAAAATAATACCGTCTACGCCGCGGCGCAGCATTTCCTGAATCGCTTCTATGCAGGAATCCTTATCGCCCTCGGGAAGGGAAATACTCAGGCCGTAACCGGCGTTGCGGCAGGCCCGTTCAACAGATGAAACCAGATCCGCGAAAAAGTAAAAAGCGCTCCTGGGAGCGACCAAAGCGATTAGGTTGCTTTTTTTGGTAGAAAGGCTGACGGCGGCTTGGTTAGGGCTATAATTCATTTCCTGGGCGGCATTTTCAATGATTTGCCGTGTTTTTTCGGAAATTCGGCTTTCTTTTTTATTCAGCACCAGGGAAATGGTGGTAATCGACAGCCCGGTCTTTTTCGCTATATCCTTTATGGTGACACCCATTTCGACCTCATCCTGCAAAAACGTTTTATCATAGTATAAAACCATTTTTTTAATAGATCAAGTTAAATTTTCTCTTTTTTATTCAAAAAAACTTATAAGATTTAAAATAAATTGATTGACAGAATCCAAAGTATATCCCTATGCTATAAAATGATAAAACGCTTTATCATTTGGCGCTGAAAAGTAATAAAAAGGATTTTAGTAGGGTATATGAAAATAGACGTTTTTCAGACTAAGCTGACGCCCTTTGACCGGGATGTTACCTTTCGGGTGATGACCCCCGATAGTTACGAGAAAGATGACCGGCTCTACCCGGTTCTGTACATGAACGACGGTCAGGACATTTTCCGGGACGAGGACAGCTTTTCCGGCCGCAGCATCCGCTATGCCGATTACTATACCGACTATTCCCGGTTTCTGCCCCGGATAATCATCGTGGGCATTGACTGCCCTTCCACCAACCGGGAACGGAGCATACAGTACACGCCCTATGCCAAGAGTTTCAACGTACCCGAGTGGAGTTCCTACGATCCCGAAGTGATTGGAACCGGGAAAGAATACCTTGAGTGGGTAGTAAAAGAGCTCAAGCCTTGGATTGATGAAAACTACCGGACCAGGAAGCAGGGCGCCTATACGGGCATGGGAGGTTTCAGCAGCGGGACCATTATTTCAACTTACGGGGTGATCATGTACGGCGAAGTCTTTTCCCGTTTGTTATGTATCAGCGGTTCTTTCTATAATTGGATAGATTGTCTGGATAAAACCTTGGAGCAGGCGGATCTGGATCACATCAAGTACATTTACCTTGACGTGAGCACCAACGAACGGGGAAGGATCACCACCGCCGAGCAGTTTGTCGAGGGAACCGGCATGATGTACCAGCGTTTTACCGACTGCGGTTTTAACGAGACCCAACTCAAGTACCGCCTTTTGAAGGGTCTGACCCATACCCAGGAAGGATGGAGGCTGCGCTTTCCCGACGCGGTGCGGTGGATTTTTCGGGATCTGTGATAAGCATGTTTTATTCTTCAATGAAGAATAACGCATAAATTTTCCGCTATTTTTTACTTTATTTTTATGGAGGACAAAGATGAACTTGAAAAAAATTGTAGCCGGTACCCTTGCGGTAATGTTACTTGCTGCCCTAATTACCGGGTGCGGTAAGAAACCGGAGCCTCAAAGCCAAAGCGGCAACGGCGAATGGAAATGGGAACGCAAGGTTACTCTAGTCTGTCCCTGGGGCGTCGGCGGCGGCGCGGACGGAACCTTGCGGCCTCTACAGCCCTTGCTGCAGGATATTCTGGGAGTACCTGTGGAGATCGTTAATGTGGAAGGCGCGGGCGGCGCGAACGGCATAAACTTTGCCCAAAAACAGCCTGCTGATGGTTATACCTATGCGCTTGCCACCCAGTCGATCATTCTGCTGGACCTGCAGAAAATTTTGCCTTTTGATTATCAGAAAGAACTGACGCCGGTGGCAAAACTGGTTCATTCTACCAATTTGCTGATCTCATCCAAAAAATCAATGGCCGGCAAGTACGGCAGCTTCCAGGAACTGATCGCCTATGCCAAGGGCCATCCCCAGGAGCTTTCCTGCGGTATGCTTACCGCTACCGGACAGGACTCGGTTTCCATGAAACAGACCCTTGCCGCAGCCTTGGGCGTTTCAATTCCCGAAGTTGACAAGTACATCAAGACCGTAAGTTACGGCGGCGGCGCGGAGATGAGCGCGGCTATGGTAGGAGGACATCTTTCATTGGGCGTTGCCGGAGCGGAAGAGATTAAGGGCCTGGTGGAATCCGGGGACATTGTTCCTTTGATTGCCATGAGCGAAAACCGGGTTTCCGCGGTTCCCGATGTGCCCTGCACCAAAGAGCTGGGGATCGATTCCTTTGTAGGTTCATGGCGGGCTATTTACGCCAGGACCGGCACTCCCCGGGGAGCGGTCGATTCCATGTCCGCGGCGCTCAAGCAAGCCTGGGATATGCCTGCCTATCAGGAATTTATGAAGAACTCCGGTTATCTGGACCGGCCCGGTTATGCCGCTCAGTCCGAAACCGCCGCCCTGGCCCAGAGCGAATACGCGCTCTTTACCGCATACTTGAAAGACATCGGCATTCTGAAATAGGCCGGAACAGCAGCCGGTTGCGCGTTCTGTAGAGTGAATTACGCCGGCTTTTTTAAAAAAAGGAGTTAGTACATGGCGTTGGAATTAATTGTCAATGTAATTTTGTTTGTTTTGGCCGGAATAAGTTTCTGGTATGTAGGCGCCGCCATGCCGGTGTCTCCCATAAATGAGCTGGGCGCCGAACAGTGGCCCCAGGCGCTGCTGGCTTTGCTGATGATTGCGATTGCCTATAATATCTTTAAATATTTCAAAACCCATAAAAAAGAAGACATCTCAACAGCATTTAAGGATTTTTTCCCTGAAGCGCTGCGCTTTTTACAAAGCAAGCTGTTTATCGGAATGATAATTCTCATGGTCATGGCCCTGGTGTATGAACCCCTGGGTTTTGTGATGACCAGTTTTCTGTTTCTTGCCGGGTACGGTATTCTGTTGGGGGAACGGCGGCCTGTGATGCTGCTCATCTCTTCCCTGGGGATCATGCTGTTGCTCTACATCGGCTTCTCGGTATTCCTGGGCGTTATGCTTCCCAGGGGTTATGTGCCGTTCTTGCGCAATCTCGCGCTGTTCCTGGAATCGATTTTCCAGGGATTGAGATAGGAGAAAGCCATGCTTGATTTATTAACCGGCGGGTTGGCGATAGTTTTTGCGCCGAAAATGTTTTTGCTTATTGTCTTTGCGGTCTTTTTGGGGACCCTTTTCGGAGCGCTGCCTGGAGTCAGCGCCACCATGGCGGTGGCCCTGGGAGTCCCCTTTACCTACCGGATGGACGGCGTCAGCGCCATCGCGTTTTTAACGGCGGTTTACTGCGCTTCGATTACCGGCGGCGGTATGACGGCTATACTCTTTAAAATACCCGGGGTACCTTCCAGCGCCCCCACAACCTACGACGGCTACCCCATGGCCCAGCGGGGCGAGGCCGGCAAAGCCCTGGGAATGCAGCTTATCTGTTCCGCCATCGGCGGCATGTTTGCGGCCTTGTGCATGCTGCTCTTGAGTCCCCAATTAACCAAAGCCGCGTTGAGTTTCGGCCCTTCGGAACTATTCGCCATCAGCCTCATGGGCCTTTCGATTCTTTCAAGCCTTGATACGGACAATATCTGCCGCACCATTATTTCCGGACTTATCGGCTTGGCGCTGGCCTGCATCGGCCTTGATCCGTTACTGGGAGTTCCCCGGCTTACCTTCGGCACCCGCTTCCTCACCTCAGGTATTGAAATGATACCGGTGATGATCGGCTTTTTTGCCGTTACCGAAGTGTTAAAGCAGACCCGGAATCGGGACAAGTTGGACGCCGTGGGCGGGACCGCCGCGTTCAAAACCGCCATGCCTTCGGTTAAGGAATTATTGTCGGTCAAGTGGACGGCGCTGCGCTGTTCCCTTGTGGGAACCGTAGTGGGCATACTCCCCGGCGCGGGGGCCACTATCGCGGCTTTCCTCTGTTACTCGATGGAACAGAAACTTTCCAAACATCCGGAAAAATTCGGTACCGGTATTTTTGAAGGCATCGCCGCGCCCGAGGCGGGAAATAACTCCGCCACCGGCGGCTCTATGGTACCGCTGCTTTCGCTGGGTATTCCCGGGGGAAACGCCGCCGCGATTATGATGAGCGCCCTGGTACTCAAAGGCGTTACTATGGGTCCCCTGCTTTTGGTGAATCAGCCCCATTACCTTTCGGCGACGTTCGCCTCCATGCTGGTGTCGAACATTGTGATGGTCTTCGCCGCGATTATTATCGCGAAGCTCTTTGTACAGGTTTTGAAGATCCCCTACAGTATCTTGGGACCTATGATCATCATGATGGCCACCATCGGCGCATTTGCCACCAAGAATACCGCTGTAGATGTCGTCCTCATGGCTATCGCGGGACTTTTGGGCTTTGTGTTTGTTATATGCAAATTGAACAGTTCAGCCATGATCCTTGGACTGGTGTTAGGGGTCATCTGCGAAGCCAATCTCCGCCGGGCCTATACCATCGTTTCCGGCGACACCCTTTTCCAGGCAACAATGAATCTGCTCAAGCGGCCGGTAACGGGTATCGTTATCCTGGTCTGTATAACGGTGCTTTTAAGCCCGGTGGTGAAACCTCTGTTTAAGAAAAAGGAAGCCGCTGCATAGGAAGCCTTAAAAGGAGTGTATTATGGAAATCAAGCAAACCTGTGTTGCCGGGACCATGGAGTCAAGCGATGTGATGGTGACGGTAGAACCCGGTTCAGATGGGATTGAGATTGAACTTGAAAGCGTTGTGGAGAAGCAGTTCGGCAAGGAAATCCGCCGGGCCATTACGGAAACCCTGGAGGAATTGGGCGTGAAAAACGTTAAGATCAAGGCGGTGGACAAGGGCGCCCTGGAATGTACCATCCGGGCCAGGGTAAAAACCGCGGTATTCCGCTCTAACGGAAAAATGGCCTGCCGCTGGAGAGCGCAGGAAAAGCTAGGAAGGTAATAGAGATGAAACAACTGCGAAGGACCATGCTTTATGTTCCGGGAAACAATGCCGGAATGATACAGGACGCGGGTATTTACAAGGCCGATAGCCTGATGTTCGACCTGGAAGATTCGGTCTCCGTCTACGAGAAGGACAGCGCCCGCTTTCTCGTGTTTCAGGCCCTCACAAGCCTTGCCTATCCGGGCAAAGAACTGGTAGTGCGGATCAACGATCCCCATACCGAAATAGGCAGAGAGGACCTGGAAGCCGTTGTATGTACCGGCAAAGCGGTGATACGGCTGCCCAAAACCGAGACGCCCCAGGACGTGATTGACTGCGAGAGTATGATAGAAGCCGTTGAAAAGAAGGCCGATCTCCCGATCGGTTCCACCGGAATGATGGCGGCAATCGAAAGCGCATCGGGGGTAATCAACGCCAAGGAAATCGCTCTGGCAAGCAGGCGGCTTACCGGCATCGCCATCGGCGCGGAGGATTATGTAACCGACCTGCGCACCAGCCGTTCCCCGGAAGGCATAGAGCTGCTTTTCGGCAGGAGCATGGTCCTTCTAGCCGCTAGGAACGCCGGCATCGATGCTATAGACACGGTGTTTTCCGATGCGAACGACGAAGAAGGGCTGCGTAGGGAAACCGCACTCATCAAACAGCTCGGTTTCGACGGCAAAAGCATCATTAATCCCAGGCAGATAAAGATAGTACATGAGGTATTTACCCCCACGGAAAAGGAGATACAGCATGCTCTGGCGGTGCTTGAGGCGATCCGCGAGGCCGGGAAGAGAGGTTCCGGGGTTATCTCCCTAAACGGCAAAATGGTGGACAAGCCCATTGCCGCCAGGGCCGGGCGTGTGCTGGATTTGGCCAAAGCCGCCGGAATAGCTCTTGAGGAAAGGGAAGGGGAGGCTGGTTCAAAATGAAAGATGAATTGAAATACATCAAAGGGCTTCAGGACATAAAAGCCATGAACGGGGTGTTTGAGGCCGGCAAACTGCAAAAAGATTACAGTACCCTGGCCCAACGGGAAGTGTCGCATAATAAGATTGTGCCCAGCCTTGAGGAGGCTGTGCGCCTTTGCGGGCTTAAAAACGGCCGTACCATTTCCTTTCACCACCACTTCCGGGATGGCGATTATATTGTCAATATGGTGCTGGACAAACTTGCGGAAATGGGCTTTAAAGACTTGGTATTGGCCGCCTCTTCCCTAAGAGCCTGTTCAAAATCTCTTAATAGGCAGATAATAATCTCTGCGTGAGGGGGGAAAATGCACAACTATCCGAGCGATATAAGCCGTGAAGCATTTGAGATTATTCGGGGCGACTTAGAAAAGGCGAAGAAAAGAACCAAGCCGAGGG
>JAITHW010000051.1 GCA_031279815.1 Treponema sp. | reverse complement strand
ACACTGGAGACGGATGCCGCGAGCCCGCCATGGAAGCGGAGGCGGTTTGATTTCGGCTAGGTTTTGGTTATTAGTCATTAACCCCTTTTCGGCTAGAAAACTTTTTAGGCAATGCGCCTTATTGACACTGTTCCGGGTTTCCTTGTATTCTGTTGAAGAACCTGCGGAGGATGAGAGCGCCGGGCTTGTTGGCACAAGCCAAGGGGCGTACGTTTCGCGGTTGAAAATGGCAAATACATGATCATAGGTATAGATATTGGCAGCACCACCACTAAGGCCGTATCCATTGAAGCCGGCAAGGTTATCAATAAAATCAAGACTAAGGCTATGGATGTAATAACCTCGGCAACCGGGGCTTTTGGAAAAATGGCGGTGGAACATGATATTAAGATTGCTCAAATCGAAAAGATCATGATCACCGGCGCGGGGTCAACAAAGATAAAGAACGAGCTGTTCGGGATACCCACGGAAAAGATCGATGAGATCACTGCCATCGGCATAGGGGGTATGTTCCTTTCAAAAAAGGATAACATCATCATCACCAATATAGGGACAGGAACCGCCATCATCGAGGCAAAAAAAGACCGTATTTCCCACTTAGGGGGTTCCGGCGTCGGCGGAGGCACTATCCTGGGATTGGCGAAGGCGCTCCTTATGACCTCAAATTTTAACGGCATCATGAAACTGGCTGAGTCGGGGAGTCTCAATCAGGTGGATCTCCTGTTGGAAGACATTATGGAAACGGATATAAGCTTTCTGCGGAAGGAAGCCACAGCTTCCAATTTTGGGAAAATGCTGGATACCGCCCGGCATGAGGACCTGGCCCTGGGTATTCTGAATCTGGTATATCAGGTAATCGGTATGCTGTCGGTGTTTGCCGCAAAGAGCAAGCATATCGACCGGGTTATTGTTACAGGGAACGGCAGCGATAATCCCATTGGAAAGGATATTTTATCCTTTATTTCCGGTATGTATGCCATAGGTTTTGAGTATCCTGAAGACGCGGAGTACACCACCGCCATAGGCGCGGGGTTGTCCTGGAACAAGTGAATGCCCCCTTGGGGGCAGCGGCCGCCAGGGCCGGGACCGCGTATTATTTGGAAAATCCCGAATTAAAAGTTTCCTGTTTGACGATAACCCCTTCGTGCAGGGTGACGGAAAGTTCTTCACGGGACATCAGAAACACCGGCGCTTTGAGATTACGGTACTTTTCGTTAATACCGTCCAACAGATCGTCGTTGTGCCGGGGATTGTAATGAAAGGGGATAAGGCAGCGTACCTTGGCTTTCTCCGCATTTTCTACCGCCATGTCAAAGGTGGAATGGCCGAATCCCTGAACCGGATCCGCGGTGCTGAGGTATTCTTCTTCCGTATATTGGGCATCATGGATCATAACATCCGCATGTTCGGCAAAGCCAATCACCCGGACATCCCCGCCGATATGGCTCTCAATGTCCCAGATACAGACAACGGAGGTGTTATCTTCAGGGTCATTGATTTTATAATAGAGGGATCCCTGCTGCGGATGAGAAGGGGCAAAAGCCTGCATCACCTGTATTTCGAATAAAGGCTCCGGGCGTTTGGGCCCGGGATGCTCTAAAACCGGGGATCCGTCTTGGGCAATATAGAAGCGCTGGCCGTCGCTTAACACCCCGTGTTTTCTTTTGGATTTTAGGTCCTTATATTCGATGGGAAACGTCGGCGGCACCATTTTGCTTTTTAATACTCCTCCGACATTTTTTTTTAAAGTTTCCATTCCTAAAATATGAATCGTACAGCAAGAAAAGAAATTGGGCATAAAAAAGTTAAACCCCTCGGTATGATCCGGGTGTAAATGGGTAAACAGCATGGTAAAGGTTTTTGAATAGGTATTGTTAAAGAACTTGTTTGCCATGGAATACCCTAATTTGATCAAGCCGCTCCCTGCATCAAGAATAACCGGAACCTTAATCCCTTCTTTATTGATCTTAACCACTTCTACACAGGCCGTATTGCCTCCGTAAGAAACCATATTACCGTCAGCCACCGGGTGAGAACCGCGTACCCCATGAAAATTGAGCGTCATCATATAGCTACCCCCTTTTAATGCGTACCGGGTAATGTATGTGGTCAGCGTTTTTCTACGCTTTATGAGGTACTACCCAATACCGCCGCATTACCTATAACCGGCATCCCGCCCTGATTCCAAAGCCCCAGATAAAAGGATATCCGCATCTAACATAAGGCTCCGCAAAATAGTCCCCTTCGAGCATAGGATAACGAAATCCCGCGGTGAGTCCTCCTAGCCCGCGGACCTGGGAATCGGTATTTTCCAAAAAAAGACTCATCCCCAGATCCCCCTGCACAAAGAAGCCCCCTCCCTTCAAGCCGAGATTCAGATAATACCAGCGAGCAAAAATTTCCGGTTCTATAACGGTAATGAGTGTAAAATCATCGCTCACAGTTAGGATAACTCCATTAACAATATATTTAAACAACTGACAATCAAGGCTTACGGAACGGCCCAGGGTATATTTGTCGTAGGTATTCATATTTGCCTCTAGGCTGAGACCGAACCGGAGGGTATTTTCCTCTGCTCCCGGTTTCGTACATACGAACAATAGACAAAAACATAACAGCGCTTTTTTCATTTGTCTAAAAATACCTTATACCTTTATGTTACTCAGTATAATATAACTTATTAGCATTATATATACAAGGATAATTAAGGCAAGGAAATTAAAATTGCCGCCGGTGGTATACAGAGCGCGGCTGCTTCGCGGCCGGTAAGGATAACCGGCTCTTTATAGAGCATGCGGGCGCCGCCGATTCTTGCCCCCCTCCCTACTCACCATATATTCTCTTCAATAACCACCCGTAAGGGTACGTCAAATAAGTCGAATTCAAATTGTATTAATTCAATTATTTCTTTCGTAATCCATAGACCGCATAAAATGAGAAACTCTTTATTTCTGTTTTGGTATACTCTGCCTTTTGGCACCGTTACGTAATCCCTTTTGAATGGCCCAAGCGGTTTGTTGCACTGCTCTCTTTTTAACTTTTCATTTTCCCAGTATTTTTTATGAGGGGTTTTGGTTGTACGAATTCCTCTGCTGTTAAAATGACATTCATAGGCTACCACCTTATCAATTCCAAATAATTCTTCACTTTCCATATCATACCAAAATATACCTATTTTCGGAAGATACTGCCTATACATAATTTCTACTTTGGTATGATCGACTCTGAATCTCTTCATAACGAAGATCCCTCCTTTTTACATGACGCCGCTATCTTGTCATTCTTCGGGAACCAATTCCGGCGGGAAGGGGGATTGGTAGGTCTCCCCGGCAAGCCGGCGGATATGTTCCGCCTTAGCTTCCGCCAAAAGGGATGGATTTTCCAACATATCCAAAACGGTCAGGGCGATGACCTTTCCTGCTTGGAGCATACCTTTGTGCGCCATAGATGAACAACCGCAGGCAACAAACTGCCAAGAGTGAGCTACCGTACCTGCGGGGAAACAGGCGGTGAATAATTGGACAGCCGGCGCGTGCCAACTGGCGTCGCCCACGTCGGTGGAGCCGGGCATAACGCTGCCGCTCATGGAGTAGGGCATGATGTCGCCGATTATAGACTGTCCGGCGATTTCCGCTATGCGCTCCGGCTTTTCATTCTGGAATAACTTGGCTACTTTACCGGGAATTCCCTGCCTGGCGGATTCGGGCAGTCCGTCTACAAACCGTTGAGCAAAGGATCGTTCCTCTTGGGTATAGCTGTTGGCTCCTACGGCGAGCAGGTTGGCGTACATGGCTTTGCCCAAGGCGTCATTCACCAGGTATTCGGCGCAGTAACTGTCCCAGCGCATCTTCATGGCGGTGCCCGTCATCAGCGCGGCGCCTTTGGCGATATCAAAGATCCGTTCAAAGATGCCCCGGGCTTGGCTGGTTTTGGGCGCCCGGATATAATAGAGGAGTTCCGCGCTGGGCTGCACCACATTGGGAGCTTTCCCGCCTACATCGGTATACGCGTAGTGAATCCGGGCTTCTTGGATCACATGCTCCCTAAGATAATTGACCCCCACATTCATAAGCTCCGCCGCGTCAAGGGCGCTTCTGCCGTACTCAGGAGCCGCCGCGGCATGGGAAGCCACGCCGGTAAAGCCGAAGTAGACCTGATAGTTCGCCAGGCTGCTCACCCCCCAAATGCCGGTTTCCGTCATGGGATGCCAGGTGACGAAGCCGTCAATGCCGGTAAATAAACCGGCCCGCGCCATGAAGGCTTTGCCGGAACCGGCTTCTTCTGCCGGACAGCCGAAATAGATAATCTTTCCCGGAAGCCCGGTTTCCTTCATATAATCTTTGATTCCCACGGCCCCGGCTAGGGAACCGGCCCCCAGCAGGTGATGCCCGCAGCCGTGCCCGGCTCCGCCTGGAAGGATATCTTTCTTTTCCGCTGCTCCGGCAACCTGGCTGAGACCGGGCAGCGCATCGTATTCTCCCAAAATACCGATCACCGGACTGCCGGAACCAAAAGAGGCGGTAAAGGCGTGGGCCATGCCCGCGGCTCCCCGCTCAACCGTAAAGCCCTCGTTTTTCAGCGTCTCGCAGAGCGCGTCCGCGGATCCTTTCAGACTGAAGCGGACCTCTGCAAGCTCCCATATCCTGTCGCTGAGCCCGGTAAACACCCCTGCCTTGGCATCAATAAACCCAAGGATCTTCCCTTTATCTCTCATAATATGCTCCTATAGTTTTTTCTGTTACTTGCCGTCTTCCCCAGGAAGAAATACCTTAATTTGCCCGTTCTTGTAAAGCGCTTTGGTACCGAACCAAGTTATCGGCAGCAGCGCAAGCATGAGGAACCCTTGGTAGAGGGACAAGAACGACGGATTTTTCAGGATGTAGATAAAGAGGATATTGATCAAGATCAGGATCAGCACCGGCGCAATGACCCCCTTGAGCCTGCCCTGAGTCCTGATACCGCCTCCAAGGTTACTCCCTATAGACGCTATAGTGAGGGAACCGAAAAGCGCGGGGACGATGTAGCCTGATGCCAGTTTTACCGCGGGCAAGGTCAGTACCGGCTGGAGAGGCAGCATGAGAACCACCCCAAGAAAGACGATTATGGTGGTAACAAAGCTCGAAACGCTCACCGCAATAGAGGTAACAATATCCGCATCCTCGGTGCCGCTTTCCACATCCAGAATCTGGAGCGCGGTATTGGCAACCGGCAGTTTCAGATTGAGAATATTACCGGTGATCTGGGCAAGATACATGGAGCTTCCGAATATGGGGGTATAGGCGATGACCTCCGACACCGCGGCAGGCACAAACATCGCCAGAAGTCCCACCGCGGTAGTGAGAACCGAGAGAAAATTGGGCATGGCGTTTAAATAAATCCCGGCAATGGTAGGCATAAGCAGCATGGCGGCTACTGCCAGAACCGCGCCGAGACGTCCAAGCCGATGCATAGAATCAATGTGAGCCTTACCCATCGGGTCCAGCCCGCTCATGTCCGCAGGTTTAGATTTCTGATCACCCATAATAGTTCCTTATTGTATGTGTAATAACGCGCTCCACAGGATCGCCGAAGCCATCCCAAGCAAAAGACTCAGCGCCAGAATAAAACTCCTAAGCCAAAGTATCTTTCCCTTGACCGCAATAGTATCCAATATAACGGTGGTAAGTATACTGGTACCAAAGGTCATAATCCTCACTAATCCGGTAGGGGTGAAATTGAGAAAGAAGGGAACATCAAAGACCATCAAAATGACCAAGATGAAGAGGCTGCTCCCCAGCGCGCCCCAACGTTTATCTCCGGATTTGATATTCATGGCTCCCGTCTGGATGCGTTTGGAAATGAAGGGGGAGAAAAAAAGCCCGCCGATAATGCCGATGGACATAACATACATGACCAGCACGAAATCCTGTGCTGTAGCTTCGGATAAGCGGGTCATATCCAGACCGCTGGCTTTAATAGCCGAATCGACCGCCATGAGCTCGTAGGTCACCGACCCGACAACTGAAAGCCGCCACCAGGGCCAGGGAACTCCCAGAATCGTCGCCAGAGAAAAGTATCCGATTACGATGGCTATCGAAGGGATAATCGAAGCGGAAATAGACGCCTTAACTACGGTCATCAATTTATCCCGGGAATACCCCTTAGCAATAGCTCGTTTCCAGGACTTCCGCATAGAAACGACAGAAAGTCCCGCTACAAACAAAATCCCAACAGACACCATCGCATAGATGAGCCAATGGTTTGCCGCATCATAAAAACTCATATTTTTCTCCATAGTGTATGATACATAGTATGAAAGCCTTGCCGAAACACAGGGTTTCACAGGACAACACACCCTGTATAGTATTATACCATACCCTGCCGGTAAATAAAAGGTTTTATATGAAGGGCCGCGGTAAAACCTAAGCCTTCAGGCTCACGGCTTTACGCGGGTATTCGTCCCGCGTCCGCGCCGCGGCAGGGTTTTGCGGGATAAGAAGTCCACGGATTCGGCTCTTGTATTAAACCGTGTAATCTGTGGACCATGTTTCAAGGGACTGCCTTTGACTGTCCCCGCGTCTCGTAACATTGGAAGAACAGCCTGGAATAGCAGTAATATTCGTACAGGCGCTTAGGTCAAGGCTTACAGCTTCCCCTGGAAAGCGTTATACAACTAAATCTCCTTTTTTCAGCATAATTATTGAGCAACCTCAAACCGCGTCGCCGCGGAATAGTATACACCGCGTTTTTCTCTACCATCAAAGTTACTCAATAGGATACCCTTGTCCAATCCTGTCTTATGGGTCCCGTCTATGCGCCAAAGGTATATGCGCTATACCCCGGGGGGCCGGTGATGGTGGAAACTCCGGCTTCGTCGATGGAACATTCTCCGGCGGATACGGCGGTTCTGTTGCTGAAACAGGCTACGGATCAGCGAACCCGCTATATCACAGGGGACGCCTATAAAAACAAGCCCGGAGAGAGCCGTTCCCTAACAACATGAATACGAGCATAGTACTCGGTATAGAGAATCGCCGCGATAAACTCCTCTTTATCTTATGAAGTCCGGCTATTCAGAACTTTATCAATCTCTTTCAAGCAATAGGTACGGACCGCTTCGATTAGTTCATCGGTACGGAAATGAGGATTGCGCCGTTTTATCGCCACCGCAGCGGGGAGCAGGGTGGTAAGCAAAAGACTTTCCTCGCTGCTGAGATTCTTCACATATTCCCAAGGGGCTTCTCTTACGATGGGAAAAGAGCGGATCTTTTCTCCATATTCAAACAGGAAGTCTTTAGACCTCATAGACGAACTGCCGGGAGCAAACAGCCGAATGGTATGGGGGTGAGGCGCCCGATTTTCTCTCGTGTTCAACACAGCTCCTATGCCTTCGATAGGTATCACCAAAGGCCGGATAGAACCGGTTTTTTCCTCCAGCAATTTACGGTAATGGGTTAAGGTAGGGGTCTCATAATACCAGGTGTCCCCGCGGTCTATCCGCGTAAGGGTAGGGCTTCTAAAAAGGAATGCTGAGAAGAGCGATTCCAGAGAGGAAAGGCGGGTTTGCCGTATTTCAAAATAGGGATAGATGTAGGTTCCCCGGCTGTAGGTACGCCCCAGGGGATAGGCAAAATCCGATCCGTATAATTCTACCTGCTCCGCTCCCAGCATATCCGCCAGAGATAGAGCCGCATAGGTAACATTCCCCCCGGAAGTATCCACCGGCGGCAGCGGACGCCAATACCGGGAAATATAACGGGTAAAGGGATGCCCCCCGGAAAAAAAACGGGGATGAGTAGAACAGGACGCCACAAGCGGCGGGCTTGCCAAGTCAAGGTACAGGGGGATGTGATCCGGAAGGCCCATCATAAAGTGGTAATAACTGATATGCTGACAGTCTATGGAAACCACCGCGTCCGGTTCAAGCCCGGCCTGAAACAAGCTGGAGAGGCTCGTATCGGTGGCCATGAGAAAGAAGTCTCCCCGTTTCTTGGCGAGCAGGGGAAGCTGCATCTCCAGGGAAGGTCCTGCGGCGGTTATGGCCGCCCGTCTGATAGAGGGAATCGGGCCGTCTTGTTCCTCCGCCCGCGGGAGGTTTCTAATGATATTGGAAAACCACCGGGTACCGAAATACGCCTGTACCGAATAATCCCTTGAAACCTTATTGATCGCGGCGTTAATCCCATCTCCCGCTTCGTTGAATTGAGACCGATCAAATTCGATCCTCGTCCGCAGAGGTAATACCCGGATCCCGCCGGATAAAATCGGCTGATAGTGGTCGAGGATGTATTGCTCAATGCTTGACCCCGAGGGATCCGCCAGAATATGAAACCTGGGGTCCATAAAGATCCTGTGATACCCTTTGGAACAGAGCAGTTCGGCAATGCCGCCGATATCGTAGTCTATGACCAGAACTTGCTGTATATCTTCCCTCTCCAGGGCCGCGGCCACAGAGAAAGCCCCTCCCAAGCCCAAAAAGATGAGAAACCCTTCATCCTTGGTAATACTTATTAAACGGCTCCCTTCCCGCCGGGGATCCACCAAAGAATGAAGAGGGTGAGCAACGCCATTAGAATCAACCAAAGCGGGAACGGTTTCCCCGGAACGGGATGCAAGAAATTCATAGCGGTTCGAGTGTATAGGCGCCCTGGAAAGCTGCGCACAGAGGACCGGGTTTTTATTAGACAGGGCTAAAAGGTTCTGTTCAAAGCAACGTTGTTTATCCATGTTCCCTGCCTCGGGTATAGGCTGCGGTGATATCCAGAATTTTATCGCAAAGAATCTCCGCGGTAACATCCTTTTCATCGGGGAAAAGCAAAGGGGCTAATTCCCGCTTGATACGCTCCGATGCCTGGGGAACGGCCAGTGCCTGTATCAAGATTTCCGCCCCCTGCTTGGCAAGATTAGTCCGCGGTGGAATTGTCTGGAATCCAAGGGGCCCCTCCGCGGATTTCCACTTGGAGGGCATATCAAAACTCCGGTCCGCCGCATCCCAGGGCTTGAGGCCATTGAAAACCGGATGATTATTTCCCAGCGTGTAAAGCCGCTTTGGATAGGCATCTAATTGCCGTCCGAACCAGGAAGCATAGATGTTATGACTCCCGCCGGCAATGATGCCGAAGGAACGGGTAAAGGTTTGAGTATAGACCGGATTGAGCCGGGAAGACCGTTCTTCAAAGACCCGGTCAAAACTATAGGGCCGCGCGTGGGTACATATATCTCGATGGGAAAGATCCATGCCGGCAATAAAAACATTCCCCCGAGTTAAGGCAAAGGCCAAATCCAAAGCCGAGGCGGTTACGGTTCCTCGCTGGACCAGGCTGACAAAAGGAAGGTTAAGTCCCTGTAAGATCAAATTCTGCCAGAGGCTTCCGTCGCTGATGAGGAGCAGAGGCAGATCCCCGGCCTGGGAGGGAAGCGCCGCATAGAGGCTTGCCGCAAGGCCCAAAGTGTGTTTTGTATCCCCTGCCCTCAAACATTCATAGAGGTGAAAAAGCGCCCAGCCGCCGCCGTCGGTGGTGATGATCAGGTCGGGAATCAGCCCTCCTGCATGAAGGGCCGGCGCCGAAGCGGATACTCCTAAGATAAAAAGACGCTCTTTGTTTTTTAGTTCCTTGATGAGCGGCAGAGATTCCTCCAGACTCGGCCCCGCGCCGGTAATAATACAGGGCAGCGATACGAGGGCTCCGGCGTGATGTATAACCCTTCGGGTCATTCCCATAATTTTGAAAAAATTCTTGAACCATCGCTCGCCAAAGGCGCGGACGGTTCGCGTATTCGCATCAACCCGCTTAACGAACTCCGCCGTTTCCGAGAAGAGCCGCAGGTAGCTTTCACCATATACGGCTAACGCGGGGCGCCATTCAATGATCCGGATGGCCGCTGCCTCGGTATCGGGAATTTCACGCTCCAAAAATCGCTGTAGGGCTATGCCGCTTTCGGGACTCCAGACCGCCGGCACCGGCTTTGAAACCGATGCCGGATCCTCCAGGTCATATAATTCCGCCTCTTCCTGGATCCGCACATGGAGAACAATAATTTTAGCTTCAGGGAACTTTCGGTGCAGAATGGGAACCATATAACCCCGGCCCGGTTCTATGAGAATGAAAAAACGGGGGGTTTCCCGAAAGCTTAGAGAAGTAATATATTTTTCCGCTTCCCCTACCGGATTATAACGGGAATGAAGAGCCGGCGGCCTCAAGGGAGCGGCGTTCCCGTTCCCCGGGCGTGATGTATCTTGGACCATATCAAAAATTGCTTGAACTGCGGCTTTTAAGAAGCCGGTGGGCTATGGCTCTTCTTTCCAGGGGCTTTGGCGGAATACGCTGAAACACAGGATCGGCTTTGTAATACAGCACCCCTTTAGGTATAAAAAAATCCTGAGTTTCCAGCCGTTTTTTTCTCAATGCTTCCACAACGGTTTCCTGTTTTTTTTGCAGTGCCCTGTCCAATACTTCTTATGCTAAAGATATTTTGGAAGCGAGCTTTCATGCAAGCCCTAATTCTTTAAAAAGTTTTCTATAGGTATCAAAGTGTTCGGATTCGGCAAATTCTGCGATTTTATTATCCGGAAGGGATTCCAATAACTGATCCATAGAAGAAAGAACCGTTTTCAACTCCTTTTTTACATTAGGCAAACCCGCTCCCGAAGCATACATCTCATCTTTGATCCCCCTTGAATTATTAATTTTTTTTTTATCCTCCTCTTCCAAGTCTTTGGCAGGATATTTTTTTTCTATTTCTTCCCTTTCCGTAACAGAGGGTTCTTCTCTTGTTAGCGATGCATCCGCAAATTCCTGCAATACCTTCTGTTCGATTTTATCCAATTCTTCATCAGAGATGTCCAGGTATTCATCGGAAAAAAGTATGTTATCCAGCGGTTCATCATCAAAGGATATCTCTCCGGCAAGACCTATATCAGACATATCAAGCGGGACTTCGCTTGTGTCTTCCGGTTCCCCCAGATTCAGACTATCCAGATCGAGACGCTCTTGCTCATCTTCCTCATTTTCATCCATATCCAATTCAATGGGTATATCCTTAATCGATCCGTTCTCAATCAACAGATCGTCTATTAATAAGGCGTTTGATTTCGCGTCCTCCGATGGCGAGCGATTCTTGCCGGACAGCTCTTCCATACCCGGTTTTCCCTGGAGACGTTCCTTTATTGGCGCTGCGGACATTTCCCCCAAAACGGCTGAACCGGAAGCTCCTGCGGCAAGGGGTTTATCCCCTTCTTTCATAAGCCACTGCAATTCTTCGGTATCTGCCAATACCTCTTTTTCGCTAATCCCCGGCGGCATCAAGACCGGAGAGGCGGCTTGATCGAAAATGTCTTTACCGGTATCGCGTATATCATCGATAAAATCTGCGTTGTTGAGAATATCATCCAGTTCATCCCCTGCCAGCACAATTTTTTCAGGCTCCTCTGGAGCAGCAGGAACGGGAACGGTAGTTTCAAAAGGCTTCTCTTCAGGTATCGTGCGAATAACCGCTTCTTTCAAAGCGGTTATTTCTTGCTTTATTGAAGATAACTCTTCAAATATCTTAGTCAATAATTGAATGGATATATCGGAGACTGCATCCGAATCCTGTGCCGGCTTGCCCTGTAGGTTTTCGGCGTTAAAAGCCGGTTCTTTGAAAGCAAGCGATAGGCTGGGATCATCTCCTGGGGAACTATTCTTTGCCGGAATGGGATCAAGATATACACCGGGGATAAAATCCTCTTGATCCGCAGCGGGTATTTCGGTTTTCAAATCTCCGGTTTTTTGCACGGCATCATAGGTTTTTTCAGAACCCCCTAGGGGCGCCTCCTTCAAAGGCTCTTCTATGTCCAAAATATCCACAAAATTATCTAAATTATCATCCGATATATCCTGTAAGTCCTTATCTTGCGTCAAAGGTATGACAGAGGGCTCCTGAGTCTCGCTATCCATCAAAGAAAACGCCTGGGGATCGCTTTTTACCCATACCCCATATTTATCAAGCTCCTTAGACGACTCAAATACGCTGTTATAGTTATCATTATTAGATAGGGAAGTTTTTTTTTCACCCGCCATGAACCGCTCCCATGAGATTACATCAGATAATATTGTACTTTTTTATTTTCTATTTTATTATTATCGACTGTTACGATAAAATCTTGAGGCGCAATACCTCCATAAGGCGGAGATGCAGACCGGTGTGAAGGCTGCGCATCTATTGCCTTTTCCTGTTCTTTGGGGTCATGCCCCGCGCCTCTCCGCCGGCCTAGTGCTTTATATAAGGTAATCCGAAAGCCTCCGGTAGGTCTGATTCACGATATGCTTGACTTCTATATCCGCGGTATCCCCCAACTCATCAATGAGCGTCTCCACACAGGCGAGGCTTTCGTTCAGGCTCGTATGAAAGCCCCGGGAACAGGAAAACCAGTAGTTCCCCGCTCCGTCGGTCAAAAGGCAGAGAAAACCCAGGTCTTTCTTGTTGGATTTCCACAAACCGGGAGTTACCGCCAAAGGAAGCGAACCCAGCAGTTCCCAAAGGCTTTCCTGAGAATTGAACCGGGTTTTTCTCGACCATTGCTTCTCCAGTACCCCTTCGAGATTCAATGACGGTACTATGGAAAGAATCAGGTCCAATTTCTCTCCTTCCAGCAGTTTATAGGCGTCTTTAAAGAGGATCGTACCCCGCAGATTAGACCAATGCGCTTTGTAGCGGGCATTGCCTCCGCTTCCGGCGGCAAGACCGTCCCTCACTCGAACAAGCCTTTCCCAAGGCAGGATAACCAGCTTTTTCCCTTTAATAATTTTGATCTCGAACACTTCATCCCCCAGCTTGATCGCATTGGTAAAGTCTAATACCTGTTTAGCCTTGGCATCTTTCCGGCCTTCTTTACGATCCGATTGAAGAGAGCGCCGTTCCAGACCCGGCAGGAGATCGTTTTTTATCTTATCCAGCGCCTGTTTGGACAGAGAAGAAACCGACATGGCGTACATCCGGGTAGTCTTGATAATTTCCCCTGCAACAATATACTGAGGATCCATCTTGAACATCACCGAACCGGGGTGAATGAGGATCCGATCCGCGGTGAGACTCCGGTACATATCCCGTCCTTCCCGAATACAGACGAACTGGATAAGCCCGCGGGCCACCGCGCAAAGATAATCTTCCGTGGAGCCTCCTGAAAGAAGGGGTATCTTCAGGCCTGACACAATCTCTCCAAGCTGATAGACGACATTCATAATTTCCGCCATAGCCCGCGGATCAAGATAATTCTTATCGCAGAATTGAGCTTTGTTCTTCGCGTCCTTATAAGCATGATAGAGTTTAAGGTATGACACAAAATCTCCCTTGGAGTCCCTAAAGCGGTGATGCGCCATCCGGGCGTCGATTTCCTCGCCCGGCGGCAGCAAATAGGGGCTTTGGGTCGAAAGGAAAGCCACCGCAATGAGGGTTTCTTCTATAACATCCGGGTATTTAAGGATAGCTTCCACGATGATCCGGGATTCTCTGGGGGACAGAGGAAACTCGGTCATCAGCTTGCCGATCCTGGAGAGACTGCGGCCGCTTTCCAGGGCGTCCAGCAAGGTCAAGGTCTCAATAGCGGCAATAAGCCCTTCATGTCCTGGAGGAGCTATGAAGTCGAATTCCTCAAACGCGGTCAGTCCTAAGTCGGCCATCCGCAGCACCACTTCGGAAAGGTCGGTACGGTAGATCTCTTCAGTGGTGAAGAGATTCCGGTTTTCAAAGTCCCGCCTGCTGTAGAGCCGGTAACAGGTTCCCGGACGAGTACGCCCGGCCCGGCCTTTCCGCTGGTTTGCAGAGGCTTTTGAAATAGGAGATTCCACCAGACTGGAAGTAAAGGTCCGGGGATTGTAATAGTTGAGTTTTGATAAGCCCGAATCAATGACCGTGGTAATACCGTCAATCGTAACCGATGTTTCCGCAATATTCGTGGAAATCACCGCCTTAATCTTCCCCGGAGGAGGGGATTCAAAGACCCGTTCCTGTTCTTCTTTGCCGAGCCTGCCGTACAGGGGAATCAGATGCAGATAAGCCGACACAGGCCCATAACTCAACAGCCTCATACACTCTTTGATCGTCTTTTCTCCGGGAAGGAAGATAAGGATATCCCCCGGGCGCTCTTCACCGACGATCCGTTCCACAATAGCATGAATCTTGGTAAGGAGCGCGGCCTCGGCGCTCTGATCCGCGTTAGAACCGGGAACCGCAGGCGGATCATAGATGAGGGTAACGGGATAGGTATCGGCGTCGATCTTGACGACAGGGCAATCCCCAAAATAGGCTGAAAAGACCTGAGCGTTGATCGTTGCCGAGGAAACGATAATCTTAAATTCCTTGCGGGTTTCCAAAATCCGTTTCAAAAGACCGAGAATAAAGTCGATATTTAAACTCCGTTCATGGGCCTCGTCCACGATAATGCAGCTGTATTTTGAAAGATAGGGATCAAGTTTCATCTCCTGTAGAAGAATACCGTCGGTCATAATCTTAATCCGGGTGTGCGGGCCGGTCATATCCTCGAAACGCATCTTGAACCCCACCAAACCCGGAAAGGCCGTCCCCATCTGGCGGGCAATAAACTCACTCACTGATACCGCGGCAATCCGCCGGGGCTGGGTCACCCCGATGATGCCGTTAGTGTTATACCCCGCGTCATGGAGCAGTACCGGTAACTGGGTTGTTTTTCCCGAACCGGTAGGGCTTTCCACCACCACCACCTGATGCGCTTCCAAAGCCGCAAGGATCCGCTCTTTATGTCTGTATACAGGAAGGTCTAAGTAATTCATAGTATTTTATAGTAGAATAAAATAGAATTATTTGGTAGGAGGGATCCGATACGGTTTGCATAGCGGATATAAGGAGAAGAAGCGGTAAAAACCGTCCTGCGGCGTTTGCAGCAACCGAAGCAGCCGCTTGATCAATAAAACCCGGTTTTTAAAATACAAAAGAACCTGCGCGGACTGATATGACTTAAAAGGTTAATGCCGATACTATATTAAGTATAATAAATTTGTATGAATGATACCCAGCGGTCTCACCTTAACTCTGAGACTCAGTTAAAAGACAGCGCCGAAAGCGTTTCAGAGGTTACGGGAAAAGCCATAAGGAACAGGCAGCGCAAAAAACCGTGGCGGGCTGTTTCACAATACAATATTTTGCGGCGAGGAGGAAATACGCGCAGTGACAAAAAGTATTTTTCAAATAATCAATAGTAAGAGGTATATGTATGCATACGGTTGGTCCTGACCCTAATAGTATATACCCTAATCCGAGCTTAAAGCGTATCTGTTATGTAAAAAATGTGGTTGCCAATCCCCATATTATTATCGGTGAGTACACCTACTATGAGGACCCCGGTAATCCTGAGGATTTTGAAAGCCATGTAACCTATCTGGACCCCCTGTTGGGGGACAAATTGATAATCGGGAAGTTCTGCGGCCTGGGGCAGGGAATTGAATTTGTTATGAACGGGCTGAACCGGCGGATGACTTCGGTAACCGCCTACCCTTTTCATCTTATGGATAACAAATGGGCACAGAACCTCCCGGATTCACCGGATACGGGTTTTAATAGGGATACGATTATCGGCAACGACGTTACCATCCATCGGAATGTAACGGTATTGCCGGGGGTACATATCGGTGACGGGGCTATTATTATGGCGAATAGTGTTGTTTCCACGGATATTCCCCCTTATTGGGTTGCGGGCGGCAATCCGGTGCGGATCATGCGAAAACGCTTTGACGATGACTTGATTAAACATCTCTTAGAAATACAGTGGTGGAACTGGCCTGCGGAGAAGATCTTTGAAAATCTTGACCTGTTAGGTAATTGAGCCGCCTTTTTGGGGACGCCACAGGTTCACCATAATATGTATTGAATAAAAACGGGGGATATCCTATAGTGTAAGTGGTATCATATAGATGGCGGTAGCGGCTGCCCTCTTGAGACTTTGAAGCATAGATAGAAGGAGTATACTAAGGATGACTGACAATGAGAGGATGAAGTTGGCACAAACGCATTATATTTTTCCCTGTCTGGTGTATATACAGGAAAAAATTAAGGCCGGTGAATTAACGGAACAGGACTTAGCCGCAGTGGTTACCCGGAATGTTGAAGCTCACGGCCATGAAAACTACAAAATGCCTGAAGACTGGCAGGATCAGATGCCTCATCTGGTGAATCGTTTCGGCTGGCGGATCTTTGAGCTGCCCAAGGTGGTAAAGCAGCAGAAAGAAGAGGCCGTCCTGAGAAGATTACAAAAGAAGCAGGAAAAACTGGCGAAACAACAGGAAAAGACCGTAAAATCAGCGGAGAAAGCCCTCCCAAGCAACGCAGACACCGCTCCCTTTCAAGAGGCCTCAACCATTCCTCCGAAAAAGAAAGTCGTTGTGGTTAAACGGCCGGTTCAAAAATGAAATGCCAAAATAATATAGTAAGAAACGGTCTAAGAAGGGGCGGAAGGAAGAAAAGCCTGTACCCCAAGGGGTAAGTTTAGGTTCTCATACCGTTACCTGATACGGTTGTACGTGTCCTGCAATGGGTTTTATTCTCAACGCTATCGAAATATGATATTTTTTATACATAGCTTTTGTTAATACTATTACGGTACATTAAAACAAAAAACCTTACATTTCCGGGCGTTATTTGTAGCCATAACCAGTGAACGGCTTTACCGGACTTCTCTTGAAAGGGCATGAGGCTATGTCGGACCGTGTTCAAAGCCCTAGGCAAGTTTGATCCTCACGTATTGAGGGATAACCAAGCAGTTACCCCTTTAGCAGGTTCGGTGAAGTATAATACTATTGGAGTAAGCCTAAAGCCGATGCCTAAGGGCAGCGGCTTGTTGACTAAAGAAAGCCTTCCTACGGCTACCCAAAACTAACGCGGCGGACTTACCGGTTATTCCGCCGCCTGCTTTCTGTCTCTACTTGAACCACTCCATATTGTTTATCGCCGCGATATATGCCTTTATCGATGATTCCAACACATCGGTCGAAATCCCCCTGCCCTTCCAGTGCCGGCCCTGTCGGCCGATCTGCACCCAAGTTTCTCCTTGGGCATCCTCGCCGCCGGTAATGGCTTTTAGCTCATAGTTTTCCAATTCAGGTTCTTTACGGATGATCTGATTAATAGCCTTAAAGGACGCATCAATAGGCCCGTGGCCTACCGCGACTTGCTCAAGAAAACCGCCGTCTTTATGCTGAAGCCGAATAGTACTGGTGGAACTTAAACTGGATCCCGAATTGACCACCCAGCGATCCAGCTTGTAGGTTTCGGGAGTTGACGCCGAATTTTCCATCACCAGCGCCTCGATGTCCCGGTCGCTCACCACCTTTTTCTTATCCGCGAGAATCTTGAACCGGTTAAAGAGTTCTTCTAAGGCCGGGTCTTCAAGGGCCAATCCTAAATCCTTGAGGCGCTCCTCAAAGGCGTGACGGCCCGAATGTTTTCCCAGCACCATACGGTTTTTGGGGATACCGATGGATTCGGGGGTCATAATCTCATAAGTAGCCCGGTTCGCCATGACTCCGTGCTGGTGAACCCCCGCTTCGTGGGCAAAGGCGTTTTCCCCCACAATAGCCTTATTGGGCTGGACATTCACGCCGGTCACCTTGCTCACCAGGCGGCTTGCCGCGTAGATCTGGGCGGTGTCGATCCGGGTATCTACCTGTAGATAGTCCTTCCTAACCCGCAGTCCCATGACGATCTCCTCCAAAGAGGCGTTCCCCGCCCGCTCGCCAATGCCGTTAATGGTACATTCAACCTGATCCGCACCGGCTCCGACCGCGGCAAGACTGTTGGCTACCGCGAGTCCTAAGTCGTTATGGCAATGCATCGAAACCTTTGCCTTATCAATATTAAGCGTATGTTCCTTTATATACCGAACCAGTCCGGCAAACTCCTCAGGCATGGCATAGCCTGTGGTGTCCGGGATATTCACCACCACCGCCCCTGCATCTATCACCGCCTTGAAGACCCGGCATATAAAGTCCGGATCGCTGCGGGAAGCGTCCTCCGCGGAGAATTCCACATCCGAACAGAACTTCTTAGCGTATTTTACCGCGGCAACCGCCTGTTCAACCATCTGATCCGGCGTCATCTTGAGTTTGTACTCCAGGTGAATCGGAGAGGTTGCCAAAAACACATGAATCCGGGGATGCGCCGCTTTCGCAAGGGCTTCGCTGCCTGCGTCAATATCCTTCTCCAGAGAACGGCACAAGCCCGCCACTGTGCAATCTTTGATGATCCCCGCGATGGCCTTAACCGATTCCAAGTCTCCCGGGCTTGAAGCAGGAAATCCTGCCTCGATGATGTTCACCCCTAGTTTTTCAAGCCGCCGGGCGACTTCCAATTTTTCCTGCAAATTCATACTGCATCCGGGGGCCTGTTCACCGTCCCGGAGGGTGGTGTCAAAGATATCGATAACCCGGGAGGGTCCGTTGTTTGTCATAATTTCCTACCTTAAATACAGGTAACGGTGAACACAGACGCGGAGATGGAGGTATACCCTCATAACCGTTTGCTTCACCGCTTGCCGGCTCATCGGCCTGCCGCGGACCGGTACCTGTTCTCTCTTACTTGTTCTCCGCCTTGGGGAGCCAGCTCATCATGGAGCGCAGTTCCCTTCCCACCTGTTCGATGGGGTGTTGGGCTTCTATAGCCCTCATTCTATTGAAGAAGGGACGGTTCACCTGGTTTTCACTGATCCAATCCTTGGCGAACGCGCCGGTTTGAATGTCCTTCAATACCTGACGCATGGTGTTCTTCGTGTCTTCGGTGATGATCTTGGGTCCGGTAACATAGTCGCCGTACTCTGCGGTGTCCGAGATAGAGTAGCGCATGAAAGAAAGGCCTCCCCGGTTCACCAAGTCGATAATGAGCTTCATCTCATGCATCACCTCAAAGTAGGCGCTCTCAGGTTGATATCCCGCCTCCACCAGTACCTCGTAGCCCGCTTTCATCAGCGCCGAAACGCCGCCGCAGAGTACCGCCTGTTCACCAAAGAGGTCGGTTTCGGTCTCTTCCTTGAAAGTGGTTTCCAGCACCCCGGCTCTGGCGCCGCCGATGGCCGCGGCGTAGGCAAGCCCAATCCGCTTGGCGTCTCCGCCGGCATCCTGATGAACCGCGATGAGACAAGGCACCCCGGCGCCTGCCTGATACTGCTCCCGCACGGTGTGTCCCGGTCCCTTGGGGGCAATCATCACCACATTGATATCCGGCGGGGGCAGGATCTGGCCGAAGTGAATGTTGAATCCGTGGGCAAAGGCCAAGGTCTTGCCGGGCTTCAATACCGGTTTGATGGATTCTTGGTAGAGCTTGGCCTGCTTTTCATCATTGATGAGGATCATGATGAAATCCGCCGCGGCCGCGGCTTCCTGAGCGGTCTTAACCTCAAGGCCCGCTTCTTCGGCCCGCTTCCAAGATTTTGATCCTTCGTAGAGACCCACCAGCACCTTAAGCCCGGATTCTTTGGCGTTAAGCGCGTGGGCATGACCCTGAGAACCGTAACCAATAACCGCTATGGTTTTACCCTTGAGTACGCTTAGGTCACAATCTTTTTCGTAATACATGATAGCCATAAATGCCTCCTTCACACGATCTCCGTGTGTTGTGTAATGAAAAGCCGGTAATTGGCCTACGGTTAGATGCCATCCGGGGACCAACCGCGCAATCACCGGTTACGTGCCGATGCTTAGGACGAGGGAACCCCGCTCCAGCGCCACAAGGCCGGTACGGGCAAGTTCTAGGACGCCGTAGGGGCGCAGGAGTAAGAGGAGACCGTCGAGCTTCTCGATATCGCCTGTGGCCTCAATGGTAATGGTAATGGGGGATACATCAATAATGCGGGAACGGAAAATACCCGCGATCTGGATAACCGCAGGCCGTTTGGTTTCATCCGCGCTGATCTTAACCAGCATAATTTCCCGGCGTATACACGAGACGGGATCCATCTCCCGCACGGCAATAACATCAACCAGTTTATCCAGTTGCTTTATGATCTGTTCAAGCACCGGATCATCTCCGGTTACCGCTATGGTCATGCGGGAAATCGAGGGATCCTCGGTCTCCCCGACGGTCAGACTGTCGATATTGTATCCGCGGCGGCTGAAGAGGCCGGAAACCCGGCTCAACGTGCCGGGCCGGTTTTCCACCAAGGCCGACACTACATGCTGCTTCATACCTATCTCCCATTAATATGAATTGTCTCAGTATATCATAACCGGATAAAGGAATACAATACCTTTGAGCGGATCTCCAGGATAAACTCATAGATTTTTTGCACCGGGGCGCCCATTGGGGCAGGCTCACATGAAGGGCGCAAAAAGCCGCAACACATCCTGTAGAAGCTGCTGAAAGGTGTTTCTCGCGCAGTCCTCCAGGGTGATCCGGTGACAGATAGGCAGGGTGGCAAGAAAATCCTGCTTGACGGATTCCACCGCCTGATTTTTGTAGATACAAACCCCGCATTCAAAGTGGAGGTAGAGGCTGCGGAAATCCAAGTTGGCGGTACCCACACTCGCCACCGTGTCGTCGGACACAAAGGTTTTGGAATGGTTGAACCCGTTGGTATATTCATAGACCTTGACCCCAGAGGACACTAATTGACGGTAGTAGGAGCGGGAGGTGACCGCCACGATCTTCTTATCCCAGCGGTGGGGGGTGATGATCCGGACGTCAACCCCGCTTTTGGCGGCCAAAGTCAGAGCGGAAACCATATTATCGTCCACCACCAGGTAGGGAGTGCTGATATACACATACTCTTTGGCCTGGTTGATGATTTGGATATACACATGTTCCACCACATTTTCAGGATCAATAGGGTTATCCGCATAGGGTTGTACATAGCCGTCGGAGCGAATCGTACAGGGCGCATCCTTCCAGGGGTAAAAGGCTTGGTAGTCATCTTTTTCCTGCTGTTCAAGGTTCCACATTTGCAGGAAAATCAGGGTAAACGACCAGGCGGCCTCTCCGCAAAGCATGACGGCCGCATCTTTCCAGTGTCCAAACCGTTCAAGGGCATTGATATACTCATCGGCCAGATTGACCCCGCCGGTAAAGGCCACCTTTCCGTCAATCACAATGATCTTCCGGTGATCCCGGTTATTTTGGAGCGAAGAGAGGATCGGCTTGAAAGGGTTAAACACTATGCATTTGATTCCATGCCCTTCAAGATGCAGCTTAAAATTGGGAGGCAGGGACATGAAACAGCCCAGATCATCATACATGAGCCGCACATCAAGTCCGGCTTCGGCCTTTTTTTCCAGCAGGGCGATGATGGGATTCAGCATGATTCCTTGGCGGAGAATAAAGAATTCCATGAAAATATACCGCTCGGCTTTCTCCAATTCTTCCAGAACTTTTACGAAAAAACTTTCACCGGACTTAAAATATTCAGTCTGAGTATGCGCGTAGACCGGATACCCTGCCTGGTGCTGGAGGTACCGGACCTGGGTCAAATGATCTTTGCAGTCCCCAATCAACTGGGGAAGGGCGCTGCCTCGTACTATATAAAAGGGACGGCATTGGCTTCTGACCGTTTCGATCTGACGCTGTAATTTCCGGGAATTGGATTGAGCATGGAACACAATATACAGGAACCCTCCGAAAATGGGAAACAAGAGAATAAGGAATATCCAGGTCAATTTATATGCCGGTTTTTTTTTCTTATTTAAGATATAAAGACAGACTACAATGCTCAGGGCATTCAGAAACCAACTGACATACTGAAAGATCATGCTTGAACCGGCGATAACCGATAGAATAAAGCCTATCTGTACGAGGATGATGGTTATGATATAGATCCTCCGTCTAAATACCACTCGAACCCAATCTTTTTGCATTGCAATCTTTATCTTTGCTTAAAGTAAACCGGCTACACAGGCCAGATACCGGCTCCCGCCCGCAGCAGCCTGACTTCATCCCCGCTTATGTCCAGGATGCTGGAGAAAATCCGGGGCCGTTCTTCCCCGGGATCCAGAATAAGATCCAAACCGTCTATGGCTTCTAATTCCCAGCCCTCCTGAAAAAGGTCCTCTTCCGGGATGGGGGGGAGATCACCGGTCTCCGATACTTCCGGATCAGGATTATTCTCCTCAAAATCAAGAACCATGCTGCGTTTTGCGGTTATCGAATACAAGGGTAATCCAAGGGTTTTTATGATCGCCAGAGGAACCGGATGATCCGGAATTCGGACTCCGATTTCCTTGCGCCGCAGCCCCAGGAACTTTTCGGTACCCAGCAGGGTTTTGAGGATAAATACATAGGGACCGGGGGTAAGCCGGTTTATGAGGCGGAACCGGGTATTATCCATGCTGCAGAATTCTCCAAATTGGGAAATCCCGGAACACAGCAAGGTAAAATGCCGCTCTTCCCGCTCCCCTGAGAGGGCTTTGAGTCTTTTGATCCCTTCGCCGGATTTAAGGGAACAGGCAATACTCCAGCTGGTATCGGTAGGCAGCGCCAACAGTTTGCCCTGGGCCAACAGTTTGGACCCTCTGGAAAGGATCCGATCATCCATATTACCGGAAACTATATATTCGATCATATCTTTTTTAAACTTTTACTCGCCGTACGCTTAAGTTCTAAAGGATTAGGTTTCAGATGAGACGCATATATAGGATACCGCCTCATAATGAAGGCTCTCCGCGCCTTCATTAATGTTTAAATTAATTCATGTCGCGCCGGTTTTCAAGTAGTTGTGGTTAAAACTATTGCCGATACGCCTTTATAAATTATACTAGACGGTGTATAAAATATCATACAAATATAAATATATATAGTATGTTTTACACACTACCTATTTTGTTATTTCTTTATAAGAACAAGAATTGATCTATTTATTTTCTAAAAATGATAAACATGGCATGTAGATTGCTAATATATCTGTAACCCAATCGGAGGATTATATGAGGAAAAATAGAGCGGTTTTCAGTGAGAGAGGTGATACCTTACAGGTATATCTTGAAGAGATTAAGCAAATTCCATTGCTTACTTTTGAAGAAGAGATAGCATTGTCTAAACGTATTCAGAAAGGGGATGCCAGCGCCAAGGAAAAACTTATTAAAGCCAATTCACGATTAGTAATTAAAATTGTCCGGACCTATGTTGCGGCGGATGTTTCTCTGGTACCGGATATGATTCAGGAAGGTAATCTGGGACTCATCCATGCGGCGGAAAAATATGACCATGAAAAAAACGCCCGTTTTTCCACCTATGCCAGTTGGTGGATCCGGCAATATATCAGCCGTTTCCTGGTGAATAAGCGGCGGGATATCCACCTGCCCCACCGGAAAGAAGAATGTCTGCGAAAACTCAGAAAGGTGGAGCAAGCCTTAAGCCAAACCCTCATGCGCCAGCCGACTACCGAAGAGATAGCTACGGAAATGGAAGTTCCTGCGGAGGAGATCCGGTTGCTTCTCAGCAGGACCGGCGCTCATATACCTCTTGAAATAGACGGGACCGATGAAGAATCATCCGCAGTATTAGACACGTACGAAGACTATACTTACAACCCCGAGCAGGCGTTTTTCCGTAAATTTTCTCAGGATAATATGATACGGATTCTGAATCGTTTAAAAGTTTGGGAAAAATGGGTGCTTATGCACCGGTATCAGCTTAATGGTTGCAAACGGTACACCTTACGAACTATTGGCGATAAAATGCGGATATCCCCGGAGACGGTGCGTCAAATTGAAAACAAGGCTCTTAAAAAAATCCATACCTATGCGGAGGAACTGCGGGAAAACCTCTATATAGAGGTGATCTGATAGATAACGCCGAAAAAAAGTATGCCCCACGGAAAAATCCTGGTTTTTAATCACCGGGGAACATAAGATTTTACCGGGCCCGCCGTAAAACCCCTGCCTTTAGGCACGGGGCGGCTGACGTTCCCTTCCCTTGATAAACCGCTCTCTCTTTCACCCTGAATTTGACGATACATTAAAATATATGATCACGTTTAAATTCCTTATCCCCTTTTTGGGGCTTGCGCTCTGCGGTTTATGCCTTACTTGTAAGACTAAAGGCCCGCCTCCTGAAGTGACGCCTCTGTCGATGCCTATAGCGCCTGCGGTAAAAGGAGAAAATCCCGCAGCCCGTTTAGTATTTGAACGGGTTGAAGCTGAAGACGTGGAACAATTCGCCCTTTACTTTATTTTAGAGGTTGAAAATCCCCGATCCGCCGAAGTTGATCTGGCTATTCGAGAATGGCGCATACAGATAAACAACCGGGAATCCAATGAAGGAGCGGCCTTGAGCATTGATTCGGATCATAAGCGGGTGGCTGCAACAGGTTCGGCCCGGTTTCCCCTGCGGCTTGATCTGGACATGAACAAGTTCTCTCCTTTTGATGAGGAAGGCGCCGCCGAATATCGGACCGCGCTACAGGTGGATCTGGGTTTTGCCTTTGCCACCGGGGACACTGCGGGAACCCTAATCTCTGCGGAAGCCGTCTTTCCCCGGATCAGGGAACCGGAATTTGTCATTACTTCCATTGCGGTGAGCAAGGGGGAACGGACTGCCAACACCCATTTCAGGGTAAGTCTCCAAATTGATAATCCTAATGTATTTCCCCTGGAGCTTTCTTCCCTTACTTATTCTTTCTATGGTGACGGTCATTTCTGGGCGGATGGGAAAAACGATATCTTTCTTCAGATTCCGGCGAACAGTTCCGCTGAAACCCAGGTGTTCCTGCTGATTAATTTCATTGACATAAGCCGGAATTTGCAAGATAAGCTCATAGCCTTGAAACGGGTTCACTATCGTCTCACCGGGGAGACCACGATCCTTACGAATATCGTATATCTCCCTGAATTCCACATGGACTTTGACCTTTCCAGGGAATCGGATCTGTGAATTCACCTCTGCATAGGGAAGGGCAGCGCCCCGTCAATGGAGGACCGATTGGTTAAGGCCATGATGAGCCGGTCCATGCCTAACGCGACCCCGGAACAGCGGGGGAAAGGGCGGGATCCGCCCCGGGCATCCTGACGGGGAAGGAATACCTTCCAATAGTCCGGGTCTGTGCCGTGAGGAACCAGGGCGGACCTTTCTTTGACCTTCCCCTGGGTTTCAAAATACCCGCGTACCTCTTGGGGATCGGTTTCTTCGGAATAACAGTTGGCCAGTTCGATTCCTCGGACATAGAGTTCCCACCGTTCCACGGTTTTTCCCGAAGGGTGTTTTTTAGCAAGGCAGGGAACAAAGGATGGGTAATCCAGAAGCGCTGCGGGTTTGTCCCGGGGAAGGTACGGTTCCACCGCGTGGACAAAGATGAGATTGTAGAGGTCCGGGTTGTTCATGCCGGGAGGCGGGTCTAAGCCCAGGTTACGGGCTTTCTCCGCCAAGACATTCTTTTCAACCGCATCATACAAACCGAACCCCGCCCAGCGGGAAAAGGCCGCTTCCATGGAGATTCGCCGAAACGGAGTACCAAGTTCAGGCGGCGCGGGTTTTGGCAACAGATATTGAAAAAGCTCCTCGGTTATGCTCAGAGAATCCTCATAGCCCGCGTTCATGGTATAGTATTCCAGCATGGTAAATTCAGGACTGTGGAGCCTTCCTGTGGACTCCCCGTTACGGAAACATTTACAGATCTGATACATACTTACATGATGATCGGCGATGAGTCTTTTCATCCAGATTTCCGGGGAAGGGATGAGCCAATAGGCTTGCGCTTTTCGGACTTTGCTGTCCTGCGGCGGAAGATAAGCGGTTTCAAAGACCTCAAGACATGGTTCGGGGATGAGGTTTGAGGCTAACAGGGGAGTATCGGTTTCAAGATACCCCCGCTCATCAAAGAAGGCTCTGATTTTCCGAAAAATGCCCGCCCGTTCTCTTAGTAATTCTATATCCATCGCTTATCCGTGCGCAAGCCTGACGACCGCCTCTTTCCACTTTCGGCCCCGGTCAAATTCATTTAAGAACATCCCGAAAGAGGCGCATCCCGGGGAAAGGACCACCGCATCCCCTTTATCCGCCCTTTCCAAGCTCGCTATAACCGCCGCTTCCACCGTATCAAAGGGACCCCGATATGAAAGACCGCGGTGATCGAATAGGGTTTTGAGTTTATCGCTGCCTGTTCCCGCCAGCAATATCAGAGCTTTAGCCTTGGCGGCGGCGTTGGCCAGGGGACTAAAATCTAGGTTTTTATCCGTCCCTCCGGTAACCAGTACCGGAGGCGTCTCGAAAGCTTCCACCGCCGCCGCCGCCGCCTCGGGGATGGTTGCGGCGGTATCGTTATAGAAACGGATATCCCCTGCTTCATGGAACAATTCCAACCTATGGGCAATGCCGGAGAAACGGCCTAAGCTGTCCCTGACGAGGTTTGGCGGAAACCCTAGATCAAGGAGGGCAAGGGCCGCGGCGAGGAGGTTTTTCTTCTGATGGTAGCCCGGTATACGCAGTTTAGCGGGAACCGCTTCAACGGTTTCGCACTGAAGAAGCCGGGCAAATCCGGGACCTTCAGGACCCGTAAGCCAGCCTCCGGACGTACCTGCCGGAAGGGGTTTATCTGCATAAACCAGAGGCCGGCCCCGGCTCTCGGCAAAAAAACTGTGTCCCCACGCGTCATCCGAGGCAATGGTAACATCCTGTTGATCCTGTCCCTGATAGATAACCCGCTTATCCGCAATATAGGCATCCATAGTGCCGTAACGGTCGAGATGGTCGGGTAAAATAGAGGTGAGTACCGCGGCCCGGGGCTTGAGCAGGGCTTCCCGGCGCGATCCTTGTTCCCTGAAACGGCTTTTAAGGTCTCCAAGCTGCCAACTGGACAGTTCCAGAACCACATCGTCATCACTTCGGAGTTCATCAAGAAAAGTGAGGGGCGAAAGGGTGATATTGCCTCCCAGATAAGCCTTTCCCGGAATATTTCCCTGATTACGGGCCGCTTCCATGACCCAATGAACGGCTGATGCGGTGCTTGATTTACCCTTGGAACCGGTCACCACGGTTAAACGGGCCGGGCAGTCGGCCAAAAAGAGGGAGATATCCGTTTCTATACGCGGGCTTGCCTTCAAAAAAGGAGAATCCGGCCTGACCCCGGGATTTTTTATCACCATATCGGCTTTTTCAAAATCTGTCATATCGTGATGTCCCAGCACATAACGGATTGGACGGCCTTCTAGGGAATCCATGAGGCTTTGTAATTTCTCTATAGAAGGGGCTAGGGCCTGTTCATCCCGCAGATCCGTTACCGTGATCTCCGCCCCTCGGCTCGCAAGGTAACGGGCAGACTCCAAGCCCCCCCCGTGAAGTCCCAGCCCCATTATGAGGACCTTCATCCCGGAATAGCTTGATTTGAAAGATGGGAAATGCAGCATGGTATAATCTATCATATTTAACGCTGTATGAGGAGAGGCGGCAAGGCAGGGCTTCTGCATTTACTTTCCGAAGAAGACGACAAACATATAACCGGGATTCATGGCGCCGGTAAACCGCTTCTTGGGGCAGGTTATCTTTACTTGCCCATCGTTCGAGGGTTCAGCCCTGCCTGTAGTAACGACAGAACTATTTTCCGCTGCACCGGTAAAACTCCCCGGCGCTCATATCCGTATAGCGCATCCAGGGTCTTATCCTCTTCGCCCACCCGCCCTCGCCCCCGCCGGGGGACAGACAAATTCGCCGGGTGTAATCCGAATTTATGGGACAAGTAAACGGAAAAAGGGACAGACATGGGTAATGTAATGGGTAATTAAAGCAAATGTGTAAGACGAACCTATATTAGAGGTATGAGAAAACCGCGAGTATTGAAAGATGACGCCGTCTATCACGTTACCGCCCGTGCCAATCGGGGGGAAATGATCTTCCACTGTCCGGCCATGCGCCAACTGTTCCTCAAGATACTGAAACGGGCTAAACAGAAATACGGCTTTTCGGT
>JAITHW010000195.1 GCA_031279815.1 Treponema sp. | reverse complement strand
GGCGTACCGGCGTACCGGCGTACCGGCGTACCGGCGTTCTAGGCGAAGTCTGCCCTAATGGGAAGAGCATTGGTAATAACAAAAAATTACTGTAAGGTTTCATAAAAAAACCGCTTTATTAAAAGCTGTTAGATTATATATACCTACTAATGGCTTGGCAGTCAAGAGCCTATGAGAATAATCTGAAAAAATTCCCGGCTAAAGGCAGGGGGTTTCACTAAACGCGCCGTAAAGCCCTCGCCTTTAGGCGCGGGGAGTGTCAACTACTTAGGTACATACCGTTTGGAATTGTTAGGCTTTCCAGGGGTGGCGCCGCTTGTTCCGGTAATATACCAATTTGCAGAGCGGTTATTGTCGGTAATGCGCTCGTCCCGGCAAACGGTCCTGGTGACCGTAGCGGCCTTGGTTGCCACCGCGTCGGCAGGGCCCGGAGAACCGTTATTTTTACCGGATGCGGACCAAGCTCCCTGTTTAGCCAACAGTTCGACCGCTTTAGCCACTTCCTGCTTGCTTTCCCAGGAATCCGGGGTTTCACTCAATACCACCGCATCCAGTACCTTATCATCCTGATCCATGAAAAAAACTGCATCGGTTTTTCTGAGCCATTTCTTTGCGTCCGGAACCCAGAAATCTCTGGATTCGGAAAAGGCTTCGGTACCTTTGGAAGCGTTAAGATTCCCGCCGGTCTCGTTGATAATTTCCGTTTCTAAACTGCGCAAATGGATAACAATGTATTCGCCGGCCCGAACCTCAACCGGCGGGAATTCAAACACCGGTATATCTATGCCGTTACTGGCAATGAACAGCCGCAAAGCGCCCAGATTTCCCGCGGTCAAAGTTTTAATCTCCACAAATTCGGTTTTCGGCTTTGAGTATTCGGTACGAAGCTCAGTGATCATAAAGGACGGCAGCCTGTCGTTCCTCGCTTTAAACGGAACAAGGACGTTGAGGGTATTCTTATGGGTGTCTTCCACTAATATATCGGTGGTGATACGCTCTCCCGCATTTACCTCCCGGTTTAGCTGTACCTGTACCATGTCGCCTTCGGTAATGGATTCAACCGCCAGGGGCGGATCGAAATTCAAGGATAACACTTTTACCGGAAGCGAAAACCGGAAGTTTATTTCCGTAGCGGAAATTGCCTTACATTCCAGAAATACCGGCGCTTCCGCGCTGATTCCTAAGACCTGCTGAATCGCGGACTCCGCGGAGTTGGAACAGGCTGAATAAAGCAGCCCTGGCAACAAAACGCTCAATGCTATAACATAATATTTTTTCATAAAGAACCTCCACCCTATCATGGCTCTGAGCTGCGGATTTGCTTTAATCACAGGGTACTTTTCTGAACAGCATATTTAGAGTATCTTAATAACCATGAACCCGCTCAATATCATGCGGCTGGACCTCCATGCCCCCTTGTTTTACGGTAAAGATGAGAGTCTTGCGCCTTTTGAATATACCTCGTTATCGGAAGAAATCTTGTTCTGCTTTGAAATCGCCCCTGCCCAGTACCGGTGTATTGAACCTGATGAGGCCGGGTATCTAGGCCCGCTTGTATTCCGCGGAAGATCCGCTTCCCGGCCGTCTCCGCCGAGCCCATCGGAGCAGATTGAACTGCCTGCGGGAACCTACCTGTTTGCCCAGGTCCGGGAGGCAATCGGCCGCGAAGGCTTTATTTGGATGGCCGCAGAGGTGCAAAAAGAGGGACTCTGGGAACGGCTGACCCTGGAAAACCGGCTGTATCTCCGCTATCTCTTTGAAGACGGAAAACCGGTTACCCAGGTTTTTAGGCCCTACTCTAGTGAAGGGTGAAAAACGGTCTTCATGAGGACCGCCTCTCTAAAACGAATAGGTCAGACTGGTCCTGATAAAGCTGTTTTTATGATACTGACCCAGTTCCCCCTGGCCGTCTCCCCCTAAGAAGCCTCCGGATACCTCCAATTTCAAGTCCCACTTGGTCCAGATAAGCGCGGGCAGGATATAAAAATCCTTATCTTCAATGCCCCAAATCCCGGTGGCCTTGATCTCCAGTTCATCCCGCAGGAATTTTTTCGATATAATAAGGGTAATCCGTGTGGCGGTTATGCCGGTTCCCGCCTCGGTGTCCAGAATAATACTATCCCCCACCTTATCGTGCAAGAGCCGGACCGACTCCGTAGCTTGAAGATTCAGGTTGATCCCCCAGACCACATCCCGATCAAAACCCGCGGACCACCCGATTGAAGGGTTATATACCGCGCCGTCATCGCCGGCGAGATCACCGGTAATGTTGGCCGCCAGTTCGGCCCGAAGATTGAAACCCGCGATCACCTGCGCGTAATCCGCTCCGATCTGGTGGTACCGGTTGAAGACCGCTTGCGGGGTTATGCCGTAGGGGTTCTGTAAAAAACCATCCTGGCCAATAACCATGATTGCGGGCCTGAAAAGGCAGCCGGAGAAGTACTGGATCCCAATATCCGATGAACCGGCGGTAGTGGTAAACCGCATTCCCCCCTGAAGGTACTCTAACCCCAAGGTTCCGGGGTATAATGAAGCAATCGCCATGTTTGCGTAATGATCCTGTATCTTTTGTATGCCCCCGGCATTTTTCAAATCCTCGTGAACGTCAGAAGGCCAATGCTCTTGGGGAACAGACTGCAGCCGCTGTATCTCGGCATTAATTTCACTTCCAATGAGGCCGGGGTAGGCCGTAACCTGAGACGGCGCCCAGCGGCCCGCATCGGCAAAGCGATGGCCCTGAAACCAGGGGATAAAAACCCCCTCCAGCTTTGAGAAAGACCCCAGCGTGTAAGAAGCGTGTACCATGGGACGGGCTATCTTGCGGTCCATCAGGTTTGTCATCTCAGTGAGATCCCTGTAGTCTATAGGATTCACCACATCCAGGGGACCGAAACTATCCGCTTTGCCCCAGGTCAGTTTCCGCAACCCCCCTTCAACGCTGAAATTGCCGAAATAGGCCCGAAGATACGCCTCGCCCAGTTCAACCGGGGAAGCGGAACCGTCAAACACCGGCGAAAGTTGCAGATTTACTACCCCTTCGGCATTCAAAGCGGAAGCGAAAAAGTTAAGTTTTCCGGCAAATATATCCCCCAAGGTTGTTTCCTTGAGTGTGGAGAAAGAAGAAAAATCATCGATATATCCCAGTAGTTTTGCCGAAACTTCCCCGGATATCTTTACCGAGGGAGCAGCGGGGATTGGAGAAGGAGCTGCTCCGGCATCATCGCTCCCGTCTGCAAACCCAAATCCAAAGCCGTCTTGAGCGGTCAGGGAAATCAAAGGAATGAAAACGCAGAAGAAGAGGGCGAAATAGGAACGTTTGCTCATCGAGCCGGTCTCCCGGTCTCAAGATAGCCCGTAGTAAAGACCCCTTCGGGGATAGGATCGTCGTATTTGAGGATATCCACATAGATGGTGGTGGAAGTGCCCGCGTTAAGGGTGGTCATCTTGGTGGCCGTAGCGCTGAGCCTGCCCTGCACCTCTTTAAGGGCAAGAATTTCCAGCAGTTTAACCTGGTTGCCCCGCCGGTCATACAGTTCAACCTTATGGTTCACCAGATTGCTTTTATCAACCCACTGTATCATCTTGGAATACTGATAGGAGCCGTCCTTGGGAACGGATTCAATCACATAACAGAGCGCGCCGTTCAGGGCCTCTTCCCTCAAAACAGTATGGCCGTCCAGATTCACATCCCGCTTCATAGAGGAAATATCATCGTAGGACATATCCGTTCCCATAAAACTTCCCGATCCTTCAGACGCAGCGATACGCCTCACCTTGCCCAGGGACGGAAGGAAAATCCAGCGGTCCGCAGGATTCCCCGGATTGTCCATGGTGAGGAACCGGGTGCCGGCCACTCCCGCAGGACTCTGGAACACAATGATGGTCCGGTTTCCCCGGGGGCCGTCTTTTTCATACTGATCCAGCATCCGTTCTGTAGTCGAGCCGTTTTTCGCGGCGATCACCATCCGGGACCGGCTGGAAACCGTGTCCGCCTTGATACGGTCCCTGGAGGACCTTACGATAGCCGCGGCATCCTGGGCATTGAGCGGCAACGCGGAAAAGCCGGTTCCCAGGATAAACATAAAGGAAAGAAAGGCAAACTTCTTTTTATATTTCATTAATCTAACCTCTATTTAAGTATAATAGAATTTGAAAGGTAAAAGAAGCCTTCATGGTGAATGAGAATGTGTCCCTTAAAACCGGAATTACACGAAATACCGTAATGGGAAGCAACGCGGACCTCTCTGAAAAGCCCGCGCCGCGGTAAATTCCGCCGGTTTGCGCTGATTTTTCCAGCCTTTCACAGATTAATCCGCGATAATCCGCGGGCCATTGCAATTACCGGCCCGCTGCTCCGCAAAGGCCGTACGCAGCAGTTCCTGAGTATAGGGTTCTTTCGGATGTTTCATGATCTCCCCTGCGGGGCCCGCTTCCACCACTTTTCCGTTTTTCATAATGAGAATCTCATGGCAGAGACTCCGCACCAGCCGCAGATCATGGCTGATGAAGATATAGGAGAGCCCCCGCCGTTCTTGGAGTTCCTTCAAGAGGCTAATCACCTGAAACTGAATGGTCCGGTCCAGGCTGGAAGTGGGTTCGTCGAGCACGAGGATCATGGGTTCCAGCACAAGGCTCCGGGCAATGCAGATCCGCTGCCGCTGACCCCCGGAAAACTCATTAGGATACCGGGAGAGAAAATCCTTGTTGTCCATGCCCACCTCTTTGAGACACGCCAACACCCGCTCCCGGCGGTCTCTCTTGGTTCCGATGCCGTGAATCAGCAATCCTTCGCCTACGATGTTTTCAACGGTCATTCTGGGACTGAGGGAACCGTATGGGTCTTGGAAGATGATCTGCATCTTGCGCCGTAATGGACGGAGCGCGCCGTCTTTCATGCCCTGGATATTCTGATCGCCGATGGTGATGTTCCCCGCCGCTTTTTCCAAAGCAAGCAGGGCTTTACCCAAAGTGGTCTTACCGCTGCCGCTCTCCCCCACAATACCCAAGGTCTGTCCCCGGCGCAGGGTAAAGTCCACCCCGTCCACCGCTTTGATATGTCCGGTAATCCGCCGGAAAAACCCCTTCTTGATGGGGAAATGCACCTTGAGGCCTTGCACGGCGGCCACTACCGGGGCGTTACCATCCGGTACGGGGCTTTCCTCCCCTGTATCGGAACCGATAAGCGCCTTGGTATAGGCTTCCTTAGGATTGGTAAAGATTTCCTTTACGGTGCCGGTCTCAATGATTCTGCCGTCCTGCATCACCGCCACCCGGCCGGCCATGCGGCGTACCACGCCGAGATCGTGGGTGATAAAAAGCACCGCCATTCCCAATTCCTGCTGTAAATCCCGTATCAGCGTGAGGATATGGTCTTGGACGGTTACGTCCAGCGCGGTGGTAGGTTCGTCAGCGATCAGCAGTTTAGGCTTGTTAAGGAGCGCCAGGGCAATCATCACCCGCTGGCGTTCCCCGCCGGAAAGTTCGTGCGGATACGCGGCAAGCCGTTTCTCCGCATCCCGGATACCCACTCGTTTCAGCCAGTCCAAGACCACGGATCGGATGCGGTTCCGCGAAAGCCCCTGGTGAAGAGCCAGAGATTCCCCAAGCTGCTTTTCTATGCTATGCAGGGGATTGAGGGACGTCATGGGTTCTTGAAAGATCATGCCCAGATCCCGTCCCCGGAGGGTCCGCAATTCCCTTTCGTTCATGGCCAGCACATCCCGGCCTTCAAAGAGAATCGTTCCCGCAGGATAGCTTATCCGGTCTTCGCTCAAGAGGCGCATCAGAGCCTGGGCGCTCACGGTCTTACCGCTGCCGCTCTCTCCCACCAGGGCAAAGGTTTCATGCTCCTGAATATAAAAATCAATGCCGTGAACCACTTCTTTGGCTGTTTCCGCTTTACCAAAAACAGCCTTGAAACCCCGGTATTCCACTAAGCGCTTGAGCGCCGAATCTTCAGCGGGCATTGGCATAGCCTCCCTGCTTATAAAAAGAGATCATCCTCTTTTGCATCCGGCTCCTCATACTTATTCGGCTCTTCCAAGAGTTTTTCCGCCTTTGAACTGGGAATAGTCTGCACATGCTGCAATTTCCGCTCTATTACTCTGGTGCGGGTACCGGCTTTGTCCAATTCCTTGCTGGCGGAGTCCAGTTTTTCCTTGGTTTTCTGTAAGACCTCCCCGAATTTCCCGAATTCCGTCCTCACGGCCCCCAAGAGTTCCCAGATTTCGCTCGTCCTCCGCTCCACCGCAAGGCTTCGGAAGCCTATTTGCAGGCTCGATAGAAACGCGGATATGGTGGTCGGTCCCGTGATGATGATCTTGTGTTCGCGCTGTACCGACTCGAATAAGGCGGGAATCCTCAGCACCTCCGCATAAAGGCTTTCAAAAGGCAAAAACATGAGGGCAAAATCGGTGGTATTCGGCGGATCAACGTACTTGGTCTTGATATCCTTGGCAAAAGACTTTATCTTTCGTTCCAGGTCTTTCTTGTACTGATCTATGTCCCTCACTTCTCCTGCTTCGTATGCCGCGAGCAGTTTTTCGTAATCCTCGGAGGGAAATTTCGCGTCCACCGGCAGCCAGAGGATTTTACCGGCGTCTTCTTTACTGGGTATCTTTACCGCGAATTCAACCATATCATTGCTTCCGGTTTTGGTTTTGACGTTCAGCCCATACTGATCCGCCGTCAATATCTGTTCCAGAATGTTTCCCAACTGATATTCCCCCAGAACCCCTCTGGTTTTCACATTGGTCAGGACCTTCTTCAAATCCCCGACTCCGGCGGCCAAATTATGCATCTCTCCAAGACCCTTCTGCACCAGTTCCAGCCTATCGCTGACGATTTTAAAAGACTCTCCCAGCCTGGTTTCCAGGGTTCGGTGCAATTTTTCATCCACCGTTTCCCGCATCTTTTCCAGTTTTACGCTGGTATCCTGCTGAATATCGAGCAGTTTCCGTTCCACCGATTCCCGAATCTTATCAAATATCTCATGGGTATTTCTAGCCAGTCCGTCCTGTTTGGTGATGAGTTCCCCGAATTTTTCCCGTTGCAGTTCATTAAACATACTCACATTTTTCGAGAAATTTTCCTCAAAAGATTTGAGGGACCGAGACAGTTCATCCCGGTTTATTTTAGCGGACTTATCCGCCGACTCGATGACGGATCGTAAATTCCCTTCGAGCATACCGGTAAAACTGACCAACCCCAGGTTCAGTTCCTCTCTGGAATCTCTGGCCGACTTAGCGATCTCCTCCCGGTTTCTGCCGAATTCGTCTTTAATGGAAAGCTCGCTTCTATCGAGGCGTTTTTCATATTCATTAAATTTTTCCAACACGGGCTTTTGGGAATTGCTGTGCCGTCCGCGAAAGAGGATACATAATAAAATCGACTGAAAAATGAGGAGCATAAGCATAATAAGATCAATAATCATTCCTGCCATCAAGCGCACCGTTGCCGCCATGTTCCGTGTGGCGGCAGACTCCCTCCTTATTTGAAAATGTACCCCGCTCCCGGCGCAGACTACGCTTCAATATCTTTTTTACCCTATACCATACGCCGTTATTTGTCTACCTAGATGTCCGCCATACCGGGCATAAGGAAGGGGCCGAGCGCGGCGCGGCTTAATCGGTAAGCAATCCCCTCTGTTTAACGCCGATGAGCGGAACAAAGAGCGCGAAAAGAACGGCCGCAAGCGCAAGCCCTATGCCGAGGCCCAGCGGATACGCCTGGCTGAGTCCTTCCGGCGCAACGATGATGTAGCAGGCAACGGCCACGGTCATAGACTTTGCCGGAAGCAGGGCCATCCAATAGGATTTGCCTGTCTTGGCAAGATAGGCGCTTGCCGCTCAAAGCGCTATGGCTGCCAGGGTCTGGTTCGACCAGGCAAAATACCGCCAGATGATATTGAAGTTATCCCCCTGTCTGGGACCATACAACAAGGATACAGGGCGCCGATTACTTTATCAATCGGGAGTATGGCGGCGCTTTCATTGCGAAGACCGGGCATCCCGCAAAAATAGTCGTGTACCGCGCCGGCGAATATACAGCTGAACACAATCCAGGCGAACGCCGCGGGACCAAATAACGCTCCGGCTATGGCACCGAAGACAGGGCCGGTTCCTGCAATGTTGAGGAACTGAATCAGTACCGCTCTCCAGGCAGGAATCACCACAAAATCAACGCCGTCATTAATGCGTACCGCCGGTGTTTCCTGCTCCGGTCTTACCCAAAGAGCTTTTCCACGATTTTGCCGTAAATCAGATACCCGAGTATCTACGAGACAATGCCGATAAGAAATGAAATCATAAGTTCCCTGCTAACTAAAACCGACATCTTTTTAATAGTAATACATCCTTGGGAGGCGATCCAGAAAGATTGGGGGTTTTTGATGATTATGAAAATTTTTAGACTCCTGTAGGAAGGCCGCTATTTTTTTTAAAAAACAACGGTAGGCGTATATAAGCCGTTTTTTATGCTGTTTTGCACTTCAATACGTTCACAAAACCCGTTTATTAGCGAAGCGATACGGTTTAATACTCAGGCGCTTTGCTCCGGCTGAAAGAATGAGTATATTTAAGGAATGTATAAAATTATTTGATTTATTTTTAAGGGCGTAGCCCTTGGGGGATTTTTTATCCAAACTAGCGCTGTAGGCGCTTGACATAATTTTATAATATCTTAAGCGCAATTTCGCATAACGTTCCGGCTGTTTACGACGTTTTGCCAGCCCGGATAAGGGCTTTGCGCAACAAAGACCAGGGCCGGCAAAATGTGCCGCAGTGATGCGTGGGAGGCGTAGCCGACCTAGCCCACCAAAGGTGGGCGCAACGTAAACAGACCTGTTATGTGAAGTGGGGGGGCGTACGCCATTATTATTAATAATATTTCATCAGAAATTGCTTTATATTTATTTAAACAAATTCATTTTTAACATCTTTATTAAATTAATTGAACCAATTAAAAACAATGAAACGCTTATTATGATTCCAAATAATATTATTCCAGGAGGTTCAAAAAAAAGACCATTAATAAAATAATTTAAAATACCGTATATCATAAATCCGCCAAACAATAATGGCAATATTATGATTGGCTTTATGCGCTTATTTATAGTATGTATATTATGTATCCCTAAATATAATAACACAACACAAGAGAATAACATATATAAACTTAGAACGGGAGTATCATCAATGCGGGGATAAAATAAAAATATTAATCCTGACAACAATCCAAGCAAAAGTGTAAATATAATATTTGCTTTCAAGTATTTTTTAATATGTTTTATCCCAAATACTTTAATGGCGGGTTCATCTTTCTTATAACTTGTTGTTGTATATTTATCCATTTTCAACCTTTTTCAATGGCATTATATCTTAATATATCATATGTTCGATATTTTGTCAACTATTACTTAACATTTTTTATTTTTATATATCTCCCTTCCAATTTTGCGGCATTGCGCATAACTATTGTATACCTGACAAATCTCAATCTATTGATTATATTAATCTATATGCTCATACCTTGTTATCCTGATTTTGTACCTCTTGTATTTGAATTAAAACCGGATATCCGGCCGATGCTTGAACGGCTTCCCGACGGCGTTTCAGAATATACCTTCTCTAATTTATATCTGTTTAGAAAACGGTATCGGTATTGTCTTTCTATGAGTCCTACTACCTCCCTAAACCAGGATGCTTTGATTATCTCTGGAGAACGGGAGGGGAAGCGATTCTTTATGACCCCCTGTGCAATCCCCGGCAGGGAGGCGCTCATGGGGCTTTTCGAGACCCACGACTACTGGAAGGGCCTAGCCTATTCGGTGTTTGACCCGAATCAGGAACGGCTTGCTCAATGGGGGATTGATATTACCGAAGATCGGGACAATTTCGATTACCTGTATCTGCGAACCGATCTGGCGGACCTGCCGGGGAAGAAATATCACAAAAAACGCAACCTGGTGAACGCATTCCTCAATACCTATACCTATGAAATCCGGCCTTTGACTGAGGATATCATCCCCCACGCGATGAACGTGCTGGATCGCTGGCGGCGGGATAAGGGAGAGGACGGGGATTATGCAGCGGCCAAAGAAGCCCTGGAACTGTTTTCCGCGCTGGATATGCAGGGCGACCTGTATTACATAAACGGGAGACCTGCGGGCTGGTGTTTGGGAGAAAGCCTTGCCCAAGGGCGGATGTTTGCGGTTCATTTTGAGAAAGGCATCGATGAGTACAAAGGGATGTACCAGTTTATGAACCAGGCATTTGCCGCGTCTCTGTCTGAGCAGTTTACCTATATCAACCGGGAGCAGGATCTGGGAGATGAAGGGCTTCGTCAAGCAAAAATGACCTATCGGCCTTCGGGGTTTGTGCGAAAATATCTGGGGCATTATACACGGTGAGCCGGGGATAGGGCCGTAATCTGTGGCTACTGATGCTCATTGCCATCCCGGGGATCTGCTGAAACGCTTTCCTGCCGCGGAAGCAAAACGAAGAGGCCAAGGCGTTTCCTGCGCCGCCGGCGCATGGAACATGGCGGATTTCATCTGCCATGAAACGCTTGCTCAAAAGGCGCGGCAGGACCGGGCGCCGCAGATGCTCCTCTGTTTCGCGGTACATCCCCAACTCCCTGCAACAGGAGGGGAGGAAGCGTCTTCTTCCCGGGTTTCCTCCCTGCTTACCATCATGGAAACCCTGGCGGAGCAAGGCCGTCTTGACGGGATCGGAGAAACCGGATTCGATCTGTACAACCCCGCGTTTCGGAATACCGAGGCTCTTCAAGATACGCTTTTTACAATTCATCTGGAACTTGCTCTGAAAAAAGGGCTTCCCCTGGTACTCCATGTACGCAAAGCCATGCACAAGGTCTTTGCCCATACGCAAGCCTTTAAAAAACTTCCGGCATTGATCTTCCATTCCTATCCGGGAACCTTGGGAGAAGGAGAAGCCTTATTGCGGCGGGGTATAAACGCCTATTTTTCTTTTGGTAATCCTATTGTGCTGGGCCGCAAAGAGACCCTGCGTTCCTGCGCGGGTCTGCCCATAGATCGCGTGCTTCTGGAAACCGATGCTCCCTACCAAAACCTTCCGGGCGCTCCTTTTTCCCATTGGGAGGATCTGAGGATGATACTACAGGCGGCGTTCCGTTTGCGCAAAGAAACGGAGCGTTTCCCCGGCGGGATGGAAGAACTGGAAAGGATAATAGACAGTAATTTTTACCGGGCTTACGGTATACTTCACTAAGGTTATTAAAGCGTCCTCCTGCCCGGCGCCGTAATAGTGGCGGAGGAACTATGAAACAGGCCGTAAAAGTCTTAAGGCTTATCCTTATGACCGGGATACTTACAGGCTGCTTGCATTTCGACGCCGGTACCGGCTTCTATTCAGGCAGGGCCTATGAGGGGATTGGGGAAGGATACCGGGGGCCTATCCGGGTGAGGGTGAGGGTTGGCGCGGGGGATATTCTGGCTATTGAGATCATTGAGCATAGTGATGATGAACCGGTAGGAGGCGCCGCCATGATGGAGCTTTTGGAAGCGGTTCTGGATTCAAATGCCGCCGATCCGGATGCCGTATCCGGGGCTACCGAATCAAGCATGGGGTTTCTTGCCGCCATAGATGATGCTTTAAAAAAAGCCGCGCTAGATTGAGCCTAAGCTCCGCTCCTGTTCTTCCCTCTGCAAATTCGCCTGCGCTATGATGTGAACAAGCGGGCTTATGTTTATCTTGCGGGGTTTTTGTTTTTCACTCAAAACATTCTGGCGCGGCTTCAATCTTGTCAAGCAGGTGACACCCTGAATTCATCACTTTTTTATATTTCTTTCTTTTCTGCGGCGGTTCTCCGGGAATATATCGCCGGCTTAATCAATTCAGTTGTACGGCAGCGATTGAAAAACTGGACATAACCCGCAAAAAGCCGTTAGCTTATTACGAAAAATCAGATGAGCGCCGGACGGAATATACGGCAACATAACCCCCTGAGAAACGGGTGCAGGCGGATGAAAGCGCGGTGAATAACCGCTTATATTATTTCAAGATTTGCAGGGCGTGTTCCTCCGTATGCGTTTTGCCGTTAAAAACCGAAGAGGGCGTATCCCAGAATACGCCCTCTGGTAATTGGTCACAAGAATTATACCATCTATGCATAAGCCTTTTACATCGCCGGATGATGTTTTTTGTGCGGGCTTTTGGAGCAAGAGCCCGCCGTTAAACTGCTTAATGAAGAATATTTTGTTCCGCAATACTTACAAGTGTATTGCGGCTTTTCGCTTCCTTCATACAACCCGTGCTTTTTCCCTTCGGGATTTCTTGAACACGAACCGGAAGTCAAACTTGAGACACTAGAGTAAGATGACCCGCACCATTTGCAATAAAATTTCTCCGCCATATTTGCTCCTTTCGTAGTTTTTCCTCATTGCGGAGGTTTCTTATTTCCGGCGGCGCAGGCGCCGCCGTTCCCATTTCCTCCCAAAAATTTCAGAAAAACTGGCGCACTTTATACGAGCGTGAGAGAATTGATATTTTCAAGTACCGCCTTGCCGGAAGCTAAAAGCGTTGCGGATTCATTCTTGATTTTTACTATCAATTTGTTTATTTCATTAAGCGCTTCTAGGACCTGCTGTCCGCCGTTATTCTGGGTTTCAACAGCGTTCTTGATGCTGAGCTCTTCGTTTTTCACCGCATTGACCAGGGATACAATGAGATCGAATTGGGTTTGCGCATGAGCTGAAGATTCTGAAGAACTGTCGATCAAATTTTTAATATTTTTAAGGCTCTTCTCTATTTCACTTGCCTGATGGCCGGAATTATCCGCAAGGTGCCGGATCTGTCCCGCCACTACCGCAAAGCCCTTGCCGACGGCTTCTCCCGCGTGGGCCGCTTCTATCGCCGCGTTCATGCCGAGAATGCTGGTCTCATCCGCTATGTTGCCGATGACTTTGCAGGCTTCAATAAGGGCATCGGACTGAGCGGAAACATCCGCGATTAATTCGCCGATTTTAAGAATCCGGTTCTTCCCCTCAAGAGAAGAGGAATTCAACTTGATAACCGTCTCGGCGTTATGCGCCAGGGTTTTATGGATCGACCGGATACTGGTTACCATTTCTTCAATCGCGGCGGAGGATTTGATAACCACCGCCGCAGTTTCATTGATATGCTTGGATAGGAAACCGATACCTTCGATACTTTTATTCATCTCCGCTATGGTATGGCCGTAGACCGTATCGATTATATTTTTAAGATCCGCTTTATGCTGTTCGTTTAGAAGGCGCTTTTGAATCTCGATAAAATGCCTGCAATTCTCAGGCCGGTTGAGCCCGTTAATAATGGCGGTTACCATTTGTTCACAGCTATTGTAACCGCAGGAACCGCAATTTAGGATATCCTTTTTCTCTTTTTTATACATTTTAAAATGTACCGCCTCGATATCTTTGGAGGAGGGAAATTGCATATTCCGCTTAAAAATACTAGAACGGTCGATATAGGATCGGTTATACAGCCCTTCTTCCCAATAATCATTGAGAAGCCGTTCAAGTTTACGGCTTAAGAGAACGGGTTTTTTCGCTTTCTTATTCCCGGTGTACTTCCCATAAAATGACCGGGCTTCCCGGCTGCGTTTTTCCACTTTTCCCTCAAGGTCGTCCAGGTGCTTTCCCTGATTTAAAGTCCCCGGCCCGCCGTTACAGCCCATCTTACAACTGAGGCAATCGATAAAGGCGTAGACCGGGGGGATGTGTTTTCGGATGGAATCTCCCAGGTAGGCAAGATAATGGTAGACCTCCGGGGAACCCTCTATTTTTCTGGTTTGGGCGTTGATATCCTCAACATACCGCTCAACAGTACGCATAAGCCCTCCGGGGGATGAAAAAAGAACCGCCCGTTCGGCCATGGGGCTGTCATAGGGAACAGGAGCGTATTTCTCGATCCGGTCATTGGTATCATCCAGATACTGCTGTAAGGATTTGAAGGTAACATTGTAATTCCCGATGCCTATGGCATCGAATTCCCTTCGTTTAGAATAACAGGGTGAGACGGCAACGATTTTACAGTTTGCATATTGGGGATAAAACCGTTTAATCATCTTCATGATATGGGCCATAGGGCTATCTGCCGGGGCCAAGTAGGGGATGAGGTCGGGCCGGTATAGTTCGATGAAAGAAACCAGGGTGGGACAGGGCTGGGCTATAATGAGGGGAGGGTTTTTCTTTTTTCTGAACGCGAGATAGGACTTAACCGTAAGTTCCGCTCCAAAACTCACATCGAAAACCGCCTTAATACCTATTTTTTTGAGGAATCCATTAAATTTAAGGTATTCTCCCCCGAAACTTGCGGCAATCGCCGGGGCTACAATAGCCACTATATTGGCTCCCCCCTTCAAGTCTTTTATAAACTGATCAAAATCATCAAGCCCTATCCTGGCGCCGTGACCGCAGGCATGGATACACTCACCGCAGCCGATACACAGGTCGCTGTTAAAAGTAACCACCGGCCCTGAACCGTTATTACACATTTTTACAGGACAGGCCATGATGCAACGGTGGCAATTGACGCATTTTTCTTCAATTACCTGGATAACCGGTCTCAGTCCTTTTTGGTTCATCAAATTCCCCCTGTAGCGAATTGTCCGCGGCATAACTATACTGCATGGGCAGATTATTCATTTTTTACTATACCACAAAACAGGTGACCGGTCAAGAAATGTTGCAGAATAAAAGCATTTCAACATGGCCCGCGGAATTACACGGATTTTCGCGAATTAAAACGGAGCGGGCAATCGAATTACGGGGATCATGCGAAATCCGCGGGCTTTTTATATCCTTATAAAAGTTAAATCCTTTCGGCCGGTTAAGATCATGTTGTTACAAATACGCCGGCCTGCGAGGATACCCGCATCGCCGCTATTCCTGCCAATAGTTAGGGGTGAACAGGATAAATACGGTCCACAGTTCAAGCCTTCCGGCGATCATCACAAAGGAAAACAGCCATTTGATATGATCCGGAAAGGCCCCGTAATTGTGGGTAGGGCCGACCGCGCCGAAACCGGACCCCAGATTTCCGATAACCGACAGGGAGGCGCTGAAAGCGGAAAAGAGATCCGTCCCCGACGCGGCCACCATAAGGGTCATAAGGGCAACCACCATTAGATAGAGGAAGGTAAAACCCGCCACCCCATAGACCACGTCTTTGCGGCCTACCTTCCGGTTCAACCGTACACTGAAGACTCCTTGGGGATGGATGAGCCTTCGCAATTCATTTCCCATCTGTTTGAAAAGCACCACATGACGTATCACCTTAATGCCGCCGGAGGTAGAACCGGAACAGCCTCCGGCGAACATGAGCAGGAACAGCACCGCCTGGGCAAGTGGCGGCCAGACTTCATAATCCGCGATTGCGGCGCCGGTGGTGGTAAGGATAGACGCGGCGTGGTACGCGGCGTACCGTATGGCGGAAGGGAGGGAGCCGTACACAGGCAGAAGGCTTCCGGCAATCAGCGCTGAAGCGGCCAGAAACAAGAAGGTATACGCTCTGCCTTCGGTATTGTTGAGTATATCCGCAAATTTGCCCTGGAAAAGCCGGTAATAGAGGCTGAAGTTAAATCCTGACAGGAGCATAAAAACTGTGCCGGCCCCATCAATAAAGCCCGAATCATAATAAGCGATCCCGGCGTTTTTGGTGCTCACCCCGCCGGTAGCCACGGTTGCAAAGGCATGACAGAGCGCATCGAACCAATTCATACCTCCCAGCAGGAACAGCAGGAACAGCGCCGCGGTAAGCCCGCAGTAGACCAGCCAGAGGATTTTAGCGGTGGCGGTAATCTTCGGGGTTATCTTTTCCTTCTCCGGTCCGGGAGTTTCGGCTTTGATAAGCTGGAACCCTCCCACCCCAAGCAGGGGCATGAGCGCCACCGTGAGCAGGATAATCCCCATGCCGCCGAACCAGTGGGTCATACTGCGCCAAAAGAGCAGAGACCGGGGCAGAATTTCCACATCGGAAAAAGTAGTGGCCCCGGTAGTGGCAAACCCGCAGGCGCTTTCAAAAACCGCATCCGTAAAGGTTATGCCTATTCCTGCAAGGTAATAGGGGGCCGCTCCGAAGAGGCTCATAAAACTCCAGGTGAGGAAAACCAGCAAAAGCCCGTCTTTCGAGGTAATCCGGAACGGATCTTTGCGAAGGGAAACTATGACCGGCAGGCTTACCGCAAGGGTAACCCCCATAGGAACGGCAAAACCCCTGATCATGGCCCGCTCCTCCCAGATAAGGGCCATGATCAGGCCCGGAAGCATCATAGGGGCCATAAACCCGAGAACAAGAACGGGCATACGCAGGAATTTTAATTGTTTCATAAAAAAGTACCGAAAAATTTCTCGATCTCCTTTTCGCTGCCGTCCTTCGCGATCAGGATGACCCGATCCTCTTTTTTAAATACATAGTCTCCTTTAGGAATAAAAGCGGCTTTCTCCCGGTTGACCAGCATGATAAGGCCGCCGGCGGAGAGGCGGAACGAGGTAATGGGCTTATCCGCCAAGGGTGTGTTGGGGCCGATTTCAATCTCAATGATGCCGATACTGCCGTCCCCGATGCGGTGAACCCCTTTCACCCCGCCGCCCATGAGGTGAGACAGGATGGAATCCACCACCACTGATTTCATGGGGATCACCACATCCACCCCAAGCTGCCGGGCTATGGTCCCATAGCCGGCTCCGGAAACCAAGGCAATCGCCCGGTGAACCCCCCTTGATTTTAGGTAGGCTGCAGTGATGATGTTGAGTTCCTGATGTTCCGTGGCGGTTACGATAAGGTCGAGATTGTAGATCCGGTCTTCCGCAACAAAACTTTCATCTGAGATATCCTCATTGAGGATCAGGGCTTCGGGAAAGCGGGCGGCCAAGTCCTTGCACAACCCATAGTCCTGCTCAATGATGGTAACTTTGCGTACGCTTTTGGGGATCAGGCTCTTAACAAAGGAAAAAATAGACCATCCTTTTTTGATCTTCCGGTTCTGTTCCGCGGCCTGCCCCTGATTGAGCAGCCCCTCGGCAATGAGGGTCCCCACCCGTCCGCCGCCGACTATGCCTATTTTCCGCAAGTTCTGTTTGGATTGCCCTGCAAGCTCAAAGATACCGCTCAAGTCAGCTTCTTTGGCCAACACATGAACCCGGTCTCCCCGGGCAAGAACCGTTGTTCCTCCAGGAAGGATGCTTTTTCCATTTCTATCCACCAGGGTTACGAGGCTTTCCCCGTTTATCAGAGAACGAAATTCCATAAGTTTAAGCCCGTCAAAGGCGCTGCCTCCGGCAATATCAATAGAACCGAGTTCATAAGGGGTGTTGGGAAACGCAAGCACTTCCCCCATAGCGCCGTGTTCGATGGCGTTTAATACCGACCGGGAGGCTTCCACATCGGGATGCACGAAATGGTCGATACCCAAGATGCGTTCCCCGGAGCGGTTGAGCCGCACATAATCGTCATTTCTGACCCGGGCGATTTTGAGTAAATTCGGATACCGGGAAGCGGCCAACCCGCAGATGATCATGTTGATCTCATCGGAGTCGGTGGTACAGATTAGGGCTTGGGCCTTGGCAATCCCGGCTTCTTCCAGCGCGGCTAGGCTGTTCCCTTCATCATGGATCACAAGACAATCCAAACGGTTAGAAGCATACCTCGCCCGTTCCTGATTGGACTCGATCAGGGATACATTATGTTTTTCCTGAATGAGATGCCGGCTTAACTGGGTTCCCACCAGCCCTGCACCGATTATGACAATATGCATGAACTTTCTGTAACCGAAGCGCCCAATAGCTCCAGAAATCCGGGATACGTTACGTCCGCAGCTTCGGCTCCCCGAATTTCGACCGGTCCGGCCGCGCCCAGGGCCGCCGCGGCCAAGGCCATCACCACCCGGTGATCCCCATGTCCGTCTACCGGCCCACCCAGGACCGGCCCGCCCTGAATAATAAGCCCGTCTGGGCGTTCCTTGGTTAGAACGCCCAGCTTCCCCAGTTCCTGGGCCATTACCGCAATGCGGTCGGTCTCCTTGATCCGGGCGTGAGCCGCATTGACCAGGGCGGTCTCCCCATCGGCATAGGAAGCAAGCGCCGCCATAATAGGCAGGAGGTCCGGGTATGCGTTCAAGTCGAAGACGCGGGCTTGCAAGGGTCTCGACCGGGAAACCGTTAAAGTCCATGCTGGCCGCGAAGTTTCCTCTGTTTTTTCCCAATTCACCGCAGCGCCCATTTGGGTAAGCATATCGAATATCACTCTGTCCCCTTGGGGGTCCTGCGGATCAAGTCCCAGGAGGGTAACGGGTCCGAAACCGCCGGTAAGCGCCGCGCACCCGGGAAAAGCCGCGGAGGAAAAATCCCCCGGTACCGGCCCGTTCATGGGTTTGTAAGAGGCGCCTCCGGGAATACGGAAATAGGAGAAGTCCTGCGCGGCCCGGTATGGTATTCCCTGAGCGTCCAGGTAGGAAAGGGTCAGCTTAATGTAAGGCCGCTCATTGAGGAGAGGCACGTCGATTTCGGTAACGGCGCCTGCCGGGGCTAAAGGGGCGGCCAGAAGGATTGCCGAAAGATACTGACTGGTTGGACAGGGAAGGGCGGCCCGGCCTCCTTTCCAGGGTCCCTGCACGGTAATGGGCGCGCAGCCCTTTTCAGCGGAAACAACCCTAATGCCCAAGCCTGAAAGCGCGGTCAAGAGCGGCCCCGCGCTGCGGCGGCGGATCTGTTCGTCCCCGGTAAAAGTTATGGGCTGTGTCCCCAATGCGGCGGCGGCCAGAGCCAAAAAGAGGGTGGTCCCGGAATTTCCCACATCAAGATGGCCTTGGGGAGCGGTAATCCTTCCGGGCCTTATGCCGCGCACACGCCAGCCAGCCAGCTTTTTGCCTGTTTCATCCGCCGGATTGGGGCCTTGGGCGACGGCACGGCGTTCCTCAATATCCGCTCCCAGGGCGCGGATTACAGCAACGCAAGAACGGGCGTCTAGGGAATCCAGGGGCTCTTCGATTTCAGAGACCCCTTCGGTCAGGGCCGCGATGAGGAGCCGCCTAATAGTATGGGACTTAGAGGCCGGAATACGAATCCTCCCCGTAAAATTATGGGGTTTAATGATAGCCTGCATAGGGAGAGCATACCATAGAGAACGGGAAATAGGGAAGGGATCTGAGCAGCGCAAACCTCAAAACAGGGACTTTACAGGTCCTCGCAAGTATAGAAAACCCCGGTATATGCCGGGGTTTTCCGTTTCCTTCCTTATTGTATTGAGAGGAGCTTATTGATCGCTGAAATTCCACATGGTACGCAGGCTGTATCGTCCTGCTTTTCTGCCCGATTGGTTGTACCCGTCCGCAAAGGAGTTGCTGAAACTATCCGCACTCACGGTAACGTTATCGGCTTCAATGGTAAGGCTTGTAAGGGGGTTTTCTTCAAAGGCTCCGCTTCCGATAGCCGCGACGCTTCTGGGAATGGTAACGGTACTTAACTGGTTTTGGAAGAATGCGCCCTCCCCGATAGCGGTAACGCTATCGGGAATGATAACTTGATTTAACTGATTTTGAGAGAACACCCGGTTCCCAATAGCGGTAATGCTGTTGGGAATGGCAACTCCCGTTAATTGATTTATCGCAAAAGCCTCCGCGCCGATACTCACAACGCTTCGGGGAATGGTGAGGCTCGTTAATTGGTTTTGGGCAAATGCCGCGTCCCCAATAGCGGGAACTCCCTCGGCAAGGGTGAGGCTTGTTAAGCGGTTCAGCATAAAAGCCCCTTTCCCGATACCCGTAACATTCCTGGGAACGGTAAGGGCCGTTAATTCATTTTCGCTAAAGGCGAATGCCCCGATAGCAGCAACTTGAGCGGGAATGATCAGGGTCTTTAATTGGTTTTTAGCAAAGGCCCTGTCTTCGATAGTAATAACGCTGTCGGGAATAATCACGATAACCAGATGCTTTTCAGCAAACGCCCCTTCCCCGATAACCGTTACCGGGACATTGTCGAATTGTTCGGGGATGCGGAAATTCGCGGCGGTTCCCCTGTAACCGGTAATGGTTATGGTCTGTGAAGGCCCGCTGCCGTTGATTCTGGTGTCGAAATTATCGGGGCTTTCTTGAACCAAAAAATTCCAGTTTAGATTAGTGTCCAAGAAATATTCCCCTACCTGGGGATCGGATAATTCTTTCTGAGATTCATTATAGAAGCCGGATAATTGATTATCAAAGCTGTTTGAACCCAAAGTAACGTTTGAGCCTATGACAACGCTCTTTAATTCATTTAGATAAAACGCCGCATCCGCGATAGCAGTTACGGCCGCGGGAATGGCAACCACAGGCAAGCGGTTTCTGCTGAACGCCGCCTCCCCGATAGAGCTTACATTATCCCCAATAGCAGCCTTGCTTAACCTATTATCGTAAAACGCCCAGCCTCCGATGGCAGTTACATTAGGAGGAACAGTAACTTCGGTCAGCCGGTTTCGAGCGAATACCCAATTATCAATAACCGTAATATTCTCAGGAAGAACCACCTCGGTCAGATGATTTATCGCAAAGGCCCCTTCGGCAATAGCGGTAACACTCGAAGGAATCGTAATAGCGGTTAATCCCTTTTCCCTGAAAGCGTCTTTCCCAATAGCGGTTACCGGAATATTGCCGATTTGCGGGGGAATATACACCTTTTTATCGGCACCCTTATAGCCGGTAATGGTAATGGTCTGGGAAGAACCCTCACCGCTGATCTCGGTCTCAAAATCTTCCGGCTTTTCCGCTGCGCCGTAATACCATTGGGTCTTACCGTTTATGACGCCTAAGGTATATTCTCCTTCCTGTTTATTAAACCGGTTATAAACCGCGGCGAATTGATTATCAAAACTGTTGGCTTTCAAATCCGCTTTCGGACCAATGGTAATGCTTGCCAGAGGCTCGTTATCATAAAATGCCGCTTCCCCAATCACAGATACTTTATCGGGAATGGTAATGGCGGTTAATTGGTTTCCCCGGAACGCATAGGCTCCGATAGAGCTTACGTTTTCAGGAATGATAATGCCCCCCAACTGGTTATACGCGAAAGCCACATCCCCGATTTCAGTTACCCCGCTGCCGATAACCGCCGCGGTCAGCCTGTTTTCCCGGAACGCATGATTCCCAATGGATTTTACGCTGTCGGGAATGGCAACGTTGGTCAGTTGGTTGTGATAAAATGCCGCGTCCCCGATGGCGCTTACTCCGCCGCCGATAAGCACACGGGTTAATCTGTTTTCCCGGAACGCATGATTCCCAATGGACCTTACGCTGTCGGGAATGATAAGGTTGGTTAATTGGTTTATCGCAAACGCCGCCTCCCCGATAAAGACTATGGTCCCCGGAAGGGTAATATCCGTTACCCGCTTATCCCGAAACGCGTAATCCCCGATTTCAGTTACCGGAACGCCATTGATTCTTTCAGGAATACGGATATTCCTATCCGTACCTCTATAACCGGTAATTCTTATGGTCTGGGAAGCCCCTGTCCCCCTGGCGGCTGTCTGAAAATCATTCACATTTATAGGGGACGGGTCGTCTGCTGCGCTTAATACATTTGCCGTTATAAGGGCAAAGCCGATAAAAACCATGATCCGTTTCATAAAAAATCTCCTTTTGAAACTCCCCTTGTCTGCAAAGGGCGGATTTGTTAGAAGTTTGGCTCACCGCCCTTATTCTAACTGGGCTATCCAAAGGGTTACGGCGTAAAACACTACAAAAAGGATAGCATACCATACACAACAATACAAGCCGTTATTCCTACTTCATCAGGGCAAAAGCGTTTAACTTTTGAAGGGTATAAAAAGCCCGCAGATCAACAGGGATTTGGGTACATAGCGCCGGAAAAGGTCTATAGTAATCGTCGGTTCCTTGAAATATTCTCCTTATCCGCGCTATTCA
>JAITHW010000173.1 GCA_031279815.1 Treponema sp. | reverse complement strand
CATGGGTTGGAACCACCGTAAAAGCTCCCTGTAGGGAGTTTTTGCGAAAACCAAGCTATACCCCTGGCAGTTATCGTTGAAGCAAGAATCCCCCGCCTTTAGGCGTGGGGAGTGTCAATCCCATAAACCTTCCTTCAACGGTATCGTTCAGCCAATGCGCTTAAACCGTTATCCTGTGTGGGCTGCCCAACAGCGTTGAATTTCCACCGGCCTTCTTTGCGGTACATTTCGGCGAAGATCATTGCGGTCATCCCATCGCAGTTTTCAGAAAGATCGTACCTGAGTATTTCTTTCCGGGTTTCGCGGTCCACGATACGGATGAATGCGTTCCGTATCATGCCGAAATGCTGTTTCCGCTCTTTCGCCTGATAAATAGTAACTATAAACACTATTTTTTCATATTGACCGGGAATATCGGACAGATTCACCTCTATCTGCTCATCATCTCCTGCGCCGGTTAGATTATCTCCGTTGTGCCGAACCGCATCGGAAGGATGCTTGAGACTGCCGAAATACACGATATCTTCTTGCCGGATAATTTTTCCATCTCCGCCGCATAGAATCGCGGAAGCGTCGCAGTCTATGTTGGCTCTTCCGCTTGCCGCCCGATCCCAGCCAAGCCCTGCCACGACTTGTGTTAAAGCATTGCCGTCCTCTTTTGTCAGATTAACCCGCTGGCCTTTTTGAAGACTAACCGGCATACCACCCTGCCTTCGCCGTTTCTGTTGTGAACGGCATCAATCTTTTCTGCCCCCGGTCCAGTTCATACCCCAGCCGAAAGCCCTGTCGAGTTCTGCTTGATCATCAAAAAACCGTACCAGCTTTTCAACGGAAAAGGTTTCATCATTCGTGTTTTCCAATAAAGTAATGCCGCACAGTTTTTTTGATGAACCGTATTCGTCCATGTGAACAATAATATCTTGGCTTCCCGGATATTTCACCGTAACCACTCCGTCCGCCTGCCGCCAGTTCGCCGCCCCCTCATAGATGAAGGTATATACGAGAACCCTCTTAAACCGGGGGATCATTCCGCCGTTAATTCGGAGATTTTCTCCCTCCGTAGACGAACCGGTTCTGTCGTCTTTATCCAACACAATGTAGGGAGACGCTTGATAATTCCCAAAAACATTGCCCAAGGCTTGCACGCATCCCTTCTCGCCGCCGGCCAACTCGTAAAGGCAGCCTAAATCCAAATCAATGCCCCCGGGCTTGAACAGCGCGGACAACAACCCTTTTTTAACCGCTCCCGCCTGATTCCAATTCAGATTAATAATAATTTCTCCCAGAGAGACGCCGGATTTCTTCTCAAGGCTGATCTTCTGACCTTTTTTAAGTTCAACAGCCATTAGATTCCTCACAAAACATACTTTGTATCTATAAAAAAGTATAATCCGGGGTAAAACCCGCGTCAAGGTTTAACCGGAATAGAGGCGGCAGACGGTCTTGTTTTTCCTCCGAAGCATGAATAGAATTAACCGAATTCTATTTTTTAAGGAGATATTTATGAATTTACAGCGTCCGAATGGTAATGATGCGACCCGCACGGTAAACCGTTCCCGGAGCGTGGTCCCTTGCAGCGGACTTTGTTCCCGGTGTATTGACGGGTGTCAGGGGAACTGCGAGGTTTTCAAAGCGAGTTTCCGCGGCAGAGAGCTGATCTACCCCGGTCCCTTTGGGGATGTGACCGCCGGGGCCGATAAGAACTATCCGGTAGATTATTCTCATCTCAATATCCAAGGTTATGCCCAAGGCGCGGAAGGACTGCCTCCGGGAACGGAGGCCAATCCTGATAACGCCCGTTTCCCCTTGGTCGATACCGAGACATCCTACGGCTGGGACAAGCAGGTCAAAATGCTGGTTCCCATCTTTACCGGCGCGTTAGGGTCAACCGAAATAGCGCGCAAGAACTGGGAGCATTTCGCTGTCGGCGCGGCCGTTTCCGGGGTAACCATTGTCTGCGGAGAAAATGTGTGCGGCATTGATCCCGGGCTGGAACTCTCCCCGGGGAAAAAGGTAACTAAGGCGCCCGACATGGACCGGCGCATCGAGGCGTACCGAAAATATCAGGCCGGTTACGGTGAAATTCTTATCCAGATGAACGTGGAAGACACCAACCTGGGCGTGGCGGAATACATTATCAACAAGCATAAGATCGAAACCATTGAGCTTAAATGGGGGCAGGGCGCCAAATGTATCGGCGGCGAAATCAAGGTCGCGCAACTGGAACGCGCGCTGGAACTTCAGCGGCGGGGCTATATCGTAACCCCGGACCCCTCGGACCCGATTGTCCAGGCTTCCTACAAAGCGGGGGCGATCAAGGAATTCGAGCGCCACAGCCGTCTGGGTTTTGTTACCCAGGAAGGATTTATGAAAGAGGTTGAACGGCTGCGGTCTCTGGGATACAAGCGGATCACCTTGAAAACAGGCGCTTATAGCCTGAAAGAGCTGGCAATGGCGATCCGGTACTGCTCGGACGCGCGGATCGATCTCCTCACCATTGACGGCGCTTCGGGCGGAACCGGCATGAGCCCTTGGCGGATGATGGAGGAATGGGGTATCCCCTCAATCTATCTCCACAGCGCCGCTTATGAATACGCTTCGATTTTGGCCGGCCGGGGCAAACGGGTTCCTGATCTGGCCTTTGCCGGCGGTTTCAGTACCGAAGACCATGTGTTCAAAGCCCTTGCCCTGGGAGCGCCGTATGTCAAGGCCGTGTGTATGGGACGCGCACTGATGATCCCCGGTATGGTTGGCAAGAACATCGCCCAATGGATCAAGGACGGGAATCTGCCCAAAACCGTGTCCGATTACGGCTCAACCCCGGAGGAAATCTTTGTCGGCTATGAAAAGGTCAAGGACATAGTAGGCGCCGGGGAAATTAAGAACCTGCCTCTGGGAGCCGTGGGCATCTACAGTTACACGGACAAGATCAAGGTGGGTCTCCAGCAGCTTATGGCCGGAGCGCGGCGCTTTACGGTTTCGGTGATCAACCGGAAGGATCTCATGTCCCTCACGGAAGAATGTGCCAAAGCGACGGGCATTCCCTATCTTATGGAGTGCTACCGGGAAGAGGCCCTGAAAATTCTGCATAGTTAGCGGCGTTCCCGATTAATCGCCGCAAATATGGAAAAACCTGCGGGGCCGGAGCAATTCCGCGGGGAAGGCCCTCTTGCGGCGGTTTCTTGACGCTGAAAAAACACGGGCTTTTCGATAGGTTACATTATGTTCTTTGCGTTTTCCAGGAAGTCGGCGATGCTGCCGCCGGCAATCCGAACCTCATGGACGCTTCCGGTAAAATCGTGAGAAATTTTCTGGAGATTGCCCATCTCCCGCTGAATGTCGCCGCTCTTTTGGTGTATCGCCCCGGCGCCGTCCTGGACCTGTACGGTCATATCCTGGATAGTTTTCAGCGCGGTCAGAATCTGGGAACCCCCGGCGGCCTGCTCTTCCACCGCGTTCCGCACCACCCCGAAGGAAGAATCTATAGCCTTTATCTCGGTGAATATCCTGTCCATAGCCCTCACGGTTTCCTGAGAAACTTTGCCTATCTGCGCGATAGCCCGCTCCATTTTCTTGATTTCCCCGGAAACCGCCTCGGATTCTTTGCCGGAAAGTTCCGCCAGCTTTCTAATCTCCCCGGCAACCACCGCAAAGCCCTTGCCCGCTTCCCCCGCGTGGGCCGCTTCAATCGCGGCGTTCATGGCCAGAATATTGGTCTGCCCCGCGATGTCCGCGATAGTTTTATTCGCGGCTTGCAGGGTAACGGACTGTTCCTCAATGCGCTTCAGCTCTTCCGCAAGCTG
>JAITHW010000144.1 GCA_031279815.1 Treponema sp. | reverse complement strand
CTTGAAATATTCTCCTTATCCGCGCTATTCAATTGCTTATATCCTTTTTAACCCGTGAAATTAATCCGTGAAAATCCGTGTAATCTGCGGACCCGTGTTTAAATGCTTTTGCCCTGGGCAACCCCCCTCTTGATATTTATAAGCCGGTATGATATAAACAATAGAAAGCAGCCTGCCGGAGTGATAGGAATGTATGCTTGTCGTTTATCAGGGTGATCCCGGATTATGCGTTGCGTCGCATAGACAAAGCGGAATGTCCTTTAACCGCTCGGACAAAAGGGCTTTATTTTTATCACAAGGAGGTCGGGCTAAAAGCCCGATGGCGTTTTATTCCAAAGTTCCGGCCTTGGGTTTCCACGCCATAATTTATATGAATATTGACATTAAAGCCGTACATTTCACCCTTAAAGATGATGCCAGAGAGTATCTGAACCGTAAGATAACCCGCTTTCCGAATGTCGAGAATATGATCATTGATCTCCTTTTTACGCTCACGAAAGATAAGGATTATGCCGCGGAGGCAACGGTCAATTTTCGCTGGGGCGTGTCGGTTCATGTCAAGGAAAACGACTTTGAACTCAATGCGGCGATTGATAAGTTGATTGATAAACTGGACGCGAAGATAATTAAAGAAAAGGAAAAGATCAACGAAAAGCGGTAGAGGGGCAGAAATGACCGGATAGGATTTTGAAACCCTCTCAAGCCGGGTTATCCTACCGGTTCCCATGGAAAAAGCCGTGGAGGATAGGCGCTTGTATCGGAGACCTCGCGCCCTTTATCGGTGTTGCGGATATCAAAGATCCTTGCGGAAGCGCAAAATAGGAAGCATCGGGGAAACGCGGGAAGTTTTGTATGGATTATTTTTCCGGATATATCGGAACTTATACGCAGGGAGCAACCGGCAGAGGGCAGGGAATCTATGCTTTCAAGCTGGATACGGAGAGCGGCACGGTGAAAGACTTGCGGGTTGCCGCTCTTTGTGTGAATCCCTCTTATCTGGCCCTAGCCCCTTCAAAAAAATATCTGTACGCTGTTCATGAAACCGATACCTTTGACGGGAAGCCCGGAGGATCGGTTTCCGCTTTTGCAATTAAAGCGGAAACCGGCGGCCTCACGTTTCTTAACCGGAAAAGCAGCAAGGGCAAGAGCCCTTGTCATATAGCCGTCAATCAAGAAGCAACTCATGGGGTCGTTGCCAATTATACCGGCGGGACCCTCGGCGTCTTTCCCCTTGAACCGGCGGGCGCTTTAGGAGAAGCCGTGCAGATCATCCCGTTGCACGGGAGCGGCCCCCATAAGGATCGCCAAGAGGGACCCCGCGCCCATTTCTTCATGTTTGATCCCAATAACGCTTACGGATGCGCCTGCGATTTAGGATCCGACCGGGTGATGATCTATTCCTTCAACAAATATGAGGCAGCGCCCCTGTCTCCACTGCCGGCCCCCGGGTTCTCCTCCAAACCCGGGGCGGGACCCAGGCACGGGGTTTTTCATCCGAACGGAAACTATGGGTATGTGGTGAATGAACTGGATTCTACGGTGGATGTGTTACGGTATGACGGTCGAGGAGGGTTTGAAAAAACCCAAAGCCTATCGACCCTGCCCCAGGGAACAACCGTTTCCAATACTGCCGCGGCAATCAAGATCGGCCCTGACGGACGGTTTCTGTATGTCTCTAACCGGGGCCACGACAGCATTGCCGTTTATAAAGTATCGGACCGGGGCGGCTTGGAATTTCTACAGACTCTTCCTTCAGGAGGCAAAATACCCCGGGATTTTACGCTTGATCCCACAGGCACGTTTCTGTTAGCCTGCCATCAGGACTCGGATAATCTCGTGGTATTCCGTATCGACCGGGCATCAGGACTTTTCAGGAAAGTACGAGAATACGAAGTACCTTCTGGAGTATGCGTTATTCTTGCATAGAGAAGTTAAAGGATTACAGGAATTATTTATCGGCTTCCGAAATGAATTACGGAAGCATAGGAGGCAAGTATGGGGTCCCATGCATATAAGATTTGCGAATACGATTGCTGGTTTCAAGCCTGGGGAACACCGGATATCTCCCCTTCCCTGGCCGGAATGTTGAGCAACCTGCGGATTGAGGAAAAAGGGGAAATTATTGAACGCGCCGCGGCGGAGCTTCGTCGGGGACTAGCCCGCGGTTTCGGTATTTCCGCCGGGAGCAAGGCAAGGGATCAAGAAACCCTCGTCGGTACGATTGAGCATCTGAATACCGCTTTGGGGCTTTCCCTTCCGTCTCAAAAACCTGAAGGGTTTGTCCTTCAGGTTACCGATACCAGGATCATCGTTGCGGGGCAAGACCCCCGGGGCGCGTTGTATGGCGTATACAGACTGCTCTTTCTGTTGCGGCTGGGAAAAATCACTGCGGGAACTCACATTGCGGAGGCTCCCGCAACGTCTTACCGTATCATTAACCACTGGGATAATCTTGACGGAACTGTTGAACGGGGTTATGCCGGGAAATCCCTGTTCTACCAAGATAACCGTATCAAGTACGATCCCCGGCGGATTGAAGATTATGCCCGGCTCCTCGCTTCCATCGGCATAAACCGGATTTCAATCAATAACGCTAATGTGCGGGGCGCGGCAAAAGGACTTATTACCGAAGCGTATCTGCCTGAAGTGGCAAAACTGGCGTCTATATTCCGGCCTTTCGGCATACGGCTCATACTCAGCATAAACTTTGCCTCTCCCTGCGTGCTTGGGGATCTGGCCGCCGCGGACCCGCTTGATCCTGCGGTCGCTTCCTGGTGGAAAGAGCAGACTGATCTGATCTACCGGGCTATTCCTGATTTGGCGGGATTTATGGTGAAGGCGGACTCGGAGTTTGAGCCGGGGCCCTTTCAATACGGACGCACCCATGCGGAAGGCGCCAATATGCTTGCCGCCGCGCTCCGGCCTCACAACGGGGAGGTCTTCTGGCGTTGCTTTGTGTATAACTGCGCCCAGGATTGGCGGGATCATTCGGTTGACCGGGCTAAGGCCGCTTACGATCATTTCATGCCCCTGGACGGCGGTTTTGATGAAAATGTCATTCTGCAGATAAAATTCGGCCCCTATGATTTTCAAGTTCGGGAACCGGTTTCCCCGCTGTTCGGCGCGCTTTTAAAGACCCGGCATATCATGGAGCTCCAGATAACCCAGGAATACACCGGACATCAGATCGATCTGTGCTATCTGCCTTGGCTTTGGGAAGATATTATGAGCTTTGATACCGCCCGCGGACCTGCATCGCGGGTTCGGGAATTGATGGGAAGATCGATCGAAGGGCTTGCAGGGGTGGGCAATGTAGGGCTTGACCAAAATTGGACCGGCCATCCCTTGGCGCAGGCGAATCTCTATGGATACGGCCGTCTTGCCTGGGACCCGGGCCTTTCTTCCGAAGTAATCGCCCATGAGTGGAGCGTTCTTACCTTTGGAGATACTGAAGTTGCTGAAACCATAAAAAAGATACTGCTGGCATCTTATCCGATCTACGAAAAATATAACGCCCCCTTTGGTATATGCTTTATGGTGAATCCGGGGATTCATTATGGTCCCAGTCCCGAAGGTTACGAGTTCTCCAAGTGGGGAACCTATCACCGAGCTGACAGGCGGTCCATCGGTATCGACCGCACCCCTGCGGGTACCGGCTATACCGAGCAATACGCGCCCCAAAAAGCGGCTGTTTTTCGCGATCCTGCCTGCTGTCCAGAGAACCTCATACTCTTCTTCCACCGTTTACCCTATGATTACCGGATGAAAAACGGAGAAACCCTGCTGCAGAATATCTACAACACCCATTTTGAGGGTTACGATGAGGTCAAAGCTATGATCGATACCTGGATGGGACTCAAAGGGAACCTTGATGAAGGGATCTATGCTTCGGTGCTTTCCCGCATGGAACGGCAGCTTGAAAACGCCGGGGAATGGCGGGATGTGATCAATACCTATTTCAGACGCAAAACAGGCATACCCGATGCAAAGGGACGGGTAATCAGCGGGTAGGGACCCTAAGCGAGATGTAATTCCGGCATACCTTAGTGTTCGCAAGGGCAAGTACCGACTGTTACAGGACCGCGGCGGGTGTGTATTGAGTTTTTTGAGATGCCGAACCAATAGCAATACCGGAGACGTATATACGCAGTCCCTTGGTTTTAGGTATACTATAGGTATGATCACAGACTGCCACCCATTTGCTTCTTTCGGTTTATCCGATACGGTACTGGGCGCCCTGACCCGTAAAGGATTTACCGCGCCCAGTTCTATTCAGACCATTGCCCTGCCCCGGCTCCTCGCGGATGAAGGGCACTTGATTGTGAAGGCTAGGACCGGCACGGGAAAAACCGCCGCGTTTGGGATACCTCTGGTGGAGCGGTTCACTCAAGGGGGTCATGCACCCCGGGCGCTTATCCTTACCCCCACCAGAGAATTAGCCCTACAGATTTCCAAAGAAATCGCCTCATTGACAACCGGCCCTTTTCCTCGGATTACCGCGGTTTATGGCGGCGCTTCAATTAGAAATCAGATCTTCGACCTCAAGCGGGGCACCGAGATTGTGGTGGGAACTCCCGGAAGGATCATGGACCTCATGGAACGGAAGATACTGGACCTTTCTGCGGTAGACTGGTTCATCTTAGACGAGGCCGATGAAATGCTGGATATGGGCTTTTTCGAGGATGTGGAGACTATCCTCAAGGCGGTTAAGAGCGAACGGCGGGTGGCGCTTTTTTCCGCCACCATGCCGGAGGCAATCCTCCGGATTGTCCGGGAATATATTGGAGACGTAGAAATCTTGGAGGACACCGCTCCGGAAGATGAAAAGCCTGCGGTGGATCAGTTTTACCTAATAGTGAAAAAAGAGGACCGTTTGGAGGTTCTGCGGCGGCTTATTGACGGGGCGAATGATTTTTACGGACTGATCTTCTGCGCCACCAAGTCCGGAGCCGATGAGCTTGCCCGCCGTCTTGTGGAAGGAGGCTACACAGCGGAGGCGATTCACGGGGATCTCTCCCAGGAAGCCAGAGAGCGGACCCTGCGGCGCTTCCGTTCCCGGCTTACCACCATTTTGGCGGCCACCGATGTGGCCGCCCGGGGACTGGACATTGAACGGCTTACCCATGTGGTAAACTGGGACCTCCCCAATGATCGGGAAACCTACATTCATCGCATTGGACGAACCGGCCGTGCCGGGAGGCGGGGTCAGGCCGTTAGTTTGGCTCTCCCTGCGGAGCGGGGCCGGATCAGTCATCTTTCCCGGAGTATGGAGCGGACCTTGGGAAGCAAGATCCAATGGATGAGGGTTCCCCAGATAAAATCGGTGATGAAAGCCGTCAAAGGCAGGATCCTCCAGTCTGTTGCCGCGGCGCTTCCTGCGCTTATCGAGAACCCTTCGGAAATTGAAGATAATATAGAAAAGACGGCGCTCTTTGAATTACCGCAAGAAAACTGCCCCGCCCTACCGGGCCGGCAGACCCTAGACCCGCTTTTTAACGGCTCCGGAAATACTACGCTGGTTCCGCCCCTGCTTACCCAGGTAAGCAAGGAATTGATAGAAAAACTGGGGGGTGAACGGACGGTAGAAGCCCTCATTACCCTCACCTACGGGGATCTTCTGGATCCTTCCAGGTACGGCCCGATAACGGAATTTCAGGAAACCGCCCCTCGGGATGAAGTGCGGGGGCGGACCGCCGGTAAACGCCCTGCCTTTCGACATGGTTTTGATGGGCAGGATCACCGGAAAGATCACCATAGCGGCAACGGAGGCCGCAGGAGAAGTTTCTCACCCGAAGGCGATGTACCGGGCGGCGGTTTTACACGGGTATATGTGGGTCTTGGACGCCGGCACGGCGCTTCCGTGAGAGACGTGGTGAAACTTCTCACCAATGCCGGCGGCGTGCCGGGCCGCCTGGTAAACGCTATTGAAATGAAAGACTACTGCGCGTTTGCCACCCTTCCGGAAGACGCCGCGCATCGGGCATATATGTTTTCCCGGAAAGGCTCGGACAATCCCGTCATTAAACCCGCTTCCCCCCATTAACGTGTATTTCACAATTAAGCATATAACCGGGGCCCCCCGGATGTTCACCTGTTCGTGGTTTCTTGTATTCACACATCGGCGGATCCTCCGGGGTATATGCAAGCATCAGCTCAGTTTTCTGGCAACCTCGATGATCTCAAAGACTTCAAGCTGATCGTTTACTTGGATTCCGTCGAAGTTTTCAAACCCTATGCCGCATTCATAACCTGCGGCAACTTCCTTGACGTCATCCTTGAAACGCCTGAGGGAAGAGAGCTTTCCGGTATGGATAACAATAGCATCCCGGATAATATTGACGCTGGCGTTGCGTTTGACCATACCGGTCAGCACATAACAGCCCGCGATGGTACCGAATTTCGGGGTCTTGAAGGTGTCCCGGACTTCCACGGTGGCAATGACTTCTTCCTTGGTATCGGGTTTGAGCATCCCCTCCATTGCCTGCTGAATTTCCTCCACCGCTTTGTAGATGATGTTGTATTTTCTGATGTCCACCTTTTCCTGATCCGCTAAGAGCTTTGCCTTGGGAACAGGCCGTACATTGAACCCGATGATGATCGCATTGGAGGCAATAGCCAAATCTACATCCCCTTCATTGATGGCTCCGGGCAGGGCCTGAATCACGTTAAGCCGCACCTCCTTGTTAGAGAGTTTTTCCAGGCTTGAGCGGAGGGCTTCGGCGGAACCTTGCACATCGGCCTTGATGATAACCTTGAGCTCCTGAATCGCGCCGTCACTAATGGTATCGTAGAGATTATCCAAGGTGATCTTCTTGATATTCTTGGCGTCTTCAAAACGTTTGAGTTCCTGCCGTTTGGCAGAGATGCCCCGGGCGGTCTTTTCATCTTCCACCACTTGAAGGGGATCCCCCGCATTGGGAATACCTTCGAACCCTAGAACCTCTATGGGCATGGCCGGGGTGGCATCCTCAACCCGCTCCCCTTTATCGTTAAAGAGCGCCCGCACCTTACCGGGCCAAATCCCCGCCACAAAAGAATCCCCGATTTTCAGGGTTCCCTTCTGCACCATGACGGTAGCAACAATACCGCGGCCATGATCGATCCGGGATTCCAGGATCTTCCCCTCTGCGGGCCGGTTATAGTTGGCTTTAAGATCCAGAATTTCCGCTTCCAGCAGGATAGAATCAATGAGCTTATCAAGCCCTTCTTTTCGTAATGCCGAGAGTTCCACGAACATGGTCTGTCCGCCCCACTCTTCAGGCTGGAGTCCCAGCTCCGAAAGCTGGCTTTTCACCCGGTCCGGATTAGCCTCGGGCTTGTCCATCTTATTGACCGCCACGATGATGGGAACATCCGCTTCCTTGGCATGATTGACGGCCTCCACAGTCTGAGGCATGACCCCGTCGTCCGCGGCGACCACAAGGACCACAGTGTCCGTTACCTGAGCCCCCCTAGCCCGCATACGGGTGAAGGCTTCGTGTCCCGGAGTATCCAGGAAGGTGATCTTGCCATTGGGGGTATCTACAGTATAAGCGCCGATATGCTGGGTGATACCCCCGAATTCCCCGGAAACCACATCGGTACTGCGGATGGCATCCAGGAGTTTGGTCTTTCCATGATCCACATGACCCATGACCGTTACCACCGGCGGACGGGGATCCATGTCGGCTTCATCATCTCGTGCGGTTTCGATCAAGGTTTCATCGTAAAGGCTGATAATCCGCACATCCGCTCCGAATTCCGCGGCCAGAAGCGTGGCGGTATCCGCGTCAATCTGCTGATTGATGGTAACCATCATGCCCATACTCATCAGTTTCTGGATCAGATCCGACGCCTTGAGATTCATCTTGCGGGCTAATTCGGAAACCGAAATCACTTCCATAATATCAATGGATTTCGGGACGGGATTCACAATATGGGTGATCTTTTTCTTGGTTTGGAGAAGTTTTTCCTCCATTTCCAGCTCTTTTTCCCGCCTAGTGTAGACAGGTTTCTTGGCCTTGAAGGACTTTTTAGCCGCCCCCTTTCCATCTATTATCGGAGGGGTCTGTCCGGGCGCTGCCCCTCCTCCGGGACGGGGCAATCCCGGCCTGCCTGTTCCCGGCCGCTGAGGATTAAACCCGCCGGGCCGCTGGTTTCCTTGGGCCGGACCAGGCCTGCCCCGGGGCCGTTGCCCGCCGGCCTGGCCTCCGAAGGGACGTCCGCCGCCTTGTCCGCCGAAGGGCCGGCTACCCCCTTGTCCGCCGAAAGGACGTCCGCCGCCCGGACCGCTGCGGTTATGGTGCTGGCCCCCTTCCCCGGTGCGCGGCCCCACAAACTTGCCCCCAACCCTTCCGGCGGCTGCATTGGGACGCTGCCTGAAGGGAGATAAGGGAGGACGGTTTTGAGACCCCTCATCCCGCTGATGCCGGGGACCGACGAACTTGCCGCCTACTCTACCTGCGGCCGCATTCGGACGCGGGGTAGCGGGGAAAGAACTGACCCCCCGGGGAATAGGAGGATGCGGGGGCTGTTCCGGAGCTTTGTCCTCTTTCAGGGATTCTTTTGAAGCTGAAGATACGGAAGAAGATGCTTTCGAAAATCCTGCCGTACGGCTTGAGACCGTCTCTTTTGCAACTCCCTGGCCGGAGGCTCCTGCGAATTTACCCTTCGGCGCATTTTGAACAGGTTCTCCCCGGACAACGACCTTGGGCTGAGACTTTTTATTAACCTGATGCGCTGTTCCTGAAATGGGAACAGAGGTTTTCTTTACCACAACCTTCTTCTTGGTCGGACGATCGCCCTGTTCCGAAGGAGGAGGGTCTTTCACTCCCCTTTCGGAAACTTCATGCTCATTCTGCCCATGCTTAATGAGTTCCGCTACCCCCTTTGGTTTTTGGGTGCTATCTAATTCCTCAGCCATAATCCACCTTTAAAAAATACTACAGTTTTCTAGAAACCGCGTTTATTCTTCTTCTTCATCATCTTCGTATTCAAAAGTTAAGCCGATGCCGCACTTGGGACAACTGGTCATATCAATGGTTATCTTAGCCCCGCATTCAGGACATTCATATTCCTCAACTTCCTCGGATACTACAGGAGGAGCGTTTGGGGCTTCCGCTTTATTACCGGAGCTTATTGATGGGGCTTGTCCCTCCGGGAAATAGGAGGGAGGCGCATCTTCTTCTTCGACAATTTCCACATACTCTTCAATGAGTTTTTGCATCTGATCAAGCTGTTCTGCGGTAAGGGCCTCGAACTTTGAAAGTTCTTCTTTAGAAAGAGAAATAAAGTCTTCTATAAAATCAACGCCGTTTTCCAGCAGTATTCCGGCCACCGCCTTATCCACTCCGGGAAGCTCGGAGATCCGCGAAAATTCCTCTCCATAGGTCTCTCCGAACAATTCTGAAACCGCCCGCCGGGATTCCGCGGCAATATCCATTTCCGCAAACTGCGCGTCGGTTTTTACATCAATATTCCAGTCCACCAGACGGTTGGCAAGTTTCACATTAAGTCCCTGCTTACCTATGGCCAAGGAAAGCTGGGAATCATTCACCACCGCGAGGGCTTGGTGCTTCCCGTCATCAAGAATGATCACGTCCCTGACTTCCGCGGGGGAAAGGGCATTCTTAATGAACCGCTTCGGATCGGGATCGTATTTCAGAATATCGATCTTCTCCCCTTCAAGCTCTTTGATGACCGCCTGAATACGCACCCCTTTGAGCCCCACGCAGGCTCCCACCGGGTCCACATCCTCCCGGTTGGAATACACCGCCAGTTTGGTCCGGTATCCTGGCTCCCGGACTATCTTGTGAATCTCCACTGTTTTATCATAGATTTCAGGAACCTCAATCTCAAAAATCGCACGGACAAACTCCGTATGGGTTCTGGAAAGCACCACCTGAAGCCCTGTAGGGGTCTTATTCACCTCGATAATCAGGGCTTTGATCCGATCGTTCACATGGTAGGTTTCCCGGGGGGATTGATATTTGTTGGGCAGGATACCCTCCATTTTTCCCAAATTCACATAGATAGTCCTGTTCCGCTCCCGCTGGTAATAGCCGATGATTATCTCCCCTACTTTATTCCTAAATTCAGAATAAAGACTGTCCTTCTGGATTTCCCGTATGGACTGTTTGGCGGTCTGTTTGGCGCTCTGCACCGAAATACGATCAAACCCTTTAGGGTCAACTTCGATAAGAATCTCATCTCCCTCTTCCGCGTCGGGATTCAGTTCCCGCGCTTCTTCCAAGTCTATCTCCGAAACCGGATCATACACCCCGTCAACGATTTTCTTTTTTGCATAAATCGAAACTTCCTGGTTATCATTGAATCGGACAACCGCATTTTCCACATTTCCATACCGGCGTTTATATGCCGCCAAGAGGGTATTTTCAATGGTCCGCAAGATCAGTTCTTCCGACATACCCCGATCCTGCATAAGCTGGTGGATTGCTTCTGACAAATCTATTGCCACGAGCCTACGCCTCCTGTGAATAATCTAACTTCGCCTTGGCGATAATTTCATATCGTAATAGTATCATTCCATCTTTTCCTTTAAGTACAAGCCCGGTCTCATCTGCGGACCGGAGAACGCCTCCGGCCCAATCGGAAATATCCGTTCTGAAACACCGAATACCCCGGCCAATATAATGCCTCAATTCGGATCCATCCTTAATGGTACGATCAATCCCCGGAGAAGAAACCTCCACATAGAGATTCTGACCGGAAAAAGCCAATTCCAACCTGGGCATCAGCGCGTGATGCGCCTTTGAACAGTCATCAACCCCTGTTACCCCCGGTTTATAGACCACCGCCCTCACCTGAACGCTTGCCTTGTGCCGGGACACGGACAGATCCACCAGGGACATACCCAAGCCCTGCACTACCATCTGAGCCGAATCGAATAAAGGGTCCGCTTCCTTGGGCGTGAACCTCACCGGATGATCTCCTGTTATCTTCAAGGTACGCCGGCCTACAGGCCCTGTACCGGTTTTCCCACAAAAAAAGGGCCGTCGAACGACCCATCTTTAGATTCCGAATGTCCGACTGTCAAATTAACAGTACCAGTACAAGAAGGTCTTGTCAATGGGATCAGGGGATTACCAAGAATAATTTGCCGAAGGAATTTTACGAAAATCGGCTTGGAGCCTATATTAATCTGCGGGCCATGCTTTGACCGGCGTGTCCTTGCGCTTTATTTAAAAGCGGGCTATATTGAAAAACTAGAGCCGGATCAGCTTTCAAAGCGCCGGAAAAATATGTAAGAGGTGAAATTATGATGTTCGTCCACCGATCCGGTCTGGAAACCCTGTGTTCCGCAATTTTTCAAGCCCTGGGGATTCCTCAAGATGAGGCGGATGATTCGGCGCATATTCTGGTGGCCGCGGACGCGCGGGGCATTGCCAGTCACGGGGTAGGCCGAATCAGGCGTTATGCCAATGGGATTAAGGCGGGCTTGCTTAAAGGCGGGATTACGCCGGCTTTGCTCCACAAGACCCCCGTTTCTTTTGTGCTTGATGCGGAAGGGGCTATGGGCTTGAGTTTAAGCAGGCAGTCTATGGAAAAGGTGATAGCCATAGCCCGGGAACACGGCATAGGAGTGTGCAGTATCCGCAATTCCAATCATTTCGGGATTGCCGGTTTCTATACGGAAATGGCCGCGAAGCAGGACATGATAGGGATTGCCATGACCAATACCGCTGCTTTAGGAGTTCCCACGTTTGCGCGGAAAGCCATGTTCGGTACCAATCCCATAGCTTTTGCCGCGCCGGGTCTTGAGGGCAAGATGTTCAGCCTCGATATGGCGACCACCACGGTTACCCGGGGCAAGGTCGAAGTCTATGAGCGGGAAGGCCAGACCCTGCCCCCGGGCTTGGCCGTAGGGGTCAACGGCATGGGTACCAGGGATCCCATAGCGTTCCTGGACGATACGCTCCACCTGCGCGGGGGCGGGCTGCTTCCCTTGGGCGGGGAAGGGGAACATCAGGGCGGCTATAAAGGCTACGGCCTGGCGGTCATGGTGGATATTTTAACGGCGCTCACTTCGGGCGGTGTTTTTGGGGAAGCGGTGCAGGACTCGGAGATCACCTCCGCACGGGTCTGTCACTTCCTCATGGCAATGCGCTTGGACATATTCAGGCATCCCGAGGATTTCAAGCGCGACATGAGCCGTATGCTCGACGGGCTCACATCGCTTGTTCCCATAGAAGGGGTTGACCGGATCTATTACGCGGGCTTAAAGGAGCATGAAGCGGAAGCCCTGAGCGCAATTAAAGGGGTTCCCCTGTCCCCTGCGGTATGGGACACCCTCAAGGCCCTGGCCGGGGAATTAGGGGTGCCGGTTCCGCCTGTACGAGAAGAAGCCTGACCCTTCTTAAGCGGATTGACTATAATACTCCCACCAATAGCGCCTAAACTCAGAAAGAAATAGGACACCCGGCCTCATGGCAGAATGTGTACTTGATACATACTCCTTTCTTATTGTATTCTGAGCCTATGGAGCTTTCTATCATTGGGTATGATTCAATTGGCGCCTGGATGAAAACCGCAGATACGATGGAGGAACTATTAAGCTACCGAAATACCGGCGGACTCACCTGGATACAGGTAAACAAGCTGAAAGACGGGGCCGGGATAAGCCCGTTGATCGATGCCTTCGGTATTCATCCCTTAACCGTGGAGGATATCCTCGAAACGGAACAGCGTCCCAAGGCCGAAGAATTCGATACCTATCTTTTTATTACCCTTAAATCCCTGCTTATAGGGGAGGAAGAGGGGCCGGTATTGGATCAGATAAGCCTCATCTTGACCCAAGATACGGTTATTACCTTTCAGAAAAGCTCGGATTATTCCTTCGACACCATCCGGCGGCGGATATTTAATAATATCGGACGGATCCGGAAGATGGGGGCTGATTATCTTGCCTATGGGATCATGGATACGGTGGTGGATAATTACTTTGTGGCTCTTGATACGCTGGAAGACAGGCTCGAAGATTTTGAAGATCGGGCGATTGATGAAAACGACGCGTCCCTGATTCCCGACTTGCAGCGGTTAAAACAGATCCTCATGCGAATCAGACGGATTATCTGGCCTCTGCGGGAAAGCCTCGCCATTCTTCTGCGCTTGGATTCGGATCTCATAAGCCCGGACATGAAACCCTTCCTCAAGGACCTGCATGATAATGTGATACAGGCGATTGAAACCGTGGAAACCTACCGGGAAATTTTAACCGGCGTAATGGAAGTGAACCTGTCGGCTCTTTCCAACCGCATGAACAAGGTGATGAAGGTATTGACCATTATTTCAACCATCTTCATTCCCTTGACCTTCATCGTAGGGGTATACGGCATGAATTTCTCCTATATGCCTGAGTTGGATTACCTCTATGCCTACCCCATCATCTGGGGAGTCATGGTGATTATTGCCGCGGGTATGCTAATCTTCTTTAAACGCCGGCATTGGCTCTAAATGCCCCGGATAGGCAGGAACATTATGGAAAAACCCTTCCGGCCCGGGGAAGCCCGGATGCTTTCCCTTTCCGATGAAGATATACAGGCGGCTGCGGAAGCTCTGATTGCAGGGCAGCTGGTCGCGTTTCCCACAGAGACCGTGTACGGCCTTGGAGCGGACGCTTTCAATAGTACCGCCCTGGCAAAGGTCTTTGAGGCAAAGGGACGGCCCCGTTTTGATCCTCTCATCATCCACATTGCCGACATACATGACATGGAAAGGGTGGTTGATACCGGGACCCTAGAACCGGCAATGCGGAAACAAGTGGACGCGATCTGTTACGCCTTATGGCCGGGACCGCTGACTATAATCCTGCCTAAAGTACCGGCAATTCCCGATTTGGCCACCGCCGGACTTCCCACCGCGGCGATCCGCTTCCCGGATCACAAAGCCGCGCAGCGGCTCATCCGCGAATCCACCGGCGCAATAGCCGCGCCCAGCGCCAATCCTTTCGGCTACCTAAGCCCTACCAGGGCGGAACATGTGCGGGAGCAATTGGGGAACCGGGTCGATTTTATTCTTGACGGAGGCCGTACCGGTATCGGGGTAGAATCCACCGTGATAGACTTTTCTTCGGGCCCGCCCCGAATCCTCAGACCAGGAGGGATGCCGCGGGAACGCATCGAGGCAATCATAGGGCCGATAGAGCTTCCCGGTGCCGAGGCCCCCGCGCCCGCAGGACGGGCGCCCCTTTCTCCGGGACTGCTTAACAGCCATTATGCCCCCAGAACACCCCTTACGCTCCACAGCCAAGAAGAAATGTCCGCGCTGCCCTACCGTCCGTCGGAAGCATACCTTTTTTTCAGCGGAAGCGTCAGAACCGCTTGGTTACAGGCCCGGGGCGTTATCCCGCCGCATCCGGCGTATGCTCAGGATACCCCAAACAGTTCCCTTGTGAGGGCGCTTTCAGAAGCCGGGGACCTGATCGAAGCCGCGGCAAACCTTTTCGACCTGCTCCATGAACTGGACAGGCTCCCGGTCTCTGCGATACGGGCAGAACGGGCTCCCGATAAAGGGCTGGGGATCGCGGTTAATGATCGGCTTTCCAGGGCGGGCCGGGGAGGAAGCGCGTAGCGCCCTCCGCGGACAAAAAGGCATGCCTGCAAAAACAATGTACCGCCCAAAAACCGCGGAGCGGCCGTCCCGGCGTCAAGCCGCTTTGCTCCCTTACTCTGTCCAGATCGCGTCCGAGCTTGATAGGTTTTTGTCTGCGCGGACCGTGTTATCCAGGTACTTAGCGGGAGAACCGGATGCATACACCGCGTGGCCGCTGCCGGGGATCGGATTCCTGTCCTTATCAACAACCTTGTTGCCGGCGGTTTGGCCGCCGCCCCAGCCGGTAATAACGCCGCCGGTTTTTATCAAAGCGCCGCGGGTCTCGACAAACACGCCGCCGCCGGCGGCTTCTTTGGAGGTATTGCCTGAAATTTCACCCCCTTCCATGATGAAACTGCCGCTAAAGACACACACGCCGCCGCCTTCTTTGGAGGTATTGTCTGAGATTCTGCCGCCTTTCATGGTAAAGCCGCCGCCGTAGATATCCACGCCGCCTCCGGCTTCTTTGGAGGTATTGCCTGATATTTCACCCCCTTCCATGATAAAATTGCCGTTGCCCACATTCACGCCCCCGCCGAAGGAAGCGGTATTGCCGAAAATTTTACCGTTTTTCATGGTAAAGCCGCCGCTGAAGGCAAACACGCCGCTGCCGCCGGAATTGTCTGAAATTTCGCCCCCTTCCATTATGAAATTGCCGTTGTCGATATACACGCCCCCGCCGCGGGAATTGCCTGAAATTTTGCCCTCTTCCATAGTAAAGCTGCCGCCGGCGATATGCACCGCAAAATAATAATTTTGGCTGCTGCCTTTCAGAGCGAGCCCCTGTAGAATAAGGTTTTGGTTTTCCCTAATCACCAACAGAGGGCCGCCGCCGGCAGACTGGGTAATGGTCTCGCTCCCTCGCAGGAATACCCTAAGACCCTTCACCGCGCCGAAGGTACCGGCAGACAAATCCGCGCCTCTAATGCTGAAACCGCCGGTGATGCTGATGGTATACTCTCTGTTGTTGCCCCCGTTTGCTATGGCGTCTACCGCTCTGTTCCACTGCGCTTCAGTTTCTATGCTGAATTCATTGCCGGTAACCGCAACCGCTGCAACGCCCGACTTAGCGGGAGCTGCAACAGATGCCGCGGTAACTTTCAAGGCCGCGGCGGTCTCATTCGCGGCCACAAAGAGCAGCCCTTCGGAGGAGATACTGGTTTTTGCTGTCCCGCCGGTTACGGTCCAGGTTACGGTCTGCTCCGGCTCATGGTCTCCTTTAACCTCGGCGCTAAACTGCCGGGTTCCGCCTTTGACTACGGTTGCGTCATCAGGGCTTACCGTAACGCCGGTAATCGTGGACACAGTAACCGCAACCGTTGCAATGCCCGACTTGGTAGGGTCCTCGGTAGACGCGGCCGTAACTTTCAATGCCGCGGCGGTCTCATTCGCGGCCACAGAGAGCAGCCCTTCGGAGGAGATGCTGGTTCCTGCCGTCCCGCCGGTTACGGTCCAGGTTACGGTCTGCTTATGGCCTCCTTTAACCTCGGCGCTAAACTGCCGGGTTCTGCCTTTGACTACGGTTGCGTCATCAGGGCTTACCGTAACGCCGGTAACTGGGGGTACACTCCCGCCGCCGCCCGTATCGCAGCCTGCCGCAATGAGTACCGCCGCTATAAAAGCCGCGGCAATAGGCGCATATAAAATCTTCATAAAACATCCTTTGTCTCTATTCCTCCCGCCTATATACAGGCAGGCATAAAAACCTAAACAGTAATGGGAGTAGGAAGTGCGGCGCTCTCGGCATGAGGCCCGCTCTCCGGTGATGGGCCGTACCCTATCCGCTGAGAAAAAAAGTGTGAATTAAGGGTACTATATACTTGACATAAAATATTATATGCAGTATAATTTTTGCGTATTGCGTATTGCGTATTGCGTATTGGCCGAAGTCTGCGGCGGCGCTTGGTTAATCATAAGAAATTATGTATCCGGTTTGCCTATATGTCAATTGCCGGTAGTTGTCAAATATGCGCGCCTATTGCGTTTCGCCTGTGCCGTTGACCGGATATCTTGACGAAACCTTGAAAAAAGCGGAAACTGAATCCTAACGGCGTTGACGGAGACGAGTAGGTTTTACACCGGATCGAGAGAGAGGCCGCGTCGAGGCTGAAAGCGCGGCCGGTTCAGGCATTACTGAAAACCCCTCCAGAGCTGCTTTATCCGGTTCGCCGTAAAACCCCTGCCTTTAGGCATAAGGCGCAACAAAAAAGTTTTGTAACAACATTCTTGACCTCCTGCCTATCTTGTTGTATACTAAAAAAGTCAAATAGACCTACCCACGCAACGTGGGAACGTAACGTCTATAGAGATACGATAAGACCGGGGAGCATGACTAGTACAGGTAGTAGTTGGAACCGCCGTAAAAGCTCCCTATAGGGAGTTTTGCGATAACCAAGCTATGCCCCAGGCACGTATCGTTGAAGTAGAATATAGTATAATACTATATGAGGAGTAAGCCGGGCAGCCGGAACAAGCCTCAAGCCCCTGCCTTTAGGCATGGGGTAGCTGACAGAACGGTTTTTCCCAGTAAATAAAGCCGGAAGCCCCCGTAAGCGGCGAAGAGAACGCCCTCTGTCAGGGAGCGGCGAAGCAGGGTGGTACCGCGGGGGCTTGTGGGGTTCCCGTCCCGGCGCAATTCGCGTAGAGGTACAAAATGTCCGACACAAAACAGGGTTCACAAGAACAAGAAAAAAATGAAAAACTCGGTCTTATCCGGCACTCGGTAAGCCACGTCATGGCTGAAGCGGTAACCCGCCTCTTTCCGGGAACCAAGGTTGCCATAGGGCCTTC
>JAITHW010000092.1 GCA_031279815.1 Treponema sp. | reverse complement strand
TCCGGTGAACTGGGTTTTCAGATAAGCCCCCTCGTCTGGTGCAGCGATCTTGATGAGCATTTACTGCCCCTGCCCAACGCCCCAAACGGCAGGCAATTCAAGGACAATCTGCGCTGGGGCCTTTTTCTTGAACCACGGGGCAAAATCGCCTTTGCCCCCAACCAACGGCTTGAGCTTTCCATGGAGCTGGCCTACCGCCTGATCACCGGAAGCAGGGGGGAAGAATACTCAAGGCCGAAGGACACAGGGGATTATGTACTGGTGGGCGAAGCCGGAGCCGGTTTCTCACTCCTTGATACCGGCCTCATGCTTAAGGTACATTTCTAAACCGGGAAAGAGGCCGCGGTCAGAACCGGCGAAATCCAGCCGCTCAATTTCACCTAACGCGGCCCAGCGCCATTCGGTATGTTCGGAAAGCCGCGTATTTTCCCGCGGTTCGCCTTCTTCAAAAAAAATACGATAGGCGTTTAAACCAAAAACAAGGCCCTTATGGGTAAAGGAAGCGCCTGCCAAAAGCGGGCCGGTCCGTATGGAAAGGCCGAATTCCTCCGCGTACTCCCGGAGCAGCGCCGCCTCGTCGCTTTCACCCTCCTCCGCCTTTCCGCCGGGGAACTCCCATTTGCCGCCCAGTTCTCCGCCCGGTTTCCGCCGGGCGATAAACAAGCGCCCGTCCTTGACGGCTATTCCCGCGACGGATCGCCGCTTGCGTTCCATGCTACAATAAAAGCGCCTGGGGGAAGAGGAAATGCAGGGCGGCTATGGCAAGCAGGATAAAACCCACGCCCTTTTGGTATCTCAGGAAGAAATCGCCAAACCGGTCCAGCGCCCCCTCGCCCGAAAGAGCGGCGGCCCGCTGCCGGTAACAGCCGAAAATCAGCACAAACCCCGAGACAAGGCCCGCCAGTGCGGGAAGCAGATCCCCCAGGACAGGTATGCCGTCCATGCTGGGGGAAAGCAGCTTTAATACGCCGATAACGGCGCAGAGGATGCCCAGGACCAGGCGGAAGGTGCTGTTGCGCGGCGAAAATCGCAGGCTGGCCTCAATGGATTCCTCCTCACCGGAATCTCCCAGGATGAGTATATAACTGGTTAAACAGTTGCACAGTATTGATAAAAAATATAACTGCATCATTTAACCCTCCGTTTCAGCATAAACCGGAAGCGCGATTTGGTCAACAGAGCGGGGTGAATATTCAACAATTCCTCAATTCGGAAAACTTTGAAAATTGGCACGGTTTAACATAGGACCCAGGCGCAGAATCTTGTCAAAACAAGGAGGTGTATTCTAGTTTTTACCGTAGCCCCATAATTTTTGTTCATATTTCATGGGTCCGCGTTAAAAGCGCCCTGATGAGTACCGCTTAAAACGCTTGTTTTTCATGGCATTGGCTTACGGGAATAATATACCCTGTTCCGTTTGAACCGGTTAGTATTTCAGTGTTCATGCGGTAGACATCTCTAAAAGTTTTCTCGGTGAGTATGTCGTTGGGACTGCCCGTTCCATATAAACCGCCCCGGTGTATCACCACGACCTCATCGGCAAAGCGTTTAACCAGGTTAAGTTGGTGAAGCGTAAGGAGGGTGGTGAAGTTTTCCGAAACCGTAAGTTCTTTAATGATATTCATGATCTGAAACTGGTAATAAAGATCCAAATTACTGGTAGGCTCATCGAGAATCAGTATTTTCGGTTTTCGTATCAGCGCCTGGGCGATAAACACCAACTGCCGCTGCCCCCCGGAAAGTTCGCCTATGTTTCTTGACGCAAATTGTTTCAGATTGAGCCGTGCGAGAACCTCCTCGACCGCTTCCAGATTGGAATCGGAAACATGGTATGAAAGACCATGCACAAGTCCCAGGAGCACCACTTCAAAAACCGTCAACATGGCGTTTACCGCATTATCCTGGGATAGATAACTTATGTGCCGCGCAAGCTCTTTTCTTGAATACCCGCCGATAGGTTTTCCGTTTATCCGTATGCGGCCGTTCCCTTTATAGAGTCCGCAGATATTCTTTAAAAGCGTGGATTTACCGATGCCGTTTGCTCCGATGATCGCCGTAATCCTGCCGGGACAAGCGGTCATGCTCATCTGTTCAAGGACCTTGATCTCTTTATAGCCGAAAGATAAATTCGATACCTCAATCATTGGCTCTCATTCCTCCAAATTATTAAGGGCGTAGCCCTTTGGGGTTTAAGCCCCCGCCCCTTGGAGCGGTTGCTACCGGGGGTGCGGGGGATTTAATCCCCCGCTAACGCAAATATTTCAAGGAGAAAACTTCGATGCCGCAGGGCTTGCTCTGCGGTTGTTCATTCTATTTGGGTCATCCATACGCCGCTTATATCGTAGGGCATAAACCGGCTATAGTAATCCCTCAGCATAGCCATTGGGTCAATATCCGCGAAAAGTTCAGGATGAATGCATTTGGCAAGAAACGCGACGGAGGCGGCATCATACATACCGAAAGCCAAAGCAAAGTAGATAGCAAATACTTGTTTGTTTTTAACTGCGGAAAGTGAATTCCAGCCAGGACGCTTGAGATAATTCCTAAGCAGCCGCTGAGTATCATCCTCACTTGAAAGATACCCCATCCGCAATGATTCCGGTATGTCGGGCCAATACGAACCGCCAAAAATAATGAGGTCGGGCTTTCCGGCAATAACGGTTTCCGCTTCCAAAGCGCCAAACTTTTCCACTTTACCCTCTCCAAGACTTGTTCCGCCGGCTTTAGCTATCATAGAGCCCCAACTATAACTGTCTGAGAAGGTATTGCTGTATTTCTCAGGGCCTCCATAAGCAACTTCGACATAGACAAGCGGTTTATTCTGTATTCCAGAAAGACGTTTTGTAATGAGATTCATATTATCCACATAAAACTTGACCAATTCCTCGGCCCGCTCTTCCTTGCCGAAGATTTTTCCCAAAAGCCTCGTAGAACGGCTGTGGTTTTCTATTGTTTCCGCATGATGATCGATATACACAATCGGTATTCCCGCTTTTGCGAGTGTCGGCTCAACCGTTGATTCCGCCTGCTGCTTAACCCCAAGAGTCCAAATAACGAGGTCTGGTTTTAACGCGATGAGCATTTCAAGATTTAAATCGTTAGTCTCAAAATCGCCCACAATGGGAATATTTTCCAGCGCGGGAATGGTCGACCGGTAATGCTCCCACATATCAAAACGATATGTTTGTAAGTCCCTATCCCAGGAAGAAATATAGTCCGCCACATCTTTTCCAAGCAGCGCGGACATAGTCATGAACGCGCCGCCGGTGCCTGCCCAATTGGTGCTTATTTTTTTAACCGGCATTTTGATAGTAACCTCTCTGCCTGCAAGGTCAGTTACTGTAATAGTCCCCGCAGCACCGGTCGAGGAACTACCCGCTTGTTTTTGTTTGCCTGAACAAGAAACACCAAAAGCCAGAACAGCGCACAACACAATTACAAAATTCACCTTCATAATAAAACCTCCTGCGCAAATTGCGCGAAAATAATTTTTTGCTGTTGGAACAGCTTGGTACGATAGATTAATCATTCACATTATATGGACACCCGCCTTTTTCCTAAAATCAATGAAAAGAAAAAGGGAACTCCGATAAATCCCATAATGATTCCTATGGGCAGCATAGCGCCGTGGGAAACCAGTTTGCTTGCTACCGAAGCGAGGGACAGAATCGCCGCGCCGAAAATAACCGATAAGGGGATGAAAAACCGCTGATCTTCCCCTACCAAAATACGGGCTATGTGAGGTCCGACCATACCGATAAAACCGATAACGCCGACAAAGCAGACTGCGATGCTGGTAAGTAGGGATATGAGCAAGAAGACTTTGATTCTAAGATGCTCCACATGTACTCCCAAGGTACGGGCTTTTTCATCTCCCAGCTTTAACGCGGTGAGTTTCCATGCGTCCAGCATCATTACCGGCATGATAAGCGCAAGCGCCGCGTAGATCATGGCCACGGTGAACCAGTTTGATTTGGACAGACTGCCAAAAAGCCAGAATACGATGCTCTGCAGCGCTTCGGGCGTTGAAATGTACTGTAAAAACGACTGCAAAGACTGAAACAGAAAAGACATGCCTATACCGCTCAGAATCATCGTTTCCGAAGAGAGATTGCGGGATCGGGCCAGGAAGTATATCACCATGCAGGTAAGGATGGAAAAGGCAAACGCAAACGCGGGAACCAGGTACGCGCCGAAGACACCGCCGGTCAGACTTGCACCGAAAACAATCGCCAAGGCCGCGCCGAACCCCGCGCCTGTTGAAACACCCAAGGTATAAGGACTTGCCAGGGGGTTGTTCAAAATCGTCTGCATACTCGCGCCGGCAAGCCCCAGAGCCGCGCCAACGCCGATAGCCATTAACGCTTGAGGCAGGCGCAAAGTCCAGACGATTACCGAGGAAGTTATGCTCACCGAACCGGGGTTAAAGAGCGCGTTAAACAGTTCCGCCGGCTTTAGCCAGCTTGGCCCTATCATTATATCGGTTATTAAACTGACCGCGCACAGCCCAAGACCGGCCGTAAGTTTCACCAGCCGCCGTTTGGTCAAACGTTTATAATCTTGTAATACCCCGGTATGTATATCACCCATCTTTTTTCGCCAAAGTCCCTGCCTCACGGAATAATCGCTGAGTAAATCCTGTTCCCGTGAGGGAACCCCAATCCGTTGACATTCTTTTGCTCCTTCGTGCTTAAAATCTTTACGCTCCAGCCTGAAACATTCACGCTTGACACTTTCTCCTTGCCGGATTGTCCGGCGGAAGCTGCGAGATGGAGATTCTATACAGATACACTGTTGACGCAGGGTCATCTTTTAGAACCTATTCCTCGAAGTTCCAAAACAAAATTGACCTTTCGCTACGCAAAAGGCTGTTCACCAAAGTCTCCTGGCTTGCGGTGTGCATCGCTGCGTTCCGGCAGCCTTCCCGCCCGCAGGCAGTGGCTGTTTTGCCGGAATCAAACCGTTCACAGTTACGGGATAGCGCGGGATTTTCACCCATCTTCCTCTGAAATGAACAAGGGTAGTATACCCAACCTGTGTATTATGTCAAGTGGGCGATACCGACGCCCAGCAATTCTGAATTACGGGGCGAATACTTGTATTTTTTTAATATATTCATTAGAATTTTTGTCAAAAATGTGGAAAAGGAGGATTTCCCATGAGAATTACTACCCGGGGGCGTTACGCGCTTCGGGCATCGCTGGCTATGGCTAAAATGGGTAAAGG
>JAITHW010000089.1 GCA_031279815.1 Treponema sp. | reverse complement strand
CTAGTACCGGTACTAGTTGGAACCACCGTAAAAGCTCCCTGTAGGGAGTTTTTGCGAAAACCAAGCTATACCCCTGGCAGTTATCGTTGAAGCAAGAATCCCACGCCTTTAGGCGGGGGAGTGTCAACTCAACCGCGCCCCCTGTTATTTAGGCCGGACAAGGCGGAAGCCGAATTCGCTGCTCCGCAGAGAAGGGGTGCTGCCTACCCGGTAAGCGGAACGCAGGGTCTGGGCTTTTTTGTTCCAGCTTCCGCCCCGAAGCGCCCGGTGGGTGCCTGATGTCGCGCCGGAAGGGTCGGTCTGGGTGCCGCCGCTGCTGTAGTTCCCGTACCAGTCCCAGCACCATTCAAATAGGTTCCCGTGCATATCATACAGCCCCCAGGGATTAGGGGCAAAACTTCCCACCTTCGTGGTGCTTTGCCGGGACTGTTCTTTCCCGTCGTAATTCGCTTGGGCTATTGTGATGCTGTGGCCGGTATAAAAAGGGGTGTTGGTCCCGGCGCGGCAGGCGTATTCCCATTCCGCTTCCGTGGGCAGGCGGTAGCCGTCGGCGTTCCAGTTCCAGTTTACGAGCCATTTGTTGTTGTCGAATTCATTTGTATTGTTGGAATCGCTTCTGCTCTTATTGACGGTATACACCGGGATCATGCCTTCCTGCACACTCCGTTTATTGCAGTATTCTACCGCGTCATACCAGCTTACACATTCCACAGGCAGGGTATCGCCTTTAAAGGTGCTGGGATTGGTTCCCATCACCGACTCATACTCCTGCTGGGTAACCGGGTATTTCCCCATAGAGAACCCATTGAGCTTTACAGGGTGCATGACCTCATTTTCATCCCGCTCCCACTCTGAACGGGGGCTCCCCATCATAAAAATCCCGCCTTTGATGCGGATAAAATTATCCTCTGAGCCGCTGCTTTTCGGGGGTTCCGCTTTTTGAAACGGTTTGGGCCCTGCCTCCCGTAATGACAGTTCATAAAGAATCAGCCCCTGCCTGGCCGCCTGTTTAAGCCAATGGATCGACGCTTCATACCTTTTCTGCTGTTCCAACAGGATACCCAATTCATATTGGGAGCGGTAATCCCCGCCTTTGGCAGCCCTTTCTAATTGGGCCAGCTTTTCCCCGGTGTTTTTTTGCCCTTCCTTCAGAACGGCCCCCAGGACCGTTATAGTTTCTTCAGCGTATCCCGGGGTGATCCCGTAATCATCCTGCAGTTTCTGTATGAGTTTTAGTTTGGCCACCTCCGGATCCGCAGATTTACGCAATTCTTGATAGCAGCCCGCTTGAAGGCTTATGAGGAACAGCCTGATTTCCCGCTTGAACTCCCTATTAGCGGCCTTTTGCAGAAGCTCTTTGAAATGCCCAAGTTTATCGAAAATCCCGATCCCCTCTTCCGCTACAATTCGCATTACCAAATTCTGAAAATCTGTAGCCATATATCTAAACTCCTTCTGTCAGCTACCCCATGCCTAAAGGCTTTTTCTAGGGCTTGTTCCGGCTGCCCGGCTTAATCCTCAAGTGTGCTGCTACCGGTAGCAGTCATGCTCCCCGGTCTTAGGGTCTCTCCATAGACGTTACTTCCCCGCGACGCGCAGGCAGGTCTTTCAACTATTCTATTTTAACTTATCTTTACCTAAAGTTCAAGCGGGTTTTCAGCCTGTTCTCTGCCGCCGCGCCTCCTTATGCCTATTAAGGAGGAAGTTTTACGGCGGTCAGGATAAAAAATAAATTTCTATTCAATATATGAGGCGTTCCGGTATCTACACCGCCCCGTAGCCCGCCTTGATGGCTTCTACATTTTTCGGTACGAAGTCCCGTTTGTCCTCCGGGAAGAACTTCGTAAGAATAGCTTCAATATCCGCCAGACCCAGCGCGCCGGTGAGTTTCGCCATAGCTCCCAGAGCGACCATATTGGCAAACCGGAAATTCCCAATCTGTTCCGCCATACCCTGAGCGTCTATCCTGACAACCCGGAGGTCTCCCCGGCGGGGCGCTTCCCTGACCAAAGAGGCGTTGATCACCATAAGCCCGCCGGATTTCAGAATGTTTTCGCACAGGGGCAGAGAGTCCCCGTTCATCACCAGGGCTGAATCCGGGGTTGTTACCAGGGGGCTGGCGATTTCTTCATCCGACACAATGACCGAGGCCCGGGCAATGCCTCCCCGTTTTTCCGCGCCGTAAAAAGGGAAAAAAGTAACGTTTTTGCCTTCCTGCATGGCGCAGTAGACCCAAATTTGCCCAAGGGAGATGATCCCTTGCCCGCCGAAACCGGCAAAAAAAGATTTTTCTGTCATGGCGACGCCTCTTCCAAGGTATTTTTGATCTCTCCCAGGGGAAATACGGGGATCATCTGCTGTTCCAGCCATTCTACGGCTTTAACCGGCTCCATGCCCCAGTTGGTGGGGCACGGGGAGAGGATCTCTACCATAGTGAAGCCGATGCCCCGGCGCTGGGCTTCCAGGGCTTTCTTGATGTAGGATTTAGTTTTCCTCACATTCCCCGGGCTGTTCACCGCGCCCCGGGCAATGTAGCGGCTTCCGTCAAGGACGGCCAGAAGTTCGGCCACCCGGATGGGATAGCCCATGCCCGCCGCGCCGGGGTCCCGGCCTCCGGGAGCGGTGGCGGCTTTCTGGCCTACCAAGGTGGTGGGGGCCATTTGACCGCCGGTCATGCCGTAAATGGCGTTGTTGACAAAAATGGTGGTAAACTTCTCGCCCCGGTTAGCCGCGTGGATCATCTCCCCGGTACCGATGGCCGCCATGTCCCCGTCGCCCTGATAACATATCACCAGATGATCCGGCAGTATCCGCTTGACCCCGGTGGCCGCCGCGGGGGTGCGCCCGTGGGGAGGCTGTACCGAATCAAAGTCAAAGTAGAGGTCCGACCAGATGGCGCATCCCACAGGATTGGTGATGATCGCCTTTTCCCGCAGGTTTATTTCATCGATTAATTCGGTGATGATCCGGTGTATGACCCCATGGCCGCACCCGCCGCAGTATTTGGTGGGTATAGGGCGCAGGCTTTTAGGGTGTCCGTGCAGTTTTTTCATGCAATCCTCCGGCGTTCCATAATGATTCGTTTTGCTTCCGCAAAAACCTCTTCCTCAGTTGGAATAACCCCGCCGGAATGGCCGAGGAGATGCACAGGCCCTTTCCCCAATACCGCGAGTTTCACGTCTTCCACCAACTGGCCAAGGCTCATCTCCACTGTGAGAACGGGCTTGCCGGTTTCCGCGATTGCCCCGAGGCCTTCCGAAGGGAAGGGCCACAGGGTAATAGGTCTGAATACGCCCAGGCGGAAGCCCTCTTGCTCGGCGAGCTTCTTCGCTCCCAGGGCCACCCGCGCGCAGGTTCCATAAGCGACGCAGGTCAGTTCCGCGTTTTCCGTTCCGGCTGCTTCATAACGCACTTCTTTGCGCTTGATTTCCTCATACCTGGCAAAGCGTTTTCTTGTTTTCCGCTCCAGCTCTTCCGGCGCCAGATCCAAAGACGTAATATGCCGGGTTTCCCGGTCCGCCATGTGTCCCACAGTCCAATCCCGCTTGGGAAGCTCCGAAAGATCCCGCTCCCGCGGGAGAACCACCCCTTCCATCATCTGCCCAATCATGCCGTCCGCCAGCAGAATGACCGGCATCCGGTACTGGTCCGCCAGATCAAAGGCCAGATAGGTCAGGTCCGCACATTCCTGCACGCTCTTAGGAGCCAGCACGATGCAGAAATAATCGCCGTGACCGCCCCCCTGGTAGACTGGAAATAATCGCTTTGACTGGGGGCAATTGAACCGAGCCCCGGGCCGCCCCGGACAACGTTCGCCAGCACCAAGGGAATATCCGCGCCCGCCGCGTAGGATATGCCTTCCTGTTTGAGGCTTATACCAGGGCTGGAAGAACTGGTCATGGCCCTGGCCCCCGCGGCGGAAGCGCCGTAGACCATGTTGATAGCCGCCACTTCACTCTCGGCTTGAATGAAAATCCGCCCCTTATCGAGCATATTCTTTGCCATATACCCGATGATCTCATTCTGGGGCGTAATAGGATACCCGAAATAGGCCGTACATCCTGCCCGGATAGCCGCTTCGGCTATTGCCTCATTCCCTTTCATCAGAAATTGTTCCTGCTTCATACTTCGGCTCCTTCCAATTCGTACACTTCAATGCACACATCGGGACATACTTCAAAACAATTCCCGCAGGCAATGCATTTTTCTATATAAACCGCTTTGGAAGGATAGCTGCCGGTTGTGTTGGGCCGGGTATCTTCCTCCAATACCTTTACCGGACAGGCACGGATACACAGCAAGCATCCCTTGCATAACTCCCGGTTGATAAGGGCTTTTCCTCTTCTGGCCATCAAGCCTCCTCCGAATTTAATCACTATTTGAAGCTAATCAATAGCTGAAGCTAATTGTATAGGGAAAGTATACTAACAAATAAAGTATTTCGCTACTGGAAGAAACCCATTGCGGGTAATTTTCATCTGTGAAAAACGCCCGTAGCGGCCTGTCCTGTCCGCCGCTCTTGAAACGACGTTTTACTCAGGGTATGCTAATAAACTATGGATAAGCTGATCATCAAGGGCGCCCGGGAACATAACCTCAAGAATATCGACCTGGAGCTGCCTCGGGACACTCTTATTGTTATTTCCGGCCTTTCGGGATCAGGGAAAAGTTCCCTGGCCTTTGATACTATCTTTGCGGAGGGACAGCGGCGGTATGTGGAAAGCCTGTCCGCCTATGCACGGCAGTTTTTGGGACGTATGGATAAGCCCGACCTGGATTATATTGAAGGGCTCTCTCCGGCGATTTCCATAGAACAGAAGACCACCCACCGGAATCCCCGGTCTACTGTGGGAACCGTTACCGAGATTTATGATTATTACCGGCTCCTCTACGCCAGGATCGGAATTCCTCACTGCCCCCGATGCGGCAGGGAAATCCGGGAACAGCCGGCGGATCAGATCATTGATACGATTCTTGGGATGGGAAAGGGAACCAAGATACAGCTTCTTGCGCCGGTGATCCGCGGCAAAAAAGGGGAACATCATAAGGTTATCGAAGATGCGAAAAAAGCGGGGTTTGCCCGGGCGCGGATAGACGGGCTGGCGGTGAGCTTAGATGAAGACCTCAAGCTTGATAAACAAAAGAAGCATACGATTGAAATCGTGGTGGATCGGCTGGCAATCGGACCGGATATCCGGTCCCGGCTTGCGGAATCCGTGGAAGCCGCGCTGCAGGCGGCAGACGGGATTCTCCTGGCTCTGGTCAATGAGGAAAACGGAGAGAAGCGCGAACTGTTTTTTTCCCAGAAAAATGCGTGCCCGGACTGCGGAATTTCAATACCCGAATTGCAGCCCCGGCTGTTTTCTTTCAACAACCCCTTCGGCGCGTGTCCCGCCTGTTCAGGTCTGGGAGCCAAACTGGAGTTTGATCCGGATTTAGTGATCCCCGACCGGGAGCTTTCCTTTAACGAAGGCGGCGTCGTGCCTTATAACCCCGATTCCGCATGGCATCGCAGCCGGTTTGAGAGCCTTGCCCGGCACTTTACGTTCAGCCTTGACGCTCCTTTGAAGGGCCTGCCCCAGCAGGCCCTGGACGCCATCCTGTACGGCACCGCGGAAGAAATCGATATAAGCTATGAAAATAAGGAGAAGACCGGGCGCTTTGAATACAGGTCCGCGTTTCCGGGTATTCTGGAAGACCTGAAACGCCGGTATCTGGAAACCCAGTCTCCCGGAGTGAAAGAATGGCTTGAGAAGTTTATGAGCCGGAAGTATTGCGATGCCTGCGGCGGCAAGCGGCTGAAACCGGAAGCACTGGCGGTAACTGTCGGGGAACGCAGCATCTGGGAACTTGCCGGGCTTTCGGTTCACGATTCCATCCGGTTTTTTGAGACCCTGGAACTCAGCAAAACCGAAAAGAAGATATCTCAGCAGATCCTCAAAGAGATCAACGCGCGGCTTGGGTTTATGAAGAACGTAGGGCTGGATTATCTGACCCTGGAACGCAAAGCCTCCACCCTCTCAGGAGGCGAAGCCCAGCGGATCCGCCTGGCCACTCAGATAGGTTCCAGCCTGGTGGGAGTGCTCTACATTTTAGACGAGCCTTCCATCGGACTGCACCAGCGGGATAACCAGCGGCTCATCGATACGCTCCTGTATCTGCGCAACCTGGGGAACACCCTCATTGTGGTTGAACACGATGAGCAGACCCTGCGCACCGCGGATTATATCGTAGACTTAGGACCCGGCGCGGGGGTGCACGGCGGAAAGGTGATCGCCCGGGGCAGCCCTCAAGAAGTGATGCAGGTGAAGGAGAGCCTCACCGGGCAGTATTTGGCGGGAACCCTCGCTATGAACATTCCTGAGAAACGCCGGACCGGCAACGGCAAGGTTATCAAACTGAAAGGAGCGTCGGAGCATAACCTCAAAGGGATCGATGTAGAGATACCCCTGGGCGCGTTCACCTGTATTACCGGAGTTTCCGGGTCCGGCAAGTCAACCCTGCTTTCGGACGTGCTGTATCCGGCCCTGGCAAACCGGGTCTCCAAGGCAAACCGTGCCGAAGGGGCTTACCAATCTTTGGAAGGGGCTGAGTTCATCGACAAGGTGATCGATATTGATCAGAGTCCCATAGGCCGAACCCCCAGGTCAAATCCCGCGACTTATGTAGGGGTATTCTCAGGCATCCGGGATCTCTTCGCCGTCCTTCCCGACTCCAAGATGCGGGGGTATAAGCCCGGGCGCTTTTCCTTCAATGTTAAGGGAGGCCGCTGCGAAAACTGCCAAGGGGACGGCACTATCAAGATAGAGATGAATTTTCTGCCCGATGTGTATATCACCTGCGACGTATGCCATGGAAAGCGGTTCAATAAGGAGACTTTGGAAATCCGCTATAAAGGCAGGAACATTGCGGATGTGCTGGACATGACCATTGAGGAAGCCGCGGATTTCTTCACCCACATCCCACATATTGCCCGGAAAATGGAAACCCTTCTCTCGGTAGGGCTGGGCTATGTCAAGCTGGGACAGTCCGCACTGACCCTCTCGGGCGGCGAAGCCCAGCGGGTCAAACTCGCCTTAGAACTCTCTAAACGTTCTACCGGCAAAACCCTCTATCTGCTGGACGAACCCACCACAGGCTTACACTTTGCGGATGTAAAACAGCTCATGGAAGTGATTCAGCGCCTGGCAGGTCAAGGGAATACCGTAATTATGATCGAGCATAACCTGGATGTACTGCTCCAAGCGGATCACCTCATCGATCTCGGGCCTGAAGGAGGCGATAAGGGGGGGGAAATTCTCGTTACCGGAACCCCCGAAGCAGTAGCCGGATATCCCCATTCCTATACCGGAACCTACCTGAAAGGACTCCTGGCTAGGAAGCTGGGGAGATGAACGGCATTTGCAACCTGTTCTGCAAACCGGTAGTTTTCATACTAATGCTATCCTTCAGTTGTATACCGCCCCTGACCGCGCAGGAAGCCGATCTTCCCCCCCCCGCCGCGGAGGAGCCTGCGCAAACCCCTGAACAGCAAGTCCTGGAATTGGATATCAAGACCTCCACCCTTTCGGAACTGGCCGCCTGGTGCCGGAGTCTCGGATTAAGCGAAGGGGGAACCAGGGAAGAATTGGCGAACCGGCTGCGGACCCATTATAAATTGCCGTATCCCGATACAGCCGCATCGGAAGGAGAAAAAAAACAGCGGATTATTACCATTGAATCCGCCCGATCCACCGAGTATTTTACTCTGGATGTGGTGGATGAAGAATACGCCCGTCTTCAAGGAGGGGTGGTTGTCAGTTTAAAAGACGGAGAGTCCATACACCGGATTAAGGCAGGACAAATTCTGTATAACCGGACCCGCAACCTGATGACCGCTTCGGGAGGAGTGGAATATATCAAAGAAGAGGGAGACGCCATTGAAACCTTCAAGGGCGAATCCATAACCGTAAATTTGGATAACTGGTCCAGCATCTTTTTAGACGGCGTTACCGAACGGGCGATGACTAACGACGCCAGTACGTACCGGTTTTCGGGAACCCTCATCTCCCGGAGCGATGAAGACGTAACGGTTATGAGTAATGCGGCCATCTCAAACGCCAAAAATGAAGAAGCCTACTGGTCTCTGAATGCATACAAACTCTGGCTCCTTCCCGGGGCAGACTGGGCGGTGCTGAACGCGGTCTTAAAAGTAGGAGAGATTCCGGTTTTTTACTTCCCCTTCTTTCATTTTGCCGCGGATGAACGTATTTTCCACCCGGCCATAGGCTATCGTTCCAGGGCTGGGAATTTTGTACAAACCACCACTTACATACTAGGCCGGTCTCAGAGCAGCGGTTCAACGGAAAGTTCCATCTCCAAAATAATGGGAAACAGCGCGGACATGGAAAAGACCAGGGAAGGGGTCTTCCTGCGAAGTACCGGCAAGCAATCCAGGGATCCCAATGATACGAGGCTTTCGGTACTCTTCGACGCCTACACGAATTTAGGCGCCTATATGGGAACAGAATTGGTCCTTCCCAAGAGGGGTATCCTGGGAACCGGTAATTTGTCCGCGGGCATCGGTTTTACCAGGGATATATATATGGTAAGCGGCGGGTATACCCCCTTTGCCCAGTATGACGGGTCCGACCAATGGAATAACGCCAACCTTTTTTCCGCGGACGTGCCTTTCCGGTACCGGTTCAACACCGCAGGATCCCTGTTGGGGGGGGGCTATGGAACCATGACGTGGAACATCCCTTTTTATGCGGACCCCTATGTAAACCGGGATTTTTTAGACCGTTCCGAAGAAATGGATTGGGTGAACCTTTTCAAAAGAGAAGAGGAAGAAGACAGCATCACTAAAAATATAATAGGGCCCTATGATTGGCGCTTAAACGCTTCCCTCACCCCGTCGGTTACCGCCCTTAATCCCTATATCTCCTCTCTTTCAATTTCAAATGTCAGCAGCGCCATTGCTTTTAAAACCAGACCGTCAACCCTCATAACCAACGGGGTTTCACCTAACAGGAACTTTTTCTTTCCCGATACGCTGACCATCTATTCAATAAACGGTTCAATCGCGGGAACCCCCTTTACTTTAGGGAATACGAAAACCAACCAGGCCGCAAAACAGGAAGAACCGCCGGAGGATCCCTTTCAGGGAGCGGGGACCCTTCGTTCCCCCTGGGAAACCCCCGAAGTTTTCGAAACGGGCCAGGCCGGCGCTCCCGATATCGATCGGCTGATCCCTCCGGTCTTAACCCAGCGCTTTGATTTGCCCCGAAGCGGGGATCCGCAATTCGCCATTGATTACCAGCTTACGCCTTCAAGCGCCTCGCAGCTTCAATTCAGATCCTCTCAGCAGAATTGGCCCGAGGCCGAAGATATAGACTGGAGTGAAATTTCGTCTATATTAACAAATTTTAAAGCCGACGGGCGCGTCGGCTTTACCATAAAGCAGCCGGAAACGAACCTGTATACCACTACCCTGCGGTTTTCCGCTACCGGTCAATGGCAAGGCCATACCTACCTTAATGAGGAGGCTGAAGAGTACGCCATAGGCGGCGTAACGGATCAGACAAAAATAGACAACGCCCGCTTGACCGACTATAAGGCAACCTTACTCAATACCTTCTATAACTTCACCACTACGCTCAAACCCTTATACCAGAACGCAATATGGGGCAACTCAAGTATTCAGTATGATTTGGTAGGACGGATTACGAAAAGTGAGTTTGACGGTACTGTTGAGGACCCTTCTTGGACAATGAAATATGGGGAGTGGGCTAAAGAAGATGTCTCTACCCATCAGATGGGTGTGAATATGGCCGCCTCGATTATGGATAATGTTCAAAACCTGAGTATCACTACGGATCTGCCTCCAAAGGATACTACCCTTGGGGGAAATGCAACCCTCAGAGCGTGGATAACCGAAACAAATATCCGCCATAGAATAGCGAACCCCTGGGATACGGAGATTAGAAAATTCGAGCCCGTGTATTTTGCGGAAATTCTGCGATGGGGAACCGCCTACCCATTTCAATTCAAACAAGATGCGGCCTATGATCCGGAACTTGAGGAATGGACAAACCTAACCTCAAGCCTCTCCTGGATCGGGTTGTCGGCATCCTTTACAGCCGCCCGTTCCCGGACTTATACGCGAGAAAGTACCGGATGGGTGCAGTCTGCGGATCCGGAAAAACTTAATCCCCGGGAAATCCAACTGGGCTGCACCCAAACTCTTAAAAAGGATTCCCTTTGGAACAACCGGTTTTCCTTTTCATTTAATATGAATACCAGACTGACCTTTGATTTACAGCGTTATACCTATTCGCGGCTTACCTTTTCCATGAGCGTAACCTTGGGGATCACCAACTTACTTAATATAACCCTTGGCACTTCATCGGAAAACGCGGTTATATTCCGGTATTTTCCAAGCCTTTTTGATCTGCCGGAAGAACTTTCCGGAGAACGAAATTTCTTTGCGGACCTTATTAATTCTTTTCGATTTGATGATGAATCCCTGCGGCGGAGTTCAGGGTTCAAGTTAAAAACCTTCAATCTGAGTATTATTCACCATCTGGGAGATTGGAACGCCAAGTTAGGAATTACTCTGTCCCCCTATCTGGATCAGACGGGACCGCCACCTTATCAATATAAATTCAACAACGAGATTTCCTTCCTTGTCCAATGGGTACCCATCAGCGAAATAAAGACCGAGATAATCTCGAATAAAGATAAAATTGTTTTCAAGTAAGGCAGAGGGCCGCCTAAAGGCAGGGGATTCTTGCTTCAACGATACGTGCCTGGGCATAGCTTGGTTTTCGCATGACATTCCGGCTGTTTAGAAACCGCTTTCACGGCATCAAGGGGTTTTGCCGGCCCGGATAGGGGCCGGCAAAATGTATCGCAATGAGGCGTGGAGGCGCAGTGTAAACAGACCTGTTATGTGCAGTTTGGGCCTTTTTTATTCATTTATTTTTTCATTAGTTCCAAAGGTCCATATATTTCCAATAATCCGTAATTATTATTTTCCATATCGTCTATCTTTGATTTTGCATTTATTAATAAATCTGCCAATGCTCCGCTGCTGTTATTACCTGTTTTAAGTAACACCACTTTTGGAGGGAATCCCTTTAATTCCAATAGATCAAGAAAATCATTATCTTTTGTTATTATAATATATCCATTATTTAATGCATAATTCCATATATCTTTATCTTCCGCGGGCATAGTAAGGCCGATTAAATCTACATGGACACATTCTCCAAATGCTTGTCTTAAAATATTTACCAGTTTCCATGAAATATTTGCGTCAAGTAATAGCTTCATAAATCTTTACACCAATGTTAGAACCCTTACAATTTCTTCCCGCCTTGCGGCAAAAGTCAGCGCGGCTTTTATATGAATTTCTTTTAGTAAAGGATAATCATCTAATATTTCAGAAACTGGAATTCCCTCCGCCAGCCATTGCAGAATATCTCCAACGGTTATT
>JAITHW010000011.1 GCA_031279815.1 Treponema sp. | reverse complement strand
GAACCGTGCTTGCGCTCCCAATGTTTTGTAACAATGTGTTCCGGGAGCGGAGGGGTCAGGGGATCGAGATACAAGGTGAACAGCGCCATTTTGCAGATCTCTTCAAAAACCGCGGCATGGTATACCGACTGAGCCGCGCTTTTGCCCCAGGTAAAAGGTCCGTGACCGGCAACCAGCACCATTTGTATATGACCGGGATCAACCGCTTCTTTTCTAAAGGTTTCAACAATGAGTTTTCCTGTTTCAAGTTCGTAATCCCTGCGTACCCCCTCAGGACTCATAAAGCCGGTACAGGGAATCGGCTGCCCCCCGTGATCCGCGTGGGTAGTGCCGTATACAGGAACTGTCCGCCGGGCTTGGGCCCAGGCAACCGCATAGGGGGAATGGGTATGGGTAACGCCGAATATGCCGGGGAATTCCCGGTACAGCACGCAATGGGTTTTAGTATCCGATGAAGGGTTCAGGGTTCCCCCAATAACCTGGGCATCTAAATCCACTACCACCATAGATTCAGGCGTTAAATCATCATAGGCTACTCCCGACGGTTTTATGGCGAATACTCCTTTTGCCCCGTCAAAGGCTGAGGCATTGCCCCAGGTATAAATCGCCAGATTCCGCCGGGGGATTTCCCGGTTTGCTTCAAACGCTTCTTCCCGCAGTATTTTATAAGGATCCATACCGGCTCCAATAGGCTTCAGACCAGCGCAGTTCGTCCCGCAGGCGATCCGGGGTTGTTTCCTTACCGATGCGGACAAACTCTAGGGCGTTCATCTCCGCCCAATCCCGAAAATAGCCGGCAGTAAGCGCGGTAGTATACACCGAATGATGGGTTCCTCCGGCAAGGATCCAAGATTCCGCAGCATCCTTCAAATTCGGGCAGGGTTTCCATAAGGCTCGGGCTACCGGAAGGTTCGGCATAGGATGTTCAATCGGAATAGTTTCAATCTCGTTTACAATCATCCTGAACCGGTCCCCCAGATCAATAAGCGTAGCAAGCACCCCCTGTCCGGGAGCCGCATCGAAAACCAGCCGCCCCGGAGGAGCTTTGCCTCCTATGCCCAAGGGATGTACCTCAATGCGGGGTTTGTCCGCGGCAATACTGGGGCAGACCTCCAGCATATGCGCTCCTAACGCGGCTTCTTTGCCCCTTTCAAAATGGTAGGTGTAATCTTCCATGAAGGAAACTCCTCCGGGAAGACCAGCCGCCATTATTTTTGCACAGCGAAGCAGCATTGCCTGTTTCCAGTCCCCTTCCGCGCCGAAACCATATCCCTGTTCCATAAGCCGCTGGACCGCAAGCCCCGGCAGTTGAGGCAAGCCGTGAAGGTCTTGAAAGGTCGTGGTAAAGGCTCCCGCCTGTTCAGCTTCAAGCATTTGTTTCAGGGCGATTTCTATTTTTGCCTGTTCCAGAACAGCTTGGCGGTCTGCCTCCGGCGCAAGAACGTAACGGGATTCGTATTCCCCCAGCAGGTTTTCCGCTTCCGTATCACTCACAAGGGCGTAACGGGACGCGAGATCCCCGATGCCCCAGGTGTTTATTTGCCAGCCGAATTTGATCTGTGCTTCAACCTTGTCCCCTTCAGTTACGGCGACTTCCCGCATATTATCTCCAAGCCGCAGGACTACAGAGCGCATACCGTCATGCCGGGCTGCGGCGCAGCGCATCCAGATACCGATACTGCGGCGCACCTCTTGGTCCTGCCAGAAACCGGCCACCACTTTGCGGTTAAGCCGCATCCGGGCGTAGATATGTCCATGTTCCCGGTCCCCGTGGGCGGCCTGATTGAGATTCATAAAATCCATATTGATTGAATCCCAGGGGATGTTCCGGTTGAATTGAGTATGCAGGTGCAGAATAGGTTTGCTGTTCAAAGCAAGCCCCTGGATCCACATCTTTGAAGGTGAGAAGGTGTGCATCCAGGTGATGACGCCCGCGCAGTTTTCCGAGGCGTTGGCTTCGGAAAAAAGCCTTCTGATAACGCTGGGGGTAATCGCTATAGGTTTTAGAACCAAGGTTCCCGGCAAGAGCGGGTCTTTCCCTAATTCCTCCGCAATTATCCTTGCGTTTGCTCCAACTTGTTTGAGGGTTTCTTCTCCATACAGGTCTTGGCTTCCCACAATGAACCAAAACTCATATTGTTTAAGGTCCTGCATTGCTGTTCCTCCAGTTTTATTGCAAATAGTTCACCGCGGCCTGTTCAATATGAAGGCCCTCGGCATATCGTTTCATAAAGGCTTGAAAACCTTGTACATCTTTGGGGTCCGGTTCCAGGTTCACCCCGGAACCGGGGGCGAAAACATTGCCGGCAAGCCAGGTTTCCAGGGTATCGCCTTCATGTTTCAGGGACCTATACGCCGCAAGCAGCGCAATCCCCCAAGAGCCGCCTTCGCCGGCGGAATCCATCACCCCTACCGGCGTATTAAGAGCCCCAGCCATTAAACGCTGTCCAACATTTTTTGTTTTGAACAAGCCTCCATGCCCCAGAAGCCGGTCAAGCCGCACCTGTTCTTTTTCGGTGAGGATATCCATGCCGAGTTTCAGGGTCCCCAGCGCGGAAAATAAAAGAGAGCGCATGAAGTTTGGCAGGGTGAACCGGCTGTCCGGCTTGCGGGCGAACAAGGGACGCCCCTGATCCAGACCGGCGACCGGCTCCCCGGAATAGCAGTTGTATGACAGAAGCCCGCCGCAGTCCGGGTCCCCTTCCAATGCCGTGTTATACAGAGCGTCATACAGAGCGGATTTTTCAATCTCTCCGCCGGAAAGCGCGATTGCCTGGGCAAAAAGTTTAATCCATGCGTCAAGGTCGGAAGTACAACTGTTGCAGTGAACCATAGCCACAGGCTTTCCTGAAGGGCTTGTTACCATGTCGATTTCCCTGTAGACCTTAGACAACCCTTTTTCCAGAACAATCATGGCGAAAATCGACGTGCCTGCTGAAACATTGCCGGTCCGCGGGGCTACGCTGTTCGTCCCAACCATGCCGGTTCCCGCGTCGCCTTCCGGGGGGCACAGAACAATTCCCGGCTGTAAAGCCCCGGACGGATCGAGCAGAGCCGCGCCTTCCGCAGTGAGAGAGCCTGCCGGTTCCCCGGCGTTTAAAACTTCCGGAAATATATCCGGACCTTTCCACTTACATTCCCTGCTTTTGATGAGGGAGTTAAACTGTTCCATCATCAGGGCATTAAACGTGTTTGTCCCGCTGTCAATAGGAAACATACCAGAAGCGTCTCCTAAGCCGATAACTTTTTTTCCAGTCAGTTTCCAGTGAACATATCCTGCAAGGGTTGTTAAAAATGCGATGTCTTTGACATGAGGCTCCTGGTTCAAAACCGCCTGATACAGATGGGCCACACTCCACCGCTGGGGAATATTGAACTGAAATAAGCCGGTTAGTTCCGCCGCCGCGGTTTCGGTTGTCGTGTTGCGCCAGGTGCGGAATGGAACAAGGAGGTTATCCTTTTTGTCAAAAGCAAGATACCCATGCATCATAGCTGAAATGCCGATTGCTCCGGTCTTGTTGAGGGTTATTCCGTAACGGCTTTTAACATCAGCCTGGAGGTTCTTAAAACTGGCTTGCAGTCCAGCCCGCACATCGTCTAAATGATAGGTCCATAAGCCGTCATTCAGCCGGTTTTCCCATTCATATCCCCCGGCGGCGATAGGAGTGTAGGCATCGTCAATTAACACCGCCTTGATACGGGTAGAACCAAGTTCAATGCCGAGAAATGTTTTTCCCTCAGAAATTGCGTGCGTTATATGAACAGTTTGTTTTTCCTGCATATTCCTGACCTTTTATTTGTTTACCCACAGGGTCATTTCTCCTGGTCCGCGGTTTGCCCATGCGTAGTAGGGGATGAAACGAAGGGGCTTGTCCTCAAGAACGGACGTTTCCATGATACGGTATAGCGCATTGTTTGTCCAGTCCTTCTCGCGCTTTCCAACAAAGGATATAACCGTTACTCCTTCCAGAACGTCCTGTTCGTGCAGTACAGAATAGCCCTTGGGGGTTCCCAGATGGAGGCGGCAGAGTTCTTTGCCGTTATCCGCTTCTTCCAGACAGTACACTAGGGGACCCCGCATTACCGCCGCTTTTCCCCGGGTTTCCCGTACATGAGGGCTGGTCTCCACAAAAACAACCGGCATATCAAAGATGATCGTGATCCGGTCCCGGCTTTTCCACTCCCGTTTAATGACAGCGTAGCCGTTTTGTACCTCTGGGGTGATTTTTTCTCCGTTCAGTTCCAGGGTATACCCTTGGCACCAGCCGGGAATACGAAGACCGTAGGTAAAAAACGCGGCGCCGGAGGGCGCGGTAAAGGTGCTATCCACCCGACCTTCCCAGGGATACAGGGTTTCTGTTTTAAGGAAAAGCTCTTTTCCCCCAATGGTGAATTGAGCCTCGTTCCCCATATATAAGTGGGTATACAAACTATCGGTATTCAAGGAATGGATATAAGTCCCCAGCGAAGAGATAATCCGGGCTATGTTCGGAGGACAGCAGGCACACCCGAACCATTTTTGCCGTTCTATTTTGACATGACGCATACGGTTGTCTTTAGCGGCGGCTTCAGGGAAAACCTCCAGTGGATTTACATAAAAATAAGCGGTTCCATCCAGAGATATACCGCTGATAATTCCATTGTACAGTGTTTTTTCCAGCACATCGGCGTATATATTCCTTGGGGCAAATTCGAGCATCCGCCGGGCGAAGAAAGCCAGACCGATAGCGGCGCAGGTTTCACCATAGATCGTATCATTGGGAAGATTGTAATCATAGCTGAAGGCTTCGCCATAGGCGGATTGACCTATGGCGCCGGTAATATACATCTGCTTTGTGGCGATATTGGCAAAAAGGACCTCACAAACCTCAAGCAATGTGCGGTCCCCGGTAAGCCGGGCAACATCAGCCATGCCGGAATAAAGATAAACCCCCCGTACCGCGTGTCCTTCGGCAGCAAACTGTTCCCTGACGGGCTTGCCTGCCTGATAATACTGGTATTGCATATAACTGTCTTTCCAATAGAAATCATTGCCGTTCCGTTTGGTTTCTTCCTCAAAATAGAGAGGGCTTTTCCCCCGCTCATTAATGAAATACGTTGCCAGCTTAATATGTTTTTCATCTTTGGTGATATGATACAGCCGCGCAAGCGCCATTTCAGCGATCTCATGCCCCGGGTAGCCGTGAAGTTTTCCGTCTTCCGGTCCGATATGATTATCTATACATTCGGTGTAACGGATCAGCGCGTCCAGCAGCTTTCTTTTTCCGGTAGCTTCGTAATAGGCAACCGCGGCTTCTAAAAAATGCCCAAAACAGTAGAGTTCATGGTTATCTTTTAAGTTGGTAAACCGCTTATTCATGCCATTGATGATATAAAAGGTGTCCAGATAGCCGTCGTCCTGCTGGGCGTTGCAGATAATATCAACAGCGCCGTCTACGGTTTGCTCCAGTTTCGGGTCAGGATGCCATACCAAAGAATAGGATGCCGCCTCAATCCATTTGGCAACATCGCTGTCCTGAAACACAAAACCTGCGTGTCCTGTATCTTTGGGTACGCCGTAATTAAGCTCCGGATGGGTCAACTCCGCAGCCAATTTGAAGTTTCTCATACAATAACTCGGCTCCGCGCCGGGGATACGGTCGTTCAATGCCTCCCACTGATAGGGAATCACCTTTGTCCGTATGCGTTCCATAAAAGGACTCCAGAACCGGTCGTTGATAGAAACCGTATTTAATGGAAGAAACTCAGAGATCAATGTGTTTTTCATAAATAATGCTTCTCCATATCAGGGACATCAAAAAAATGCCCCCATTAGTCTTTTAATCCCGATAACGCGATACCTTTAACAAAAGCATTTTGCGCGCACAGAAAAGCTATCAATACCGGCAGGATAGAGATGGTAGACTCTTTCTTTGCACAGCCGCCGAATACTATGAGCGCGGCGGCCAAAAAAACCAAAAACCGAAAAGCGTTTTTCATAAAAAGTCCTCCTCCTAACTATTTGCCAAAAGGCTTGATATGTATTATGGTACAATCAGGTATGGGTTGACATAATAGATAAATCCACAGAATAGGTGTCAAAAATCTATATGAAGTATCTGATTTGTGAGAATGAAAAGCCCCTGATACACGTCTCAAGCGGTCATCTTTTGAACGAAGGGTGTTTTAAACACCCCCGCCGGAATCTAGATACCTGGGTTATTATCATTTGTATTAAGGGAAAGCTCTATATAGCTCAAGACGACCGGCGTTATACCCTGACAGAGAACCAATACATCATTCTTTTTGCCGGATATGAGCATTTTGGTTTTAAAGAAAGCGAAGAAGAGCTTTCATACTACTGGTGCCACTTCAGAATCAGCGAAGGCAACTATAGGATTATGAAAAACGATGAAATAATCCATGTTTTTGACACCAAAACTATTGTTTTAGACACATCCCAAACAGAGAATCCTATTTCACGATACTATATGCTTCCCGAATACGGAGACATTTCCGCTAATGGACGGGCAACGCTGATATTCCGCCAGCTTTTAGACCTTGCCCGGAAGGATCATTATTCTGATATGCTGCCGAACTATGCCTTGAGCCTTCTGGCTATGGAGATTTCCCAGGAATGTATCGAGTATCATTTTCAGAAAAACATAAAACCCTCCAATCCCAAGATGGAAAAGATCATTGAGTGGATACGGGTAAATTACAACCGGCGATTCACTCTGGATATGATTGCGAAAAGGTTTCTCTACAATCCCGAATACCTTTCCACGGCTTTCAAAAAATATACCGGCGTTCCGTTGATGAAGTATGTCAACAAAGTCCGTATTTCCAATGCCAAGAGGCTGCTTCTGGAAAGCTCAGGAGGTATAAAGGAAATTGCCTGGGAAGCCGGCTTTGAAGATGAAAAGACCTTTTTAAAACGATTCAAACAACAGGAGCATATTACTCCCACCACCTACCGGAACGCCTTCAGCCGTACCAAGATTGTCAAAAAGTAACCCATGATGTGATTCAGTAAATTTTCCCTTGCCTTCACGCTATGCGGACAGTAGAGATCCGGGATTTCTTCATTTTT
>JAITHW010000208.1 GCA_031279815.1 Treponema sp. | reverse complement strand
GGGGAGCATGGGTTGGAACCACCGTAAAAGCTCCCTGTAGGGAGTTTTTGCGAAAACCAAGCTATACCCCTGGCAGTTATCGTTGAAGCAAGAATCCCCCGCCTTTAGGCGTGGGGAGTTGTCAACGTATGTTTGCCCGCTTTGTTGCCCAGTACCGCATCGCCAAAGTCCGGCGGGGAGAAAATTCCCGTGCGGACGCTGCCGGGACTTTACCCAATGCGATGCGGGGATTTTTATTTTCGCAACTCTTTTTGAAGCGTCTTTACCGTTCGGATCGGCTTTGCCAGATCTGACTGCCTTCAAAGCCGTTTATGGTTTTAATGAGGGCAAGCCAATAATCGGCTTCATGCTGGGAAGTATACGGCCCAATCCGAACCCGGAAAACATTTTTCCCGCTCACGTCCCGGTTTTCTATGATAGCGGTAATACCCTTAGCCGCAAGGGTGTTTTTTACATCCTCTGCCCGGACCTGAGTAGAAAACGAGCCTGCTTGAACCCAGTAATCCTCATACACCCTCGTGGATTGGGCTGGAGGCTTTAGGGCCGCCGGAATTACGGCCGGGGGTTTGGAAACCGCGGGCAGAACGGAACCGGCCGCGGTTGGTGAACCGGAAGACCCTGTTTGGGTGACGGGGATACTTGATGACGGAGGCTGGACCGGGATTCGTGCCGACCGTTCAGGATTCACATTCAGACCGGAAGAAGCCCTGCCTGCGGCGCTTGAATTCGGGATTGCCGCGCTCGTGGGCCGCGGCACTTCAATGACCAAATTTGAGCCGTTGTTTCCGGGGATCCCCGTGAAGGCCGGAGGATCTTTCAAACCCTGAAGGTCCTCGCGATTTCTCAGCATATCCACCGCATCCACCGTGGCCGGTTCTCTCCGTTCCGTCTCAGGAATAGATGATGAAAAACGATCGGGATTGATGCCCGTGCCGGGAATCGAAATACTCTCAATGCCGGTATCGGTACCGCCGCCGGGAACACCTCGTGAAACAGCTTGAGGGCTCGCCCTAGACCCTTTATTCTTCGGTAAAAATATAAGTATAGAAAGTCCTATTACAATTATAAGAAAAACGCCGACCGAAACGGCCACCAGTAACAATTTTTTCTTTTCCATAATTATATAATATCCTTAGCTTGCATCATTAATTAATAGTATTTTTTATACTTGAGGGATTCCTTTTAAAAAAAGAATCCTGTCTATTTGTTGTTCAACCTTGGGTCTGAAAAAGCAAGACCGCAAAACACCGGGTCCCTTATTATAGACTGTATAAATATCGGCATTTTTTCGTAAATATTGAGTGTTGAATTCCTTTTGGCTGCCGAATCGCTTGATAATCTGTCCCCAAGACAGGCGATCCCGTTTTCGGGCGCGTAAAAGCCTGGTAAGGGCAGGAGCTTTCACCAGAATAATGAAGTCAAGCCGGCTAAAAGCAGATGATTTATGGAGCAGCGCCGCATTGATGACGCAGGGGTTTCCCTGTTGGGCATGGATCCATAGTTCGGTCAGTTCATTTACCCTTGGATGAAGGATCCCTTCCAAAGCGGCCAGTTCTTCAGGCTTGCCGAAAACCTTTGCCCCCAGAAGTCTCCGGTCTATGGTACCGTCCTTTTTCAAAATCGAGGCTCCAAACCGTTCAAGGATGGCGGTTTTTTCCATTTCGATTGCCTGATGGCCCTGTTTATCCACATCCAGCACCGGAAAGCCCCGGGCCTCCAAGATTCGGGCTACATGATTCTTCCCCGCACAATACGTCCCGGTAAGACCTATGATGAATGGTCTTGATATCTCATCTGATATTTTCATGGCTTTTATATGTTACTTTTCGACAGGTAGTATCAAGACTATGAGTGAGCCGCCGAATGCTGAAGCATTTTGTACAGACTGAACATACAAGATTATCCTTAGTCTTATCATAGAGGATTTTGCCGTTTTTTGCACTTCCAGGTTGAAGGAGGGAGAGAGTTCGCAGGCCGACACCCAACAGGACCCCCTATGAGTTTGGCGGCTGTTTATGCGACAATTAGAAAAGCCCGCGGCGGCTATGGTTTGCTGCTGAAGCCGCGGACTTCTTTTATTTGGTTATCACCAGGCAATAACGTTTCTTCCCTGCCCTGAGCACGAGTTCCCCTTCTGCTGAAAACCGGTCTGCTCCGATTATACACGCCGTATCGGTAACGGCGTTAAGATCGGAGGTTTTTCCCGCCGCGCCCGAAACAAAAGCGCCGCCCTGCTGGACCAACCGGCGCCCCTCGCTCTTGGAAGAAACCAGCCCGGCGTCGGCAAAGAGATCCGCCACATTGTAGCCCGCTTCAAACTTAGCTTTTTCCAAGATAACCTGGGGCATGGCGGACTTGTCCCCGCCTGCGCTGCCAAAGGCCGCCCTTGCTCCTGCCATGGCTTTGTCCGCTTCGGCTTTGCCGTGGATCAGAGCGGTAACTTCCCAGGCCAGGCGTTCCTTGGCATCGTTAGGATTCTTTCCCGGGGCAACAAGGGACTCGCACTCTTCGATAGACAGGAAGGTGAACATCAGAAGAAACCGGTAAACATCCGTATCGGGCACATCCCGCCAATACTGGAAAAAATCATAAGGCGAGGTGATTCCGGGGTCCAGAAATAAAGCTCCCTTTTCGGTCTTACCCATCTTTTTGCCGTCTGAAGTGGTCACCAGGGGGAAGGTCATACCGAAAACATCCGCCCCTTCGATACGGCGGATGAGTTCATGTCCCGCCACGATATTGCCCCACTGATCATCCCCTCCGATCTGCAATCGGCAGCTATAACGCCGGTACAGCTCCAGAAAGTCATAGCTTTGCAGAAGCTGGTAGTTGAATTCGATGAATGAAAGCCCGGTTTCCAGCCGTAACTTGTAGGCTTCAAAACCCAGCATCCGGTTGACCGAAAAATGACTGCCGATTTCCCGGAGAAAGTCTATATAATTGAGGTCCGCAAGCCAATCCTTATTGTTGACCCATCGGGCGCCGTCTCCGTCAAAGCCTAAAAAACGGTTAAGCTGGGCAGTGATAGAAACGGCATTGGCATCGAGAGTTTCATAACCCAGCATCCGGCGCATCTCGGTTTTGCCTGAAGGATCCCCAATCCGGGCGGTCCCGCCGCCGATAAGGGCAATGCCCTTATGTCCTGCGGCTTGAAGATGCCGGCAGGCGAAAAAAGGAACCATGTGTCCGATATGAAGGCTCGGCCCTGTGGGATCGCAGCCCACATAAAACGTAACCGGACCTTCATCCATCAACCGGGAAAGCCCTTCGGTATCGCTGCACTGCTGAAAAAAGCCCCTTATTTTAAGATTTTCAAGAGCCGGATTCATAGCTCAATCACCCATAAAATACTGGTTTATCAGAGGCAGGAGCTGCTCCTGCCAAATACCCGATTTTAAGACACGAGCTTTGATTCCCAGCTCATACAATAGGTGTTCCGTTTCCGGATCTTGCGTTGATGTAAGGGCGATAATCGGAATATTATGGGGATAGCCTATGGCTCTTTTGATAAACTCAGAGCCTTCCATATCGGAAAAGGACAGTCCGGTAATGATCAAACCCACCTCTCCGGTATTAATGGCATCGAGAGCGGCGGATCCGTGGTTAAAACTTTCTACCAAAAATCCCCGTTCGCTAAGAAATGTCCTCACCAACTTCCTGAAAAAATCACTGTTCTCTACATGAATAATTTTTTTCATCGATTACTCCTTAAATTATGATCATCTATCCGACCGACCGTCTTATTAAGTATACCTCATTCTGCCGGTTCTGGCTACCTAAGATTTCCCCGGTTACCCGCGTTCTCCAGCACTCTCTTTACCCATTGAGGAATAAAGCTCAAAGTCAGCGCAAAGGGGATCACCAAAGCCTGAGTTACCTGGTTTTGCTGGTAAAAACCGGGCAACAGCTTAATAATTATAGATAGGATACACCCAAAAAGCACATACGTCCAGAGCGCCCGTAACAGTTGTTCCGCAAAAAAACGTTTTTTTGCCTCTTTGCCGGCGGCGATGATGATGCCCAGGGGGATCGCCGCCAACAGCAGGGGGTTTATATAGAGGATATTGCTGTTGCGGTATGTATAATCATGGTTGGTAAACAAGGTCATAAATAAGAGAAGGGTTCCCACGATACCGAAAAAAAGCCCTAAGATGCTTTGGCTCGCCCCGAAAAGTATCTGATAGCGGGCAGGATGATTCTTTTTTTGAGCCATACATAGCCCCAATACCAGAGCGGCTCCAAGCCCTGCCAACAGTTCCCAGGGCCACTGCCGATGGGGAATTTCCAGCACCGCGGGACGGTTCCGCGCCTTATTCAGAATTTCCTTACTGCTGACCAGGGAGCGTTCAACTCCGGAAGGATCCCGGTACCGGAAACCTTCAATCCGGCGGGCGATTTCGGAGGGCAGGAACATCTCTTGCCAGATGGTTATGGGGGTATCAATATCCTGACCCATCCAGAAATTGAGGAGCCAGTCCATAAAAGGAGAGAACCAAGTATGCCGGCGGACATGCTGGCGCAGGGTATAGCGCCCTGGAGCCGCGGCGAAACGCTCTTTGAACTGGCCCTCCGTTGCAAGATCGACAATGTCCCGAATCCGAGTGGCGCAGTTATCTTTGAAGTGATGATAGTAATAATCTCGATTTTCCGGAAGGATATTGGTTTCGGCAAAGCGCCGGACTTCTTCCCGCTTTGCCGGGTGAATATCGAGGGTATAGAGGGTTATATCCCGGTTGGTTCTCCTATATACCTCGAAATTACGTTCCGCCGGGGAAGCGCCGCAGCTATAGAGGAGCCTCCCGGTAGCAAAATTGGTAAAAAAATGTTCGTTTTCAAAGGAAAATAAGCCATAATCATAGAACCGCGCATTGCCGGCTGCCTCATCCTCAATAACAAGGGCAATATGCCCCCACCAAAAATACAGCTCATCCCCAGGGCCTATTACGGCGAGCTTGAGCGTGAGCCGGTCTCCCCGGGTCTTTACCCCTTCTGGGCCGTTGTTTTGGGCAATAAGAACCGATACGGACGATAAAAGCCAGAGCCCCAGACAAACGGTTCTTAGATGAAGACAGATTCGACTCAAAGGATATGTCATCAGTAAGTTATACCGCTTTTGGGGATCCATGTATAATTATCCTTAACGAACGGGGCGTAGGAGTGAAGCCTTAGAAACAGTGTTGTTTCCGGGTTATTTCATTGGCCATATAACACACGCCAAATGATTCCTCCCTCCTGCCCCCTCCTTGTTTTAGTCTTGATTTTCTTTTTTTTCTTGAAGTTCGGCTTCTTTGGTTTCGATGCTTTGCTGGATAAGGGCAATTTCATCCATAATTTTCTTGATTCCCGGATCGCTCATGCTTACGCAGTCACGTCCCTGGGCGCTGAAGGCTTGATACGCTTCTATACCCAGACTTTCAATCAGTTTCTCAACCTGGCCTTTCAGTTTTCTAATCTCCAGCAGTAATACGCCCTGTTCCCCCAGATTCTGTGCCTTGGCGCCGGCCTTGGAAGCTAATTCCTTTGACGTCTGGGCCCCTTGTTCCAGCAATCCCTTCATTTTTTCACCAATGCCCATGTTTCTCTCCTTATCCATAGACGTTAATTCCCCGGGCTGCACGGGTACAACTTGATACTAAGGTATCTTTATCTGAAAGTCAAGGAGTTTGTCCCAGGGCAAAAGCATTTGCCTTTTGAAGGATATAAAAAGCCCGCGGATTACACGGATTCCGGTACGGAGCGCCGGAAACAGTAACCGCCGGTTCCTTGAAATATTCCCTTATCCGGGCTATTCGATTGCGTATCTCATTTTAACTTGTGAAATTAATCCGTGTAATCCGCGGGCCCATGGTTATAGTCAATCCGCTTAAGAAGGGTGAAACTCAATTTCAGCTTCCTGCCATGAAACAGGCGAATTCTTGAAAAAATCCGCGGATTGTACGGATTTTCACGGATTATACCGGTTCTGGTGAACTGAAATCCGTGTTAATCCGTGTAATCCGCGGGCCTATTCTTAAGGGGAACAACTATAAATGGGTTTTCCCCCTCCCGCGCCGCCTTATCAAGCCCGCTTTGACGCTCCCTGCCTTTAGCCGGGAATTTTTTTCAGATTATTCTCATAGGCTCTTGACTGCCAAGCTGTTAGCGGGTATATATAATCTAACAGCTTTTGATAAAGCGGTTTTTTTATGAAACCTTACAGTAATTTTTTGTTATTACCAATGCTCTTCCCATTAGGGCAGACTTCGCCTAGAACGCCGGTACGCCGGTACGCCGGTACGCCGGTACGCC
>JAITHW010000161.1 GCA_031279815.1 Treponema sp. | reverse complement strand
AAACAGCCGCCTATTCCTATTATCGTCGATATATTCATGCCCGATCACTCCTCATTCTTGAACGCCCCGATAAGCCGGCGGTACTCGACGATTCGCTCGATAATCACCGGCACTTTCTCTTGTACCACCAGGTGCTTGCCGGACAGCATCAATATCGTCGTATCGGGTTTGCTCTCGATATATTCAATCTGGTGAGGATTTATATAGTATTCCATCCCTTTAAGGGGAGTTACCTTTATCATAAGCTATATGGGCTTTAGCCCTCCCCCCTATCGTTTAAGGCTTAGAAGTTCCTGCAAGAGCTGATCCGCGGTCTGAATAGTCCGGGAGTTCGCCTGAAAACCCCGCTGGGTAACGATCATGTCGGTGAACTGTTCGGCCATGTCCACGTTGGACATCTCCAAGACCCCGGCTCTGATCTTGCCTTTTCCCGCGATGCCCGAAGGCCCGATGTTCGCCGCGCCCGAATTGGTGGAAACCACGTACGCGTTGTCGCCGGCTTTTTCCAATCCCCCCGGATTCGTGAAGCTGGCCATAGCCACCTGCCCGATAGTCCGGTTGGAACCGTTGGAATAGACGCCGGTGATGATGCCGCTGGCATCTATCTTGAAGTTATCCAGATAACCCATGCCGTATCCGTCCTGGCGTACCGCTTTGGAGGAACTCGTTTCCGCGTACTGGGTAATGGAATCTACAAATCCCCCGACGGTACCCAAATTCAGGCTGAATTCCTGCCGGACTTGAGCGCCGTCCGCGCCGGGGTCCGTATCCGCCACGTCATAGGCTACGTTCATAATCACATTTGCCCCCAAGTCGTTGCCCGACTCATTGCCCGCTCCGTCTATCGTGCTTAGGAGGGTTCCGTTATTGGAAAAGTTAATCGTAAAATTCGCGGCGCCTCCGGCTGCGGGAGCTTCCTCTCCAAGCCCTATGGCGGCGTTGGTAGGCACTTCGGCTTCGGGGTCTACGGTTGCCACCGCATTCCAACTGTTGGCGGTATCGGGAATCCGGGTAAACTCCACCTGCAAGGTATGTTCCTGCCCGAAAGTATCGTAGATTTTAATGGCCGTGTTCCAGGTTCCCCGGCGCATTTCCAAAGCCGTGGCCCCTTCCGGGATTACCGGTATCCGCTTGTCCAAGTTACAGGCGAAATTTACCATAGTGGTGGCCCGGGCGGGGTCTTTAGACCCTACCGGAATGTTCAGGCTTTCCACATCCCTGGAAACATCCAGAATTTGAACGCCGTCTACATTTTGAGCCATCCAGCCCTGGACCCGCATACCATTGGCGGGATTAACCAGCATACCGCCTTCATCCACGCTGAAAGCTCCGGCTCTTGTATAATAAGAGTTGGCCCCCTCTTTCAGGACGAAAAATCCCGTGCCTTGAATGGCCAAATCCGTACCGACGCCGGTGGACTGGAACGCCCCCTGGGTATGGATCGTGTCGATGGTAGCCACCGACATACCAAGCCCCACTTCTTTGGGGTTCACTCCGCCTAAGTCTTCGGTAGGACGGGACGCTCCCTGCATCTGCTGATAGAGCAGGTCCTGAAAATTAACCCGCCCTTTTTTAAAACCCGTGGTATTGATGTTGGCAATGTTATTGCCGATTACATCCATTCTTGTTTGATGATTTTGAAGACCGGATACGCCGGCAAACAATGATCGCATCATATCGCATTACTCCTCAAATACTTTTGTTACCTGATCCCATTGGTAATAGGTACCGTTTACCAAAATCTCAGGGGAGCCGCCCCTGGTAACCGCCTTAACCGTACCTTGAACGGCCCGATCCCCCTCCAGCACTTCCACGGACTTGCCGAGAGCGCCGGCTGCTTCATTCCCCGCAAGCATATTGGCCAGACGGGAGAAATCATTAGCCATGCTGGTCATCTGATCCAAGGTGGAAAATTGGGCCATCTGAGCGATGAATTCCTTATCTTCCATAGGAGCCGTAGGATCCTGATAACTCAACTGGGTGATAAGGATTTTAAGAAAATCATCCTTCCCCAGGTTCTGCTGAGGATTTTTCCCCTGATTTATTATTTTGTTGTGTTCCTCCACCATCCGGGCTATTTCAGCCTTTTCCGGGGAACCGAGAACCGCTTCAATTTTGTTGTGATCCCTTACCGTTTGAGCTATATTCGCCTGTTCTTGAGAACTAAGAACCCCTTGAATCGTCATATATTCCTTCCTCCCTTATACCAGCATATTAACCTGGGGTAATCCCGAACCGGATCTTTCGCCTAATATCGCGCCGGGCATCAATTCCTCCGCCGTATCTGAAATAGCGTCATAGCTGGAAGCCGCAAACCGCTCTGAAAAGAAAGGCATCGCGTCCTCTCCCCGCCACTGCCGATCCGTTCCGTTTCCTTCGCTCCCTGAAGCCAGCGCCGTATCAAGGCTTGCCCCCGCAAACCCCGAATCTTTAAATGCCTGTTCCAGGGAATGGATCTCCCGTTCAAATGCCTTCAGAGCTTCATTGCTTTCCACAATAATGTGCCCTGTGATCTTGTTTTCGGCCATTTCAAGTTGTATCTTTACATTTCCCAATGATTCAGGTTTGAGGGCAAGCCGAATGATCCCTTCCCCATGATCCCTCAAAACGACCTGGGCCTGTCTTACAATATCGCCGTTCAGATTTTGATGGAGTTCTCTGGCAAGGATGTTTTCAAAAGCCTGGGCCGGACGACGCTCCACTTCCCGGAACACCTCTTCCCTGCTTTTACTGCCTGAAGAGAGATCCACTGTGAGTTCTATTGTTTTAGCTTCTGCGGCGGACTTCGCCTCGCCTTTGAACTCAGACCCTTGAGCCGGATCCTGGTGAACGGCTTCCCAGGAACGAAAATCCCGAACTTCAATATTCCCGCGTTGTTCCCGGCGCTTGTCCTTGTTTTTGGCTTCCCCGATTCTGCTTGGTCCGCGGCTTTCTTTACCGGTATTCTCCGAAACCTGCCGGGGATTCAGAGAAACGTGTACCGCTTCTTCTTCCTTATTCTGTACCGCTCGTGACCCGGGGGATATAACCTTGCGAAGAGCCTCCTTTTCAGCGGATTTACCGGCCTTGATCTCCTTCTCGCCGGTTCTGCCCGCTGCTTGAGAGACCTCCGCCGCGGATTTATTCCCCGCCTTAACCGCCTCTTCCGGGGGCGAACCTTCTGGTTTTGTCTTGGATAAGAGCCGTTGGAGAGAAGTTCCCTCTTTTTTTTCTTTCTGATATATACTATCGGATTTTCCGGTTTCTTGGGGAACCGGAAAAGGCGCGGTTTCCAAAAAACCGAATGTATCTTTCCGGGAACTCCGATTCCCCGGGCGCAACGCTTCTTTGGCGTTTTCTTGCCCGGCGGATATGGGAACTTTTTTACTTCTCTTAGCGTTTGGGCTTGAACCGTTCCCTTTCTCCCCGGGATATATGTTGCCCGTTCCCGGATTACCTTTGGCGCTTCCTGCGAGAAGTCCCGCGCCGGCAGTCCCGCCCTGTTTTGGATTCTGAATGAGCCCCTCCAAAATCTTGGCGAACACCCCAAGTTTATCATTTTTAAGGGACTTTGCCTGAACAGACTTCGATTGGATAGGCTCCTGTTCTCCTGCGGGAACCGCGTCGGATTTTACCGGAACTTGCATTGGGGCGGATACATACATCACCGTCCAGCCTCCTCATAGTGTAATTCCGGAATCCTGGGCTTTTTTCAGTTCAGACTAGGAGGTCTCCCCGCCATCTTGCGCTGTAGCTCCGCCGCCCGTATAGGGTCCATAAGAGATAGCCAGAAAGATACGATAGAAGCGGTTCCTTCCGCCTGAGCAATCTCTTCAGTCTTCCGGAGAACATCGATAATATTCTGATCGTCCATCTGAGCCATGATACCCACCGCACTTTGGGGAGGCATACCGGTCAAATAACGGGCATACTGTTCGACATTTCTTCCTTTATTTTCGGCTGCCTGGACTATGTCATTGAAGGATTTTTCCCGTTCATCCAGTGCTTTCTGCCGCTCTTCCAGTTCCTGAGCCATCTGTTCGATTTCACCGCGCCGGCCGTGCAGGTCCTGTTCCTGCTTTTCCAGTTCCAGTTCCCGCAATTCCAGGGCTTCAAGCCTCACCGCAAGGCGTTCCGCATCCAAAGAAAGGACCTCATCCGCCTGGGCTATTCCCTGACTGCGCCCGTCTTTCCCTATGAAACGGTAAAGCGGAGACAGGAGAGTTTTTGCGTCAATGACATTCAGATAATCAAACCATATTAGCCCGCCACCAGCCAGGGCAATAATGAGGAGCAAAAGCACTATAACCTTGCCTAAAATCCATTTTTCTTGTCCGGCCACTTTAGGTCTCCTTTATATATATGATGCTCTTTTTGAGAATACCGGTCAAGCCGTCCGGTTCTTCAAGAGCGTAATCGGGCTTCCTTTGTATTGTATGCATAGTTTTCCTTTTAATTAATCGGTTGAAAAGAACATTTCTTTAGAGGCATGATTGAGCGGCAGGGGCCGGACAAGCGGGAACCGGCGATGTATCCTGATCTTGCCTTATCCCCCTATAATAAAACTTTAAATTAGGTTAAAATAAAATTATGCCGATAAAAAAAGGTACACCTACATATTCGTTACAACGTAACGGATTATTTTGTTATATTTTTTATGGAGGGGACTATTTTGGCGTACACAAATGCATTATCCGCGTATCGGGAAACGAGAGTTAAAACTGCCGGCCAGGGACAGCTTATTATCATGCTCTATGATGAGGCGGTGAAACAACTGGATCGAAGTTTGGAATTATTCAAGAAGAACAGCAAAGGTAAAAAAGACCCCGGAAGAATCGAAGAGATAGCTAAGGCGCTCCTTAAAACCCAAGAGATCATCACCGAATTGATGGTATCCCTGGATTTTGAACAGGGGGGGGAGATTGCCAAGAATCTCTTTTCTCTGTATAGCTGGTTTAACCAAGAGATTGTGGAGGCGAATATCAGCAAAGATGTAGAACGGGTTGCCAATATCCGCGATATGCTTGACACGCTTCGGAAAACTTGGGGTGAAGCTGTTACCAAGGCTCCGGTTGAAACTATAGAACCGGTGAGAAGCGGTATCAATATTGCCGGATAGGGGCGCTATGACCGTTGCGGCCGGGAGCAGGGTTCCTTCAGGGGAAGCAAGGCGGGATTTCCAGGAAACCGCCTTTGATCCAGCGGAAGAGCCTGTTCTGAAACGTTTTCGGGAACTCCTCTTTGCCCAGCGGGATCGATTTCGATTGTATCTTGAGGTTTTGAATAAACAGCGGGACGTGATAACCCGGTGCGGTACCGAAGATATCCTTGTCCAGGTTGAAGTGGAAGAAAAAATCCTGGCAGATATCCTTGCCATTCAGAAGGTTATTGATCCGATAGAGGTTCTGTATTGCACCGCCTCAGTCTCAAAAGATAGAGAAGCCCGCCCCTTAACAGGGGAAATTCTGGAAATTAAGGCGGTCCTGGAGGGCCTGCAAAGAGATGTTCGAATCCGGGCAGAACAGAATAAAGAACTGATCTCCAAGCGGATGACGCTGATCGCCTGTGAGATACAGGCGATCAAAGGGAATCCTCTGAGAAAACGGACTTCGGTATACGCAAACAGCGGGACCCCCTCGTTTATCGATCTTGAGTTGTAATAGCGCAGGCAGGATCAATTCTTCCTGCCTTCCCGTTTTTTTCTTTATAAATCACCCTTTACTAGAGGATATGATGCCGCCGGAAACCATTGAAAACCCCAAACCGCCCCTTTACCTCATAGACGCTTATGGGCTTATATACCGTTCCTATTTTGCGTTTTTATCCCGGCCTCTGCGCAACGATGCGGGGAGGAATGTCTCGGTTTTATTTGAATTCAGCCGGATCTTAGTGAGTCTTTTGGATAAGGGCGTTCCGGCCGCCGGCCCGGAAGGAAAGCTGCTGGATATCCCGCAAAAACTTCTTCGTCTGGCGGTGATATTTGATTCACCGGCCCCTACTTTCCGGCATAAGCTCTACAGCAAATACAAAGCTAAACGGCAGGAAGCGCCCGCAGATCTCCACGATCAGGTTCCTCTGGTAGAAGAGTTTTTGGCGAACCTTGGAGTTCCCATGCTGCGGGCAGACGGCTATGAGGCCGACGATATCATTGCCGCCTTGGCCCGAAAGTGCAAAACCGAAGGCAGGCACTGTTATATCTTTTCCTCTGATAAGGATATGCTCCAACTGGTAGGAGCCGGGATATATGAATTGGAACCTGTAAAGCGTGCTTCCGGCGGAGGTCTTCCTTACGAACTGATAGGGCCTGCGGAGGTAAAAGCCAAATGGGGAGTGTCCCCTGACCGGATGCTGGACCTCCTGTCTCTTACCGGAGACGATTCAGACAATGTTCCCGGAGTTAAGGGGATAGGGGAAAAGATCGCGGTAAAACTTATGACCCGGTACGGTTCCCTGGACGGAATCTACGACAATATCGCCGGTATTGAAGGCGCCATAGGTAAAAAGCTCGCCGCGGGTAAAGAAAACGCCTATTTCTCGAAAACCCTTATCACCTTGGAATACGAGGTTCCCCTTTTCCTCAATGGCCGGGAGGATTTCGGTATTGACGATCTCCGCGTTGAACACCTAAACCGATCCGCCGGGGCCGGGGTGCTGCTCAGGGAAGGGATACGGCAGGCAGCTCAGGCTTTAGAGGGGACGGAGAAAATAGAAGTAAAACATAAGGAAGAGCCGGTTTCTACAGATCCGGCGCTGCTGGGTGAGGGAACGTATACAACTCTGCTGGATCCGGGGGAATTGAAAAAGCTCTTGGAACAGGCTAAAATCCAGGGATTTGTAGCTCTGGATTTTGAGACCGATTCCCTTGACGCCTGGCATGCCCACCCGGTAGGTATTTCTTTAGCCCTGTGGCCTAAGGAAGCTGTTTATGTTCCGGTGGCCGCGCATGAGGGGACCGCGCCTTTCCTTGATCCGGAGCAGGCGCGGACTCTGTTGGCCCCGCTTTTTGCGGATCCGCAGATGACCATTATCGCTCATAATGCCAAGTATGATTATGAAGTTTCCCGCGGCTGGGGCATACCCCGCTGGGGCTGCAAAATCTGGGATACCATGGTCGCAGCCTGGGTAGCGGATCCCGAACGGAACAGCTATTCCCTGGACTCATTAGCCCGTTTCTATTTTGGGTACACCCCGATAGCTTACAGCGATATTGTGCCCAAGGACGGCGCCTTTGATGCAATACCTTTGGAAACCGCCGCCCGGTATTCCGCAGAAGACGCGGATCTTTGTCTTAGAATGCGCGACTTTCTGGAACCGAGACTCCAGAAAGTCGAATCCCAAGAACTGTTCCTGAATCTGGAAATGCCCCTGCTCCCCATTCTAGCCGAGATGGAAGGGGCGGGAATAGGGATCAAAAAAGAGGCGCTCAAAGAATATGGGATTGAACTCTCCAAAGAACTGAACCGCCTTCAGGATGAGACCTACAAATTGGTGGGCCATGAATTCAATCTGGCCTCTACCAAACAGCTTCAAAAGGTGCTCTTTACCGAGCGGAAACTTAAACCCGGCAAGAAAACCAAAACAGGGTACTCCACCGATGTGGCGGTATTGGAAGAACTGGCCCAGGAAGACGCGGTGCCCGCCCTGATCCTCCGGCATCGAACTTTGGCAAAGCTAAAATCAACTTACGTGGATTCCTTGGCGGACTTAGCCGATACGGAGGATCGGCTGCACACCAGCTTTATCCAGACCGGCACTGCCACGGGCCGTCTTTCCAGCAGGGAGCCGAACCTCCAAAACATCCCCATTCGAGATGAGGAGGGCCGCCGGATCCGGGAAGCTTTTATTGCGAAGCCGGGACATCTGCTCATATCCGCAGACTATAGCCAGATTGAACTGGCGGTTTTAGCTCATCTCTCAGGGGACGAAAACCTTATCGCCGCTTTTCAAGAGGGAAAAGATATTCACCTGCGAACTGCGGCCCTCATTTTCGGTACAGACGAAGAGCATGTAAAGGCCGATCAGCGGCGTATTGCCAAGATCATCAACTTCGGGGTGATGTACGGTATGAGCGCCTTTAGGCTTGCCAATGAACTGGGAATAAGCCGCGCCGGCGCCGCTTCATTCATCGACGCCTACTTCAAGACCTATGCGGGAATCCGCTGTTTCATTGATGAGCTTATCAAAAAAACTGAAGAATTGGGCTATGTTTCCACGATTTTCGGGCGGCGGCGGTATATTCCGGCCATTAATTCCCGGAACAAGACCGAGAAAGCCGCCGCCGAACGGGTGGCGGTGAATACCCCCATTCAGGGTTCCGCCGCGGACATTGTAAAAACCGCCATGCTGAACCTGGACAATACCCTTAGGGCTGGCCATAGTTCTGTTCGGCTTCTCTTGCAGGTCCATGATGAACTCATTCTGGAAGCTCCTCATGCAGATGCCGCGGCCGCGGCCAAGTTGGTCCAGAGGGAAATGGAAAACGCCGTTACCCTCAAAGTCCCTCTCCGGGTTAGTGTGGAAACCGGCAAGCGCTGGGGGGATTTTCACTAACACGGACGCGCGCAAGCCCTTCTTTATTACTCTAAAGGCGGGAAATACCCGATGCTGTCTCGGCCCGAACGCTCCATGAGATAAACCTCCGCTTCCACAGGCAGATAGGCTCTGCCGAAATCCGTCGGCAACTGGGATCGATAATTGAGAATATAGGAGCCGCTGGGATAGGAAACGATGTCCCTGATGACCCGGCCTATGCCTTCAGGCCGGTAGAGGGGCATAACCTGACCGCCGGTTTGATTACAGAGATATTGAATCTTGTCGTCTGCCGGTTCCCCCCCTACAATAACCGCATGGAAAACAATGCCGTTATTCGCAAGATAGGACCCCAATTCTGCAAGACTGTACTGTTCAAAGGCGAGTTCCCCAAGACTTCCGGTCCCCATAAATACGACCGCCCGCTTCTTTTCACCGGGAAGCAGGTCTGTGGCTGCAAGCCGAAGCCCCAGATCAAAGCGCCACCGGGGGGTATAAGACGGGGTGTTTCCCCGAGCCGCCAGGGATATGCCGTTGGCTGTGCGTTCTTTGATTGGCTGTTCGGTAGCGGAAATAACGGAAACTATGCTTCCTGGAAAATTTTCAATAATATCCCGCATTGCCGTAACCATATCATCTTGTAAACCCTGGGTCCGGCCGGATCGCTCTATCAGAATAGATACGTCCCCGGATTGAGCCCTATATCCGGCGCCTAGAAAATTTTGTTCCGTAACGCTCCGCCCTTCTTCACTAAGAAGAAAATTCCGGCCATCAAGCCCTACGATGGGACGGCGAAGCCTGTCTTCTACCGAAACCTCTACGGTAACCAGGGGAAATTTTTCGGTAATGACCCGGTCTATCTGAACAAACAGTCCCGAAGCCATATCGGTAAACCGGGTCAGCACCGAAACCTCATCTCCTTGAAAATTGGCGGCCACGATATTGCCGTTCCGATCCATTGCGGCGCCGACGATGCGTATTTTGGAATTCCCCGCGATTCCCAGTTCCCGGATAACCGTTGAATTGATATCTATCGCCATGATCCGGTTGGTGTCCGCCACAAGAAGCCGTCCGTCGGCCAGAAATTTCAGGCTTTCAGGTCCGGCTAAACCCTCTTTAACGAGAATCCCCAGATACATCCCGTTCCCATCAAACATATATATCTGTTTGGTCACACTGTCGGCCACATAGACTCTGCCGTCTCGGGCCGCGATGCCTGTGGGGGAGAGAAACCCCTGGAACCCCCCGGTTCGGGTTCCAAAAGAAAGAATAAACGCCCCCTCGGGATCGAACTTGGAAACCCGGCGAGTACCGTAATCCACCACATACAGATACCCCGCTTCATCTAATGCGAGATTTTGGGGGCCCACCAGGTTGCCGTCTCCCTGGCCTTTGGAACCGATGTAGTACTGCCAGTCACCATTGGCGTTCAGTACGCTCACCCGCCCCCCCCGGTATTCCGAAAGGAAAAATCTGCCGTCAAGTCCACGGACCAGGTCATAGGGCCGATCAAAACCATTCAGAGGCCCCCGTTGGCGCTGTCTGATAATCCCGTTTATATCGATCCGGACCAGCTCGTTACTTCCATAGGCTACAACCCAAACGGTACCGTCATCCAAAGGCAAGACCGCCGTAGGCTGCTTGTAATAGATCAGATCATCGGCGCGACCGGGATACCGGCCCGCCTCCACATAACGAATCCCGTCCTCCGCAACAGGCAAGAGACTGCGCCGGTTCCGCACGGTCTCAATACGGCTGTTCAGAAGCAGGCCCTCTCCTGACGCGGGGCTGTAGGCCGCAAGCGCGGCACGCCACTGCCTGATAGCAGTCTCTTCCAGACCGGAACGGTAATAGGCGCGGCCGAGCCAATCCAATATACGGGGCTCCCCGGGACGAAAGGAAAGGGCCCGTTCAAAGGAAAGAACCGCCTCATTAAAAGCAAATCGGTTATAGGCCTGAACCCCCACCCGGAATTCTTCCTGGGCATAGAGGGCGTTCAAGTCCGTACCTCCGTAACCCTGCTGCGCTCCAAGAAAATATACCGGAGCAATCAACAAATATCCACAAATCACCCGCCAAGTTTGTTTGTATAGCCTGGGGATGATCGGCAACAAATTCATCCGGCCTCTCCTGCGACGATCTTGATATGATTCCGGATCTCCTTCTGCTGGGGCGCCAAATCCAAAGCCCGGCGCAGCCAATTAACGGCTTCTGCGGAATTGCCGTTCTTAAAATAAGCCCACCCCAGGGAATCAAGATAGGATGCATTTTTAGGATTTATATCCACCGCTTTCTTACAAAACAACAAACCTTTCTGAACATCCATAGCGGTATCCACCAAGATATACCCCAGACCGTTTATGGCGGTGGCATTACTGTTATCCAACTGGAGGGCTTTCTTATACAAATCGACCGCTTTTTGATACTGCCTCTCGGACCAGGCCGTATAGGCCAAAATAGTATAAAGCTGTACTGATTCAAAACCCGTTTCCGCCAGCCGCTCCAGTTCAGATTCCGCCATTTGGGCTCGCTTGGTAATCACATAAATATAAGCCAACGTTATACGGCACTGATATACCCGCATAGCATCATGAGTACCGGTTACCACCTGTTCCAGATAGAGCAGAGCCTCATCGAATTGCTCTAATTTAGTATAACACAACCCCAAATAATAAGCAAGCTCAATAGTCTGCATCACATTATCGGGCTTCGCTTTCTCCAAGGCTCCAAGAAATTCCTGTAAAGCCAGATCCCAACGCTTCATGTTAAAAAGCCGTATTCCTTCCTGAATCGTTCCTACCATAACTCCTACTCCTTATGCAAGACTTTCCGGACGGGGGGCCACGCCGGCATATTCCGGCGCAGCCGCGCACTGATCCCGCCGTACCACAGGGTGAATGAACACCGGGCTGACGGATACCATGTTCCGAGCCACCGCATCCCCATCGGAACCCGGCTCCGGCTGGGTGATGATATCCCCGAAATTAACCAAGCAATATTTCCGGCCATCCTGGGTTTTAAACATTTCGAGGTTATCTTGATACCGCCTCAGAGAAGGAAATGTAGTAGCTATCCCCCGTATATCAAGGGTATTGGGGATATTTACATTGATAAAAGTATCAACCCTCCAGAGGCCGGCAAACTCCTCCAAGTGATCCGCCGCAAAAGCCGCTGTTTCCTCCCAGTAAAAAGGCGCCCGGCCCACCAGAGAAAGGGCCACCGCGGGGATCCGGTACAGCGCGGCTTGCCGGGCTGCGGCGGCGGTACCGGAATAGAGAATATCGGTCCCGATATTGGCCCCCGCATTGATCCCCGAAACCACCAGGTCGGGCTTAACCGAAAGCGCCCCGAGTACTGCCAACATGACACAGTCCGCGGGAGTTCCCGAACAGACCCAGGTATTTGCTGAACGCCCGGTAAGCCTCATCGGACCGGATAAGAATGAGATGGCTTGGGAAACCCCGGAACGGTTTGTATCGGGAGCAAGCACATATACGGTATGCTCCTTCCGCTCCCGTAACCGGGCGGCAAAGGTGAGCAATCCCTCGCCATCTATTCCGTCATCATTAGTCAGTAGTATATTCATGAAACCTCAAACTTTACCAAACCCTTAAAATAATAGGATTCTTTTGAAATCCAGGCTGATTTTAAAAGACCCTCTATAAAAGGCGCCGAACAGAAGATGTGGAGAACATTGCCCCTTTATTAATTATCTACAAAATTACAATTTACTTTAGACGCTTTAATTAACCATGAAGACACCCTATAGGTTAAGAAGATAAGGAGGAGGCAGGGTTGACCGCTCTCCCTGCCTATAGGCGGGAGATTCTTAGCTTTAACTAAAAAGGCTTTACCGATCTTGCGGCGATATATTGAGGCGCGTATTCCTGCAAGATGCCGGTCCGATCCCGGTCTTCGTACAAATCGGTGAGCATGAATCCGGCTTGTAACTGACCGCCTATCTGTTCTTCTAAGGTATGGCTGAACTGAATGCCTTCATTATTCCTCAGCGCCTTTTCATAAAGGTCCGGGTCTTTTAAGGGATTAAAAGGCAGTCGATGGGTAACAACAAGAGGCGATACATCTACAGCATCAAACAAAAAATTGAGTCCGTTGTCCATGCCGGCAAGTAAAACTCCGCCTTTCCGTAATACCCGAAAACATTCACGCCATACATGGCGGACATCTTCTACATAGCAATTGGATACCGGATGAAATATGAGATCAAAACTGCAATCCGTAAGCGGTATCCCCTCCCAATCGCCTGTCCTGACCTTCTCATTGGCTATGGCCGGACGCTTTTCAATGGATCCCGGTCCGGAATGCGCCTCCGCTTGCCCTTTTCGGCCCAGCGATGACGGCGTTTTGACCGCGGATGACGGTCTTTCAGTTCCGGTTCTTTCCTAAGCTCCTCAAAAATCATACATATTTTTCCGCTTTGTCCTCTCCTAATATTTAAACTCGCTCTCACCGATAAATTCCCGCAAAATGCTCTGCCCGGGCACATACTGCGGAGGGATGGGAGCGAAGTTTTCAAGGAAGGAACAGAGCCGTACCGCTTCGGCATATTCGGGACTGCTGGGTTTGACCGAATGGAGAAGCGGCTCCGCATAGAACTTCAATACCGCAAGCTCATAGCTGAGGGCGGAATTGAACGCTATGTCCGCTCCGTTCTGGAAGGGAAAGATGTACCGCCATTCCCCCCGCTGTACACTGGGCCACATCTTGATGGTTTCCGCGGCGCCGACGCCCCGGAACTGGTAATCCCGAACCAGCCGCCGCAGCAGTCTATTATCGGTCGTGGGAATCCGGTTGTGATCGTCCAGGTTAAGCTGGGTGAGGGCGGACACATAGAGCTTGAACTTGGTGTCCCGATCTATCTGCGCGGTAAGGGCGTCGTTAAGGCCGTGGATGCCTTCGACAATGAGGATGCTCCTCTTGCCCAGGCGGATATTCCTGCCCCCGGATTCCCGGCGGCGCCCGGCTTTAAAGTCATAGATCGGTAAGGTCACCTCTTCGCCGTTGAAAAGCGCCAGAAGCTGCTCATTAAAATAGGAGACGTCCAAGGCTTCCAGACATTCATAATCAGGCTCCCCCTTTTCATCACGGGGAGTCCTATCGGAGTTCACATAATAGTCATCTAAACCGACGGCTATGGGTTCTATGCCCATCACTTTAAGCTCGATGGAAAGCCGCTTCGCGGTGGTGGTTTTTCCGGAGCTGGTGGGTCCCGCAATGAGCACTACCTTGAGGGAATCCTGCCGTTCGCTTATCTTATCCGCGATTTGAGTTATCTTCTTCGCCTGAAACGCTTCCGCAACCCGGATGTACTCTTTAATGGCCCGCTCCCTGACAAGCCGGTTGAGATGCCCTATTGCGTGAACTCCCAAAAGGCGGCTCCACTTCTTGTGTTCGTTATAAACGGCAAATATCTTGGGGCTGTCCTCAAAAGGATCCATCTGGTCGATTCTGCCTGCCCCGGGGAAACAGAGGAGCAGTCCGTCTTGATAGGACATTAAATCAAAAACCTTTAGAAAACCGGTCCTCGGTACCAAAGGCTCTACATAGAGATCCGCAAATCCTCTACATTCGTTGATCTTGATTTTGGAACCGCTCCGCTCATCTAACAGGAGCTTCGTATCGGTCTGCCCGTTTTTCTCAAAAAGCGCCAGGGCCTCGGTATACGCCATGTAGTGAAAGGAAATAGGGAGGTCTGCCGCAACGAGGGTCTGCATCTGAGTTTTGAGGGATTCCACTTCCTGTTGGATCGGGGCTTTTCCGTCCTCAAAGGTGTAGTAGTAGCTGTTTCCCAAGGAGTGTCCCACATAAAGACTCCGCTCCGGGAATACGTCCCGGGAGGCTATTGCAAGAAGGTAGGCTAGGGATCGCCGGTATACCATCACCCCTTGGGGAGATTCCAGGGGGACTGGTTCGAGCGTAACATTCATCTCAAGCCTGGTGGAAAGAGGGCGGATTTCATTGTTGACTTTGACCGCCGCCAATCCCCCTTTCACCTCGCCGAAATGTTCGCTTAGGGTTTCCGCCTGAGTCCCGAAAGGACAGGTCAGCGTACAGCCGCCGGCAAAATGTATCTGTATGTCGTTCATAGCGCCTCCTTAACCGGTGGCGGAATCGGAAAAAATCCCGATTTTTCGGAATTTATGATACCGGTTTTCCAGCAGCGTAGTAATTTCGACTTTAGAAAACCGTTCTACCGCCTCGGTAATGTATTCGGATAGATATTTCGCCGTAAGGGGTATGTCCTTATGAGCGCCCCCTTCGGGTTCGGAGATTATTTTCTCACAGATCCCGAAGAACTGCAAGTCTTTTGCGGTGATTTTCATAAGTTCCGCGGCTTCTTTTTCACGAGATGCATCTTTCCATAAAATAGACGCGAATCCTCTGGGGGAAATGACCGAATACACGGCGTTCTCCAGCATGGCCAACTCATCACACACTCCCAAGGCAAGGGCGCCGCCGCTTCCTCCCTCCCCCAACACCACGGACAGGATCGGGGTTCTCAAAGTCATAAACTCAGATAAATTCCGGGCAATCGCCTCGCCCTGCCCCCGCTCTTCGGCGCCGACTCCGCAAAACGCTCCGGGGGTATCGATGAAGCAGATCACCGGGCGGTGAAACTTTTCCGCCTGTTTCGCCAGCCGCAGGGCTTTGCGATAACCTTCGGGATGGGGCATGGAGCAGTTGGTTCGGGTAAACTCATCGATGTTCCTGGCCCTCACCTGTGAGATGATCGTAACCGGCACGTTTTGAAGCATCCCTATCCCGCCTAGTATGGCCGGATCATCCCCATAATACCGGTCTCCGTGCAGTCCGGTAAAGTCATCGAAGATATGAGGAAGATAATCATACACAGAGGGACGGCAGCCTAAACTGTGCAGAAGCGCAAGTTTTTGACTTATGGTCAAGGGAGGCATCGGGCGCGCTCGTTCTTATAGCCGTGTACACGAATCAGCCGGGCCAGAACACCCCGCAGGTTGCCCCTGGGAACGATCATATCCGCAAATCCATGAGCGCAGACAAATTCCGCGGACTGGAAACCTGGAGGCAGGGCCTGTCCTATCGTGTCTTGGATGACCCGCGCTCCTGCAAAACCTATCAAGGCCCCGGGCTCGGCAATGATAATATCCCCTAGAGACGCAAAGGAAGCGGTAACGCCCCCTGTGGTGGGATCCGTTAGTACGCTGATATAAAGCTGGCCCGCCTGATTATGCAGGGCTGCCGCTGCGCCGGTCTTTGCCATCTGCATCAGAGAAAATATCCCTTCCTGCATACGGGCGCCGCCGGACGCGGTAAACATGATGACCGGCAGTGTATGCGCTGTTCCGTACTCAAAAGCCCGGGCGATTTTTTCGCCTACTACGCTGCCCATACTTCCCATCATAAACGTACTGTCCATGATACCGATAATCAGGGGGTACCCCAGAATAGCGCCTCGTCCGGTTACTACCCCCTCTTTTAACCCGGCGGCTCTTTGCGATTCCGCCAGTTTTGCTTCATAGCCGGGAAATTCCAGAGGATTCTTTGAGCCAAGATCGGAATCGAATTCAACAAAACTGTCCTCATCCAGAATAAACCGCAGCCGCTCCTCCCAATTAAGACGGGCATGATACCCGCAGTTATCGCAGACCCGGAGGTTTCTTTCAAAGCCCTCCCTGCCGGCAGCCTTCCGGCAGCGGGGACAGATAAAGCCGGCCATGTGAACCCCCATATTTCTTTTATGAGAACATAGCAGATATCTTAACCCCGATCAATCTATGCGGCAGCAACCTGCAGCTTCACATTATCCCGCCGGCAATGTACCGGTTTCCAGCCCACGAGCTTCTTGGCCTTTCATTACTTAAAAGGGTGTGATAATTATCAAGGGGGATGCGGGTATCCTTCGCGCCGGGGAATTCGGCTTTCATCAGATCCCCGCTTGTAATGTCCATACCGGTATTGTCCGCCGCAAGGTTCAGCGCCACCGAGTAAACCGCCTGCCTGCAATCCGGAGCTATATCCCCGGGGTCGATATAGCTCCAGGTAAACCCTGCTTGGAGAAACAGATGCCCTAAAAAGATCCGCCGATCACCGCTTTCTTGATACCCAGCCCAGCAGCGGCTTCGAGTATGTTATAGGCAGCCATCACATTATTTTGAAAGATTACCCCATCGGGATGACCGTACGCTATTATGATTGATGATATACGGCGATACTATAAATAGCCATGTTACGATTAAGCCGGGATTATTCATACTATGTTTATGCCGAAAGATCACCCTCCGTACTTGCCATACACCCCTCCCTATCGCTATACTTTAATAATATTTGCTGGTAAAGGGCTGCGAATAGGCCATAGATTGACAGGTTCTGTTTGGGAGGTATGATGTATAGCGTAGGAATAGCGTATTTGCTTTGGCTTGTATCCGGGTTTGGGGCTTTAGGGCTGCACCGTTTCTATCTTGGGAAAGTTCCTACCGGTTTACTATGGATGTGTACCGGAGGATTGGCTATGGTCGGCGCGGTGTATGATTTTTTTACCCTTTCCCGGCAGGTTAAAGAAGCAAATGTCCGGAAAGCTGTTTTTGATCAAATATATACCCAAGGTCACCGGGGATACGGAAATTGGCGTTATGTCAATGACGGGGATGCTAAAATCGTCAAAGAAAAAGAATCAGTAGAACGGGCCATCCTTAAATTGGCTAAACAGAATAAGGGCATCCTCACCTCCACAGAGGTAGCCTTGGGAGCCAATATTTCCATAGATGATGCGAAGAAGAATCTTGATACCATGGTTTCCAAGGGATTTGCAGAAATCCGGGTTCGTAAAAGCGGTACCGTGGTCTATACGCTGCCGGAATTGATGGATACCGATTCGCCCTTGGAGGACTTTTAAGTGCCGGTTTTAATGCCGCGGTTCCGTTTTGTAATCCATCATGGCTCCCCTACAAAAAGTATCTCAGGTTCCAGTTCAATCCCCAGCAGGCTGTTGACCCGAGTGACGATTTCTTCCACCAGGCCGCGAATATCCGCGGCCGTGGCGTTCCCGGTGTTGATGATGAGGTTCCCGTGCCAGGGAGACACTTGGGCTCCGCCGCGGGTCAGTCCGCGGAGTCCCAATCCGTCGATGATCTTCCCCGTAGGTTTCCCAAAATCCCGGTTGTTTTTGAAGGCCGATCCTGCACAGGGGAAGCGGTAATGCCCTTTGGCTTCCCGGTCCAGACGGCGCGATCCCATCTCTTGCCGCATCTCGGCCTCTGGCCGTTTTTTCATGGCGAATCGGGCGGAAAGGATCAGCACGTCCCGGTTCTGAAAAGGGCTTTTTTTATACCCGTACTCCTCGGGTATGTAGTACGCAACGCGCCGGTTCAACGCTTCATCCAGCAGTTCGGTTTCCAACAAAACATCGGAAACCGATTTTTCATAACACCGGGCATTCATCCAGACCGCGCCGCCGATGGATCCGGGCATACCTGCGAGAAACTCAAGCCCTCCCCAACCCTGTCCCGCGGCCGCTTCCACCGCTGTGTCCGCCTGAGTACCGCCTAGGATGATCGCTTCCCCGGAGGATTCCTTTTTCCCGGGGAAAAAATCGCACCCTGACCAGGCGCCGGTATCAAGAACAATGCCTCGAATACCCCGATCCGATACCACGAGGTTCGCGCCGCCTCCCAGGATGAAAACCGGGATACCTTCGGCCCTGGCAGCTCCCAGCAGAAAGGCCGTGTAAGCTGGAAAATGCTCCTTCTCCGGCTTTATCCATAGATCCGCAGGGCCGCCGACCTTAAAGGTCGTGTGCAAAGCCATAGGTTCGTTATATCCCAGTTCCGCGGTACAGGGCATCTTGCTATTGATTTTTTCCATAAATTTTTGTAAAATAGCCATAATTCATAAGAGTATCATAATTATTGAACTATGTCAGGTTTTTGACAAAAACTTGCCGTAAAGCCCGCAAACTGAAGGCCGAAAGCGCCCTGCGGTTCCCCTATCGCTTATGGGTTTTATACCGAGTTATCCCGGATACCTCTTGCTTTGTTAGTGATCTATATGTTATATTAGTTATTAGTTTCTATACTTTCAGAATGTAAAAAAGGATTTATTTTTGATTTATAACAAGAGAAAGAGTTAATCCTTTAAGAAACGGAGGAAACCTATGGGCGCAGTAGCTTGTGAAAGATGTGGGAAGGTTATGACAGAGGATCAGGTTAAACATGGAGACTGTCAGCAATGTTCTTTATGTGATGCATGTGTAGCTGATTATATTGAAAAAGATTGTAAAGATTGTAAGAAAAAGGAAGGCGCGTAAAACTGCTTCGTTAAACCTCGGAGGTTCCATGTCACTTACTCTATATAACACCCTGGGGCGGGAATTGCAGGCCTTTGAATCCCTTAAAACCGGCCGGGCCGGTTTTTATGGCTGCGGTCCTACGGTATATAATTATGCTCATATCGGGAATTTACGGGCTTATGTATTGCATGACGTTTTGATCAGGACTCTGCGGCGGATGGGGTTTGAGGTAACTCATGTGATGAATATTACCGATGTGGGGCATCTTTCCGGCGATAATGATGAAGGGGATGATAAAATGGTAACAAGCGCCAAGGAACGGGGAAAAAGCGTTCTTGAAGTTGCCGAATTTTACACCCGGGCATTTTTTAACGATACGGAGCGGCTGCATATTGTAAAACCCACGGTGGTGTGTAAGGCCACGGAACATATTGACGATATGATCGGGTTGATCAAACGGATCGAGGCGCAAGGGTTTACCTATTCTGCGGGGGGCAACCTGTACTTTGATATTACCAAGTTCCCCCCCTACGGAGACCTTGCCCGGCTGCGTCTTGATGATCTCAAAGCCGGTGCCCGGATCCAGGTGGATGAAAACAAGCGGAATCCCCATGACTTTGTACTTTGGTTTACCAAGAGCAAGTTTGAACGTCAGGCCCTGGTCTGGGATAGTCCCTGGGGAACAGGGTACCCGGGCTGGCATATCGAATGTTCCGCCATGAGTATCAAGTACCTGGGGGAGACCTTCGACATTCACGCCGGCGGAATCGATCATGTTTCCATCCATCATACCAACGAGATCGCCCAAAGCGAGGCCGCTACCGGTATACATCCCTGGGTCAGATACTGGGTCCACAATGAGTTTCTCGTGGTGGATAGGGGCAAAATGTCAAAATCCGGCGGCGGGTTCTTCACGCTTCAGCGTTTGGTGGATGCGGGGTATGATCCGTTAGACTATCGGTACTTTCTTTTGGGAGGGCATTACCGGAGTCAGCTTCAGTTTTCATATCAAGCCCTGGAGAGCGCCCAAAATGCCCGGAAATCCCTGATGGATCGCATCATGGAGCGGGTTAATGCCCTACCGGATAAGAGCGGCTCCCTCCCCGGTATAGGGCTTGAACAAATTCCCGAATCCCTCACCCGCAGGAAGCCTGGGATATACCTTAAAGCCTTCAATGCGGCTCTGGAGAATGATCTCTCCACCCCCCGGGGGCTGGCCGAACTCTGGGGACTTCTGCGGGATCCCGAAGTAAATCCCGCAGACGCCCTTATCGGCGCTTTCGATATGGATCGGGTACTGGGGCTTAACTTGGCCGGGGAAGTGGAAAAACGAAGATTCCCCGCGGAAAGCCGGGAGCTGGTCGATGAGATTGAAACCCTCATCGCCGAACGGACCGCGGCAAAACAGGTGAAAGATTTCGCCAAAGCCGACGGGATCCGGCAAACCCTGAAAGATCGGGGTATTATTTTGGAAGACAGACCCACCGGCACGGTATGGCGCCGTGGGTAGTAAGGTCCTTCGGCGTTTGCCAAATTGTACCGAGGGGCATCAAACGGAAACGGCCTGCCGCTTCAAACCCTCTCGTACTATTGTGTCGTACTACAAATCGGATTGTGGCATTATATAAACACTATGTAACGGTTGAAGGAAAAATTTGTTTTCAAGTAAAGATGATCGGATGCCCCCACCAGCGGCGGCTCAAACGGAATTCCGCAGGCTGTACGATACGGTATTCCCCATACTCTTCAGGGTAGCCTATCGTATTGCCGGCAGCGAAGAAGCGGCGGAAGATCTTTGCCAGGAGGCTTTCTTTCGGCTGTATGAAAAAAACATGGTTTTCCCCAATCCTGAAGAGGCGAAGTATTGGCTTATTCGGGTGGTAAAAAATGCCGCGCTCAATTATGCGAAACGAAAGGATAGAGAACGAAAGGCGTACCAAAAGGCGTTCTGTGAAGATACCAGGGTTGCGGATACCGGGGAACACATACTGATTAAACAGCAGACCCAAATGGAAATACAGGAAGCCTTGGAGAAGTTACCGGAAAATTTGCGTATAGTATTGATATTAAAAGAATACGGTGAGCTGAATTATAAAGAAATTGGACGCGCCCTGGGTATCAGTGAGGGAAACGTAAAAGTTCGGGTATTCAGAGCCCGGGAACGGTTGGCCGGGCTTTTAGCAAAGGATGGTTCATATGTGTCCTGATTATCAAATTCTTTCCGTATACTTTGATGGAGAACTGCCTTCTCCATGGAAAGAAAAAATGGAAGCCCACCTTATGTCCTGTCCCGCATGCCGGGATCAATTGGAGCGATTCAGGCGGTGTTCACAGGTTTTGAGGGGGGGCGGCAATACGGCGGCCTTCAAAGATTCTCCTGCAATGCCGGCAATGGAAAAGGCAAAGGATCGAGTCTGGGAGAAATTACGCCCCTTAGACGCGGCAGCCTGGGGGCGGGAACAGAGGAAAAGTTTTTTGGAACGTACCGTTGCCGTTCCTCTTCCTGCGGTTGCCGCGGCCGCGGCAATTCTCTTTATCGCCTTTGCTTTAGTTTTAAGCAGACGGCCCGTTGCGGTTCCCCAAAATCAGGAGGCCATGGCGGCTACGGGTATGATGGATATGCAGGGTATCGTGCCGGTTTCAAACATGAACGACGTATTGCAGTATTTGGGAAACCAGGACACGACTGATATTGTGATAATCAGGCTGCCTGAAAGCAAAAGTTTTTCCAGTTCCGGGGAACCCACTATCCTTAAAGCCGCGGATTATTCAAGGAGAGCCGGAACCCCATGAGCAGGAGGCGGTTGCTACCCACCATAAGCGTATTCGGAAGTTTCCTTTTTTTTGTTGCCGGTACGGCGGCTCAAGAGTTATCCCTGGAGGAGCTTCTTCCGGGTCTTAAGGAACGGGCGGTGGTGTTGGATATAGTCGCCAGGGTGGTGGAAAAAAACCAGCAGGAAGTATGGAATTCGGCCAACTCTAAGGTGACTATTCCAGGAAGGCCTGTAGGCTTAAAGCTGGTGGGGGCCAATATCGTGATAGCGTTGCAATTTACCCCCTACCTCCGCCAAAATGGGAACAATGTGCTGGTAGCCCAGGGGCAAATTTGGGTAGATGTTCCCAATGAGGGAATCCGGTATCAGACAACCTTACAGACCATACCTTTAGAATTCGGGGAATCTATCTATTTTTTCCCTTTGGGTTCGGTTCATTCTGAGGACGAAGCCCGTATAGAGATACAACTGGAACTCCATCCCTATTCATCCACGGCGCAGGCGCCTCCTAATGGAGAAGGGAACACACCTCCTGCTCCGGACTCTCCTCTGCCCTCCCAAGATGAATCGGCTCCATTAAAAAGTACGGGAAATGAAAACGCTCCATGAACGGCTTCGGCAGGCGCCCCTCCTGTTGAAAGGTCCCGGGAAAGGGTTCCTCTTCCTGCTCGTAGCTCTGGTTTCCTGTACCGAAGAAGCGCCGGTTATTTTATCTATCGATCCCCGGATAGGACGGATAGGAGAGATACTTACCATCGAGGGCAAATATTTCGGCCACGAACAGGAAGAATCCTACATCACCATTGCCGGCACGCCGCCGACCGCCGCCGCATACCTTGCATGGCAGGATGATCGGATCAGGATACGAATCCCGGAATTCGGGGGAGCAGGGCTGGTGTATGTCCACCGGGAGGGCAAGAAAAGTAATCCCCTGCTGTTTTCAAATCGAGCCGCCATACCGGAGCCGGCGCCGAATATGGATACGGCTCTCATTCCTAAAATAAGCTCGATAAAACCTGCGGCAGGTTCGATAGGTTCCCTGGTAAGCATCCGGGGAAGCGGTTTTGGAGCTTCCCGGGGAAAAAGCGGGGTGTTCTTTACCTGGCATGCAGAAGCCGCTCCATCGGTACCCGCGGAGGAACTTCAACAAAAAATGGTGGAGGTTTTTGAAGCCGAATTCGGCTATGAACTATGGAACGACTGGGAAATCCGAATCCGGGTTCCCGATGGGGCGGTAAGCGGCAATATTGAGATCCGTACCCCCCAGAAGACTTCAAGCCCGTTTTTTTTTAATGTTACCGGTAAACCGGGAACAAAGACCTTTAAGGAGAAACGAAGCTATACCATTTCGTATGCCGTGGATATTCAGGTACAGGAGGCAAAAGCGCCTAACAGCCTCTACCTTTGGGTTCCCCATCCGGTAAGCTCCGCTTCTCAGTGGATTACCGAACCTCCCGTCCGCAACCGGAAGCCTTTTGTGGAAAACTACCAGGGAACCACCCTCTTTCAATTAACCGATCTCGGCGCGGACACCGGCGCGGAGATCCGCCTGTCTTATGTTGTCGGTGTTTACACCTTGGAGACGGATATCAAAAGCCAGTCCGTAAGACAGAGCGGAGGTTCTCCCATTCGGTCGGTATATACCCTGCCTTCACCGCTCATCCCTTCAGACAATCCCGCGGTGACAGCTCATGCCCAAACCATCACCGGCAGTGAGCAGAACCCTTACGAAAAAGCCCGGAAGCTGTACGAATGGCTTATACGGGAGGGAGGAATCCAGCGGATACCCCTGCGTAACGGCGTTTTGGATGCCCTGGAGGAAAAACGGTCCGACCCTTATTCCGCGTCTCTGCTTTTCTGCGCTTTGGCCCGGGCCGTGGATATACCGGCCATTCCGGTTGCGGGGGTTCTGGTAAACCGGTCCCGGACCGCCAGCCGTCATTACTGGGCGGAATTCTGGATCGACGGATTCGGCTGGGTACCCCTGGATCCCGGACTTGGGGCGGGCGCGGCGCCTACGGACTTCAATCTCCGCCGTGATCCGGGAACCTACTATTTCGGCAATTTGGACAACCAGCGGATCGCCTTTTCCCGCGGCCAGGGATCCCTTTCCCAGATGGATCCGCGGGGCAGGATTGCGGTTCGCAGCCGTGATTATGCGCTACAGAATCTCTGGGAAGAAGCGGCGGGAGGCTTAGAATCCTACTCTTCCCTGTGGAGCGAAATTGCCGTTACCGGTATGTATACCCAATGATCCTATGGAATAAAGAATCCCCGCCCTGAAGGGCGGGGTATTGAAGATTTCTCCTTGAAATATTTGCGTATGCGGGGGAACAAATCCCCCGCACCCCAAGTTTTACGCCCTAAAGGCGGGGAATTAAACCCTTAGAGATTAAACCCCGGATTGAAGTTACCCTATCAAACGTTCCAGATCTTCCACAAGACCGCTGAAAACCCGGCACGCGGCTTCTATGGGCGCGGGGGAAGACATATCTACCCCCGCGCGTTTTAGGGATTCCATGGGAAACCGGGAACCGCCTGATTTAAGAAAAGCGAAATAGTCTTCCCTTTCCCGCTCTCCTCCCCCAAGAACCCGCTCCGCCAAAGCCAGAGACGCGGAAATGCCGGTGGCGTATTTATACACATAAAAGGCCCGATAGAAATGGGGGATCCGCAAGCCCTCAAGGTCGCTGGCTTCTTCCAGAACCATATCGGGACCGAAGTATTTGGTGAGCAGGCTCCGGTATTCGCTCCGTAACAGGTCCGCCGTTAACGGGTTTCCCGTCTCCTCAAGTTCATGGCTCCGCTGCTCGAATTCCGCAAACATGGTCTGCCGATAGAGGGTGGCTACAAGATCATCCGCCCGCTTATTGATCACATAGGCATTGAGTTCCTTTGCGTCTCCGTGGTTTTTTAAATAACGAAAGAGGAGTTCCTCATTGAACGTGCTTGCAACTTCGGCTTCAAAGATCGTATACCCATAGTGCATGAAAGGATTCGATTGGGCCGAATACCGGGAATGCATGGAATGCCCCCCTTCATGGGCAAGGGTGAACACATCCCGGATACTGTCCTCCTTGTAGTTCATAAGGATATAGGGGTCTGCGGTATAGGTCCCTGCGGAAAAAGCTCCGGATCGTTTCCCCTTGTTTTCATACCGGTCCGCCCAGCGTCCCAAAAGCCCGGATCTAAGGGTGTTTACATACTCGTCTCCCAAAGGAGCGAGCGCGGCGGAGATCAGTTCCACCGCTTCATTCCAGGAGGTCCGTTTTACCGCCTTCGGCGTCAAAGGGGCATAGACATCATAGTGGCGCAATTCCTCCAGTTTGAGCGCCCGTTTCCGTAAGCCGTAGTACCTGTGGAGGGATCCAAGATTACTGCCGACAGTAGATACCAGGTTATCATAAACCGATTCAGGAACGTCATCGGGAAAGAGATGAGCCGCCCGTGCGGAGGGGAATCCCCTGATCCGGGCCTTAATCACATCCTGTTTAACCGAACCGCCGTATAAAGCCGCCAAGGTGGTCTTATGGGAATCAAAATGGCGGTAGAAGGTTTCGTAAGCCCGGCGGCGGAGTTCCCGGTCGGGATTTTCCATAAACACAGGCCAAGTGGATTGGGAAAGAGGCCGCTCTCCCTCGGAAGTGGTAAGGACCCCAAAATCCATATCCACATTAGTCAGCACTGAAAAGGCGTCCCCGGGGATTCCCTCTCCTTCGGCATGAAGGGCAAGCAGCCGTTCTTCCCGATCGCTTAGAATATAAGGCTTATACCGGAGGAGCTTTTTAAGGTAGATCCGGTACTCGGCCAAACGCGGATCAAGCAGAAATCTCTCCATGTCCGCCTCCGGGATGGCTTGAATCTCAGGGGCCGCCCAGGAAGAAGCCGCTTGGGTCTTGGCCGCGGCCATCATAAAACGGCCGGTCATGGTCCGGGCCGCGTTGTTTCCCTCATCTTCGGTCTGCCGGAGATCCCCGTAATAGTTGAGCCGTTCTTCCAGGATCCCTAAGGTTTTGGAAAAGTCCAGGTAATCCGCCAGAGCCTCCGCGGATGTTCCTAAAGTTCCCTTGAAACCGGGGATCCGTCCGGTTAATTTTTCATAAGCCCCAAGTTCCGTGTTCCACGCCGTATCGCCGGGAAAAAGTTTGGAAAGGTCCCAGGTGTTTTGCAGGTCTACTTCAGACCTATTCGGAATTCTTATCCTAATCTCTTCAGATGTCTTCATGGTATGCCTTAAAGTCATGCATAATAATAGCCTGATGAGAAACAGCCGGTCAATACTGCGCGGAAACCCTGCAAGTCAAAGGTAACGGGGTACAATTCCTTCGCCGCTTGTCTTAAGGCTTCTTTTCCTTCCGCGTTCCCGTTTAATTGTTACGAGATATGCCGAAGGCTTCCCGGAGATGCTTAAAGGTATGCCCTTCCTGCTTGTATGCCGCCGCTCTTTTCTTAGCTAGGCAGAGGGCTGTTTATACGGGCTTGAGCATTCCGCCTTTCCGGCTTCTTTCAGACGGCCTAGGATTTCACCCGCAAAGTCAAAATTTCCCCGATGAACATACGGTGGTAGTCCCTAGCGGGGTAGAGCGCCTCAATAGAGGGGTCTAAAAACCGAGCGGGATCAAAGTCGTGGACATAGAGCTTCCGGCAGGTGATGATTTCCGCGGCTTCCTGAAAACCGATACCGCCGTCGCCGAACACGACGGGAGTTAAATCCGCTTGAGCGGCCTTATCCGTATCCAGTCCCGATTTAGTCCCGCAGATATCCAGAGCCGGACGATAGGACATATCGAAAAAAGAAAGGGTAAAAAGCGCATTATCATTGGCCAATGTATAGGTGAACCTGGTAGGTCTGATAAACATAAAGGCTACGGCTTTGCCCCAAAGCACCCCAAATCCTCCCCAAGAGGCGGTCATGGTATTCCAGTTACCCGGCTGAACGGCTGTGCTGCCGCTGGTGATGAGCATCCACTCCTCTCCAATTCGAGACACCGGAGAACCGGAGAAATCCCGGATATGTTTGCATGCCCATTCATTTCCCGCGGGAACAACCTTTTTTTGTTCCATACTATTCTCTCCTTACAAGGAAACCGCCGTTTTGAAAACGGTTTAATCCACACTAACCGAATTTTTCAAGCGGTTCAAGCCCTCCCGGGGCCGGATATAAATATCTGATTTGATTAATAAAAAGTCCGCAGATTACACGGATTTTCACGAATTTGGGTACATAGCGCCGCCGGAAAAGGTCTATAGTAATCGTTGGTTCTTTGAAATATTCTCCTCATCCGCGCTATTCGATTGCTTATTTCCTTTTTAACCGGTTAAATTAATCCGTGAAAATCCGTGTAATCTGCGGACCCATGTTTAAATGCTTTTGCCCTGGGCGTACCGTCTGGCGTGAGAAGCGTTTTTAGTATAATCTGTAGAGGAGGAAATAATATCTCCATGATTGAAGTTAATTTTTTTTATGATCGCTTGATCAAAGGGGGAACCGGTTTCTTTACCGGCGTGCCTGATTCGCTGCTCAAGAGTTTTTGCGCGTACATTACTGATACCGCGGAACCGGAAAACCACTGCGCCGCGGTGAATGAAGGCGCCGCGGTGGCTTTGGCTTCGGGGTATCATCTTGCTACCGGGAACATTCCCCTGGTGTATATGCAGAATTCCGGCATCGGCAACGCGGTAAACCCCCTTCTTTCCCTGGCGGATGCCGAGGTATATCA
>JAITHW010000142.1 GCA_031279815.1 Treponema sp. | reverse complement strand
CAACCTCGCCCTGAAGGGACGAGGTATGTTGTTTTGGTAAGGTATATGTCTCAGTGTCCATACCCTTTATAACGCCCTAAGGAAGCACTGATTTATTCAATCGAGAATAAATCGGTGCTCCTTTAATGTGGTATTTGCGTAATGAAATGAGCAAATACATAGGGTGGCGCTGATTAGCGTCAAGTTAATCAGCGCCACCCTATGCCTGCCCCTGCATATTTTGCAGCATGACATCCCGCAAAGCCGCGTTTATCCGGCTTTGATACCCCTTCCCATAACCCTTGAACCAGGCCAAAACATCAGCGTCAAGGCGGATTTGAACTGCCCTTTTTACCGGCTTAAAGTATTCAGGATGCCGGGGGCGCATTTTTTTCAGTTCTTCTTCGGTTAAGACCGGGCAATCAGAAAAATCCGTATTCTTAAACGCCTTTATTTCGGCAATCCGCTTAGGTGATAAAGTTTTTGCGCCATTCATAATACATTCTCTCCTCAATAGGTTCAGCCGGTCGTACTGAAATTATCCTTGTCCGGCCGCTTGCTGGTTCCGTGTATGACAGGTACAGAATGATAAACTCTTGTAACGCTGCCAACCCTCTGTAACGAGTTTCATCAACAGTTGAATGGGCCTCGTCGTATAGTTCAAGAACATAGGGATCATCGAAAGCGGACAGAATTTCCTCAAAACATAGTCCGTGGAGATCCTTATTCGTCCTGCTCTTTTCCTCATCCCATTCAAAGCGTCCGTCCTCGCTGACTACCGTTTTTCCCACCGCTTACTCTCTACAACAATGTATATACATATTCCGAAGAAAAATAAAGGGCGGCAGGGAGCGCAGGGGTGTCAATCACCTTTTTCGGCAAGGCTGGATATCCGTAATTGCTTGTTTGTTATTTTACAATCAATTATACTGAGGAAGTGATACTGAAGTCCGGTATCAGACGATAGGGTTATTTCATGACGTGCTTTTTGTAGTGTATACGGAACGCGGGAACGCAACCCGTATTATATCGGCTCGAGTTGCTGAGCCTTTTGAACGGAGGATATATGGCAGTGGTACGGTACTTTCTGGAGGATGGCAAAGAGTTAACCCGTGAAGAACAAGAGGCAGCCCGGCAGCGTATACAGGCGGCGGGTATGCGGCCCTATGCGACTGATCCCGATTGTCCCCTGCTTACGGAAAAACAGCTTGCCCAGTTCCAGCCGGTGAACTTTGCCACCATGGAGGAACGGAACCGGGCGATGCGGGAAGCGGAACGTGCCAAAGCGGGCGCGGGCGTTAGGGAACCGGAGCTTGCCCACGCGGGGAAATAATTCCGGGCGGGCGCTGGGGTGACAATCACCCTTTTACACGATAAACGCCGCCGTAAAAAATGACCGCGGCAGAAACCGGCTGTAAAAACCCTGCGGTTTTGGCTTCGCAAAAACCGCGAGGCATTTATAATACCGGCGCGCCGGTTTTATAAATGCCCCTCGTCCAGGATGATCACGTCAACCCGGCGGTTGTTGGCGCGGCCTTCGGGGGTGCTGTTGGAAGAAATGGGCATGGTGTCCGCAAAGCCCGCTACCTGAAAGCGGCGCTCGTCTATGCCGATGTCGGTTAAATAGTGGAGTACGTTGATCGAGCGCATGGACGAAAGTTCCCAGTTGGATTCCCAGGGGCCTGCGGGGTCTACGTCAACCGCGTCGGTGTGGCCTTCGATGCGGAATTTTCTGTCCTTCAGTTCATCCGAGGCCAGGAAGGTTCCCAGCCGCAGAAGTATGTCCCGGGTTTGCTCGATATTGACCCGGGCGCTGGCGGGGTTGAAAAAGGCGTCCGCCGCCAGGGTGATTACGAGGCCCCGCTCGTCATGGGTTACTTTGATTTTGGTTGAGTTTATTTCCGGGGAAAAAATGCTTACCGCCTTGCGCAGCGCCGTGCCCATGGACTTGCCCCGCTCCATTGAGGGCAGGGACATGATGGTGTTGCCCAGGTCCGCGCTGCGGCCCGCGGAAAGAGTGCGGCCTCCCGCCAGGGCGCCGATGCCGCCGACCCGCATGGAGGTGGCGATCTGTTCCATCTGTGCCTGGGTGGTTTCGTCCGGGTTGAACATGATGACGAAGAAGCAGAGCATCAGGGTTACCATGTCCGAATAGGTGGTAAGCCATTCCTGTCCGCTGGGGCCCCCGCCGCTTTCCCGTTTTTTTCGCGCCATTCCTAGTCCTTGAGCAGTTCCGCTTCCAGAGTCTTCCGGTCCACGGGGTTCATATAGGCCAGCAGTTTCATCGCCAGAATACGGGTATTATCGCCGGCCTGGATCGAAAGCACGCCCTCAATTACCATTTCCTTTACCATGCTTTCCTTGGCGTCGTGGTTCTTGAGTTTTGAACCAAAGGGGATCATCAGGAGGTTGGCCACCATAGAGCCGTACAGGGTGGTTACCAGCGCCAGGGCCATATTGGGGCCGATAGACGCCTTGTCTTCCAGGTTCTGCAACATGCCGATAAGTCCGATAACGGTCCCTAACATTCCCAAACCGGGGGCCAGCGCGCCCCACATGGTAACAATGCTAAGTTTATCCGCGTGGCGTCCCTGCATCTGGCTTAATTCCAGTTCCATAAGGTCCCGGATTATTTCCGCGTCTGTGCCGTCAACTACCAGGCGCAGTCCTTTTTTCATGAATTCATCGTCAAGGTCTTCAAGTTCGTCTTCCAGCGCCAAAAGCCCTTCCCGCCGGGCTTTCTCCGAGAAGGCCATCATTTTTTGGATAATGCTCTGTTCGTTAAATATGGGAATCTTGAAGGTCCGGCTGAAAAGGCTCCAGACCCCGAGGGCGTCGGAAAGGCTTGAGGCAAGCATCAGGGCGAAGTAAGAACCCAGAACAACCATGAGGAATGAAGGAAGGTCAAGGATACTAAAAAG
>JAITHW010000202.1 GCA_031279815.1 Treponema sp. | reverse complement strand
GCGCGGAAGGAGCGGGAACGGGGAGCGCCGCCCCTGGAAGCGCCGCCGATCCCCCTCCGCCTAGCGGGAACCGGTTTGTTTCAACGCGGTTTCGTACATCTCGACGTACTTTTTCGCGGGCATACACCGCCGGCAGGGTCCGGGAGCGCTTATGCGGGCCGGTGGTACCGGCCGTATGTATGCTGACCGTACAGGAGCGAAGAATATACCTTCAAGTTTGACCCTCATCAGCGGCCTACGAAACCATGAACGCTTTAAAAGGTGAGAACCGCCGTATGACGGTTCGCGGTTTTTCGTATAGTTGTTCCCTTTAAGAATAACTCCATGAAGTCCACGGATTACACGGATTAACACGGATTTCAGTTCCCTAGAACCGGTATAATCCACGAAAATCCGTACAATCCGTGGATTTTTTTAAGAATTTGTCTATTCTATGGCAGGAAGCTAATATTGAGCTTCGCCCTTCTTAAGTGGATTGACTATATTACCTGGCTTATAGTTCATTAACCAGGTTTTTCATAATATAGTCCCGCCGTTCCGGCGTGTTTTTGCCCATGTAAAAGGTCAAAACCTGGGGAACCGCTTTGAGCGTATTCACCGATACCGGTACCAGCCGCATATCCGTACCGATAAACGGGCCGAATTCCCTGGGGCTGATTTCACCGAGCCCTTTGAACCTGGTTACCTCGCTCTGATTTCCCAGGGCTTTCATTGCCTCGTCCCGTTCTTTTTCAGTGTAGCAGTACCGGGTGTCCTTTTTGGTACGCACCCGGAAGAGGGGGGTTTCCAGAATATATATCCGGCCGCCGGTAACCAGTTCCTCAAAATAGGAAAGAAAAAAGGTGAGGAGCAGATTGCGGATATGAAAGCCGTCAAAGTCCGCGTCGGTGGCGATGACGATCCGGGCATACCGGAGGCCGGATATATCGTTTTCAATCCCCAAAGCCATCATCATATTGTAGAGTTCCACGTTTTTGTAGATCGCCGCCCGCTTTTTGCCATACATATTTTCCACTTTGCCCCGAAGCGCGAAAAGCGCCTGGGTCATCACGTCCCGGCTTGACACCATAGAACCTGCCGCGGAATCCCCTTCGGTGATAAAAATAGTGGACAATCCCCCCTTTTCCCCGTCCTCCAGGTGATACTTACAATCCTTGAGTTTGGGAATCTTGAGGGCGATCTTCCTGGCCGCCTCCCTGGCTTCCTTTTTCACCTCATTGAGTTCGGTCCGCAGGCTCTCATTGGCAATGATCTTCTGTTCAAGCTTCTTACCGGCTTCCTGGTTTTTGTGCAGCCAATCCTCCACCGCTTCCCTGGTTTCCTGGACCACCCAAGCCCGAATGTCCGAGTTGCCCAGCTTGTTCTTGGTCTGGCTTTCAAAGATAGGATTTTTCAATTTAACCGCCACCGTGGCAATGGCGCCTTCCCGGATATCCTCGCTGCGGTAATCCTTCTTGAAATAGGCTTGTATCCCCTTGAGGAAACCCTCCTTAAAAGCCGACAAATGGGTTCCGCCGTCGCCGGTGTATTGGCCGTTTACAAAAGAAAAATATTCTTCACCATAGTTATTGGTATGGGTAAAGGCGAATTCGATCCGCTCCCCCTTGTAGTACCCGATAGAATAGAGGCATTCCTCTCCGGTCTGTTCGTTGAGGAGGTCGAAGAGCCCCCGTTCAGACATATAGGTTTTGCCGTTTAAGGAAAGGGTAAGGCCGGTGTTGAGGTAGGCATAATTCCGGATCCGCTTTTCTATGAATTCCAGATTGAATTGGTAATCCCCGAAAATAGCGGAATCCGGGGTAAACTCCACAAAAGTACCGTCTTTTTGGGATTCCTTGAGTTTCTCCTGGGCGCTGTTTACCAGGGTTCCCCGTTCAAAAACCGCCTCCGCGCAGTGCCCGTCCCGAAAAGCCCTGACCCGGAAATGAGAAGACAGGGCATTGACCGCCTTTGTTCCTACCCCGTTGAGGCCCACGGAAAATTGAAACACATCGTCGTTATACTTGGCGCCGGTATTAATCACCGAGACGCATTCCACCAGTTTTCCCAGGGGGATTCCCCTGCCGAAATCCCGGATCTTAACGGTCCCGTCTTTCACTTCAATTTCGATGAGCTTTCCGTTCCCCATAATATATTCGTCGATGCCGTTATCAATGATTTCCTTGAGGAGCACATAGATTCCGTCGTCAGGATTAGACCCGTCACCCAGCCTTCCGATATACATACCGGTCCGCAGACGTATATGTTCCAGAGAAGACAGGGTCTTAATCTTCGATTCATCGTATACTGCGGAAGCCTGCGGTTTTGCCGCAACCCTCTCAGAGGGTTTTGTATGTTCCGCGGCCGTACCTGTTACCGGCGTTTCCAGTCCCGGAAGGAATGTTTCGGTAACCCCGGGTTTGGCCTTGGCACTAGGCTTTGCCTTGGCTTTTGCCGGCGCCTTTACCGGTTTTTTAGGAGATGCCGTAATGGGCTTTTTCACTGCCGCCGGGGCCTTAGTCCCGGATTTCACCTTTTTTTGTTCAATTTTAGCTGCCATATCTCATATATTAATCATTTTTTATGATTATGTGCTACTATTCGGTTTATACTATCTATTAACCGGCATCCGTACTATCGGCCTGCTTTCCCGGTCTTTTTATTGGCGCTGCGTGTTAAAAACCGCTTGGAAGAGGCATCTTTTTGCCTTCCCCGGGAAGCCGGCGGGAACATGGCGGGCTTCCTGCATCCGACCGCAGTGTTGAAAGCTCCGTTTAGGCTTGCAAGAAACCTCCGGCAAACATCATCGCTGCAATAGGGAATATCAAAAAACGGTGCGGCAGCTTCAAAAAAATTCCGCTCTATAATTACGATGTTATCAGCATCATAACTGCCGGAGGCATACTTATATGTAAAACACGCTGCCATCCGGCAGGCGCCTGTTAAGATTGCCGCTGTATAATGCAAGCCCGCGCCGAGCCTATAATCCCGATGTTATTGATCCTGTATTTCGGTTCATAGCGGCTATGTTCATTCTTTGAAAAATTCTCCCCCGACATTCCTCGGTATGTACCTGGATAGAAACATTGTGCGGCAATTTACCGGAAGGAGAATTATTGTAATGGTTTTAATTTATAGAACGAATTAAAATATTAGGAGGAGACAAAGCTAAAAAATATTTATAATTTTTTCGAAAATATATAGACAAACAATAGAGAAAGCGATATATATTAAATAAAGACAACATCTGTAGTTATACGGATGTACCCGGTGCAGGAGAATCTTACTTTTTTTTGAATAAGTCTCCTTCAAAGGGAGATTTATACTAAGCCGTATATCTACGGCATACATATAGTATCCGGTACTATAGCTGATGACGTTTCGGCTCACAGCGATATATCCGGTGATTATAATTTTTGCATTTTATCTGTATACGGATATATGCGGTATGGATATAACAACTATTCCTTAGCAGTATCTTTTCATAAATAAAACCATTACAATAATTCTCCTAACATAGGAAATAGTGTTGTCTTATTTCTTTAATACAGTATTACTGTCATATAATCAGTTGCTGAATTGATAGATACTGAATGTATAGATAGTTTCTTTTTCTATAAGTATTGATAGATCATCAATCATTATTTATCTCCGGGAATATTATTAAGAATAATGAAAGCGGTTTTTATGGGATTAGGCTACATAGGGCTTCCCACAGCGGCGGTAGCGGCGAGTAAGGGCATATCCGTCGTCGGCGTAGACGTTAATCCTGCGGTAGTGCGTACCGTTAATCAGGGCAGTATCCATATTGTTGAGCCTGATTTGGCGGCGCTGGTGCGGCAGGTTGCAGAGGCAGGGACATTGCGGGCATCTTTAACGCCCGAAGAAGCGGACGCTTTCTTTATTGTCGTCCCGACGCCGTTCAAACAAAACCACCGGGCGGATATATCCTTTGTAGAATCCGCAACCAGAATGGTTATTCCTTTTTTACGGCAAGGCAATCTGTTTATCATAGAGTCTACCTCGCCGGTATTAACTACTGAAAAAATGGCCGACTTGATTTTCAAAGAACGGCCCGGCTTGCAAGAAAACCTATACATAGCCTACTGCCCCGAAAGGGTATTGCCTGGAAACGTATTGTATGAATTGAAACATAACGACCGGGTAATCGGCGGGTTAAATCCTGAATCAGCCGATAAAGCAGCGGAATTTTACTCGCGCTTTGTAACCGGCGCGTTGCACAAAACCAATGCGAGAACCGCGGAAATGTGCAAGCTCGCCGAAAATTCATCCAGAGACGTACAGATAGCGTTTGCCAATGAACTGTCCATGATTTGCAAAAACACGGGGATCAATGTCTGGGATTTGATTGACTTGGCGAACAAACACCCGCGGGTGAATATATTACAGCCGGGCTGCGGCGTCGGCGGACACTGTATCGCCGTAGACCCCTGGTTTATTGTGTCGGATTTTACCGAACAGGCTCAGATCATCAAGCGCGCCAGGGAAATCAATGATTACAAGGCCGACTGGTGCGCCAATCAAGTATTGGCCGCTTGCGAAGATTTTACCCGCAAAGCCGATAAAGAACCGGTAGTAGCCTGTATGGGTTTGGCATTCAAGCCGGATATAGACGATCTGCGGGAATCGCCGGCAAAATATATCGCTTCCCGGATCATCTCGGAAGCTCAAGCGGATGTGCTGGCCGTTGAGCCGAACATCAAGAGTCACAACGCCTTCAAAGTGACGGAGTATCGCGAAGCGTATTATCAAGCGGATATTATCGTGTGGCTTGTCCGGCATAAAGAGTTTGTGTCTATGCCCATAGACGATAATAAAGTTGAATTTGATTTCTGCGGTGTGCGAAGATAGATAAAAAATGAAAAAAGTTTTACTGGTGTTCGGAACCAGGCCTGAAGCGGTCAAAATGGCGCCTTTGGTAAAGACCTTTGGGAAATACCCCGACCGGTTTGATACAAAAGTCTGCGTTACCGGACAGCATAGGCAGATGCTGGATCAGGTGCTGGACCTATTTGAAATCAAGGCGGATTATGATTTAAATATCATGGCGCCGAATCAGGATTTGTACGACCTTACCGCGAAGGTATTGCTTGGTATGAGAGAGGTACTGCAAAATGAAAAGCCCGATATTGTGTTTGTGCACGGAGATACCACCACATCGCTTGCGGCAGGGCTTGCGGCGTTTTATCAGCGCATACCGGTAGCGCACATTGAAGCGGGACTGCGCACCTATAATCCTGCTTCACCTTATCCTGAAGAAATGAACCGGCAGTTAACGGACCGGTTATGCGCGTATTGTTTTGCGCCTACTGAAACATCAAGAGAGAATCTGTTACAGGAAAA
>JAITHW010000107.1 GCA_031279815.1 Treponema sp. | reverse complement strand
GTCGGCATCCCCGGAGTTTTCAGCAGATACAATGACGGGGTGATGTTCGGCACGTTTGAGCAGTCCAAGCGGGGTTATTTCTTCATGACCAAGCAGAAACAGGACGCTTCCCAATGCGCAGCCTGCGGCGGGTGCGAAGAAAAATGCCCCCAGCGCATCCCAATCATAGAGCGGCTCAAAACCGCTCATGAGGCTCTCAAGGGCTGGATCGAGTAACCGTTGATCCTAGGGCAAAAGCATTTAACTTTTGAAGGGTATAAAAAGCCCGCAGCTCAACAGGGATTTGGGTACATAGCGCCGGAAATAGTAACCGTCGGTTCCTTGAAATATTCTCCTTATCCGCGCTATTCAATTGCTTATATCCTTTTTAACCCGTGAAATTAATCTGTGAAAATCCGTGTAATCTGCGGACCCGTGTTTAAATGCTTTTGCCCTGCCGTTGATCCTAGACCGTGAAAGGCGATACAGTAGTAATTGAGAACCGGCTGTTAATCACTGCCCGCTTCTTCACGGCAAGGAGGAACTTATGGATTTAAAACCATATATAGCCGCCATTGACAAGCAAAAACTTCAGGTCCATGGTATTGCGGTACTCCAAAAGGGAGAGAAGATCGGGGAACACCGCTGGATTCCGGAACAGCCCCAAAACATTTTTTCCGTGAGCAAGAGCTTTACGTCTATTGCCTTGGGTATGGCTGTTGACGAGGGAAAACTTGCCCTTACCGATAAAGTCATCGGCGCTTTCCCTGATAGGGTCTCAAAGCCCGGCCCCCGGCTTGGGGCATTGGCCTTGGAGCATCTGCTGACCATGAGCCGGGGGCATCCTGAGTTCACCAGACCCGGCAGCGTTGCGGAAGCCCTGTCCCATGAGTTGATCTATGATCCGGGCACGGTCTTCATATATGATAATGCCTGTACCTTTCTGGTTTCCGCTATGATCACCAAGGCGACGGGTATGAAGGTGCGGGATTTGCTGGCGGAGCGGCTTTTCCGCCCTCTTGGGATACCCGCTCCGGTTTGGCCGGAGAGCGAAGACGGGTTTACCATCGGCGCTACGGGACTGGAACTTTCCACCGGAAATCTTGCGGTATTCGGACAGTTTCTGCTGCAGCGGGGAAATTGGAAAGGCCGGCAGCTTGTGTCCGCCCGGTGGATAGACGGGGCAACCAGAACCCAGATACCTACCAACAATCCCCAGGCCGAAACGCCTCATCCGGCGGATTATGATCTGGGCTATGGGTATCAGTTCTGGACGTGCCGGCATGGAGCGTACCGCGGGGACGGCAAAAACGGACAGTATGTGGTTGTGCTTCCCCGGCAGGAAGCGGTAATTGCTGTCACTTCAGATGAAGAAAATATGAACCCCATTCTGTATGCGGTGTGGGATCATATCCTGCCTCAGCTCTGAAGGGGTTTTTATGAAATACTCTTGTTTACATACCCATACCACATTCTGCGACGGGGGTGATGAAATCGAAACCTTTTGTGAAACCGCCTGTCAAAAAGGATTCGTGTCTATCGGCTTCAGCGCTCATGCGCCGGTATCCCGAAAGACCGGTTTTCAATCAGATTGGCATCTTCGGGAAGACCGTATAGAGGCCTATTGCGACGCGGTTAGAGCCGCCCGCCGCCGCTGGGAAGGGAGGCTGCGTATATTTCTTGGGCTCGAAGTTGACTATATCCGAGGGCTTATAAGCCCAGCGGATCCGGATTATAAAAACCTTGGGCTTGATTATATCATCGGGTCGGTACATTATGTTATTCCTCCTAAATATTCCCCCTTTACAGTGGACAGTTCCGCAGAGGAATTTGAGCGGGGACTCAAAGAGGGCTTTTCCGGCAATGCTGACGCTTTGGTAAACGCATATTGGGATGCGGTGGAAGCTATGATTCGGGATAGCGGCTTTGATATTCTAGGACACGCGGATTTAATAAAGAAGAATAACCCCCAAAACCGTTGGTTTTCTCTTGAAGGGGAATCGTATCTGCGCCGGACCGCGGGAGTCGCCGAACTAATCGGGACTTCTCCTCTCGTGGTGGAGGTGAATACCGGCGGACTCACCCGGTATAAAATCCCCGATACTTATCCGGGACTCTGTATGCTATCCCAATTACAAGCGAAAAACGTACCGGTGATTATTACCGCGGATGCTCATAAAGCCGGACATCTGGGAGGATATTACGATAAAGCAAGGGAAATCCTGCTTGAGGCGGGATATGCCAAGGCGGTTTTATTTGAGGGGCGCAGCCACGGAAATCCCTTGTGGACAGAGGATCCGCTTTAACAAAAAGCGTCAAAAAGAGGTGAAGTATGCATTATTTGATTATATCCGGTAATCCGAAACTTGAAGGGTTGTGTTATACCGCAATGGAAGAAATGAGCGGAAGCGCTGAAATGCTTTTTGGGCCGGGCTTTCTACGCTCAATACCTTGCTTGCCTACCGCCGCTGGCTGGCGTAATTTTGTGGGTCAAGTTTAGCCTTTAGGCATGGGGTAGCTGACATACCTAACAGGGTAAAGTCCGGTTGTCTTAATTTGAGAGGAACAACTAAGAGAAACTGTGCAAAAACCTCATGGGATTTTGCACGGTCCTCCAGGGTTCTATTATGGACAACCCGGCTTATACTGTTTAAAAAGCTCATTAAACGCTTCTATCGGGTCGATCACATGATAAACATGTTCGTCGGAGGGGAATTTTTTTGCCTTCACGTCATCGATATAGGCTTTGAAGGCATTGATCTCCGCTTCGGCGACTTTTGCGTATTGTTTTACGAACTTCGGGGTAAAGGCTTGAAAAAGGCCGAGCATATCACCGCAGATAAGGAGCTGCCCATCCGCAGGGCCCGCGCCTATGCCGAAAACCGGTATGGTAAGATACTTGCAAAGAAAGTCCGTGAGTTCCGGCGGAACCGCCTCCACAAGGATCGCAAAAGCGCCGGCTTCTTGAACGGCCCCGGCGTCTTCGATCAGGGATTTTGCGCTCCGCACATCCCGCCCCTGGGCTTTAAAGCCGCCGAGTTGTCCGGAACTTTGCGGGGTAAGGCCGATATGGCCGATAACCGGTATGCCGGCGCCGGTGATGGCTTTGATACGGCTTTTTACCCTGACTCCGCCTTCCAGCTTGATACTATCGGTCTGCGCTTCTTTGATAAATCGGCAGGCGTTAAACACCGCGTCTTCATCGGAAACCTGATAGGAACCAAAAGGCATATCTCCGGCAATGAAAGTATTGGGCGCTCCCCGCCGGACCGCTTTACAATGAGAGATGCAATCTTCCATAGTAACAGGATTCGTGCCGGAATAGCCAAGCACTACCATACCCAGGGAATCGCCGACGAGTATCATATCCATACCCGCCTGCTCGGCGAAAGAGGCCGTCGGGAAATCATAAGCGGTGACCCAGCTTACCTGTTCTCCCGCTTTTTTCATGTTAATTAAATCAAAAATACTTTTCTTTTTTGCTGCCATTGTCGAACATCCTTATTATTTGTTTTTTCAGTACATTACATTCCCAGCTTTTTAGCCAGTACCGCGGCGCTTGCCGCGTCCGGAGAGTAGCCGTCCGCTCCAATCTGGTCCGCGAATTCCTGGCTGACCGGCGCGCCGCCCACGATCAGCTTGAAACCTCCTGCGATATTCGCCGCTTTGATAGCCGTAATAGTATCTTTCATGGCGGGCATGGTGGTAGTTAAGAGCGCGGAAAGGGCGACGATCTTCACATCGGAATTGGACTTTACCGCATCAATGAAAACCGCAGGCTGCACATCAACTCCAAGGTCGATGATCTCGAAACCGGCGCTCTCAATCATCATGGCCACCAGGTTCTTGCCGATATCGTGCATATCCCCCGCTACCGTACCGATTACGCATTTACCCAATCCCGTAACGCCGTCCCCTGAGAGCCTGGGCTTCAACACTTCAACCCCCTTCTTCATAGCCCGGGCAGCGATAAGCATTTCGGGAACAAAAATTTCGCCGTCCTTGAACTTTTGCCCCACCGCGTCCATGGTGGCAATCATCGCGTCGTTCAAAATGACCAGGGGATTCAGCCCTTCGGCTAAAGCCGCCTCTACTAAAGCAGGGGTATCCTTTGCTTTTCCCGCAGAGATTGCCGCGGCGATTTCATCAATTTTTGCCATAGTAAAACTCCTTATAAATCGTTATAAAACGACACTTAACGTGTTTTTTGTTTCCAAAAGAACTCCTCTTGCCGTGTTCCTCTATTACAACTACAACAGCTTTTCATGTTTATCCAGTATTGCCGCCCGTTCCTTATCCAGCGCGGGAGGTTCATACTCCTCAATAATGCGCCGCAATTTTTGCCGGATTTGGGGCAGAACTTCACTTTCCGGCGGATTTTTCATTTTCCGGCTAAAATAGGAGGGATACCAGACAGCATCGTAATGCTCCAGCGTATGGTCGGTAGTGAGATAATTACCGCCGTGACCCGCCGCCTCGATAAGTTCTGTTTCAAGATCCGTGTCGCTGATCTCGATGCCCTGGACATAGTGTTTCGCCATCTCAATAAGCTCATCGGCAAGCACGACAGCTTCCGGCGATACGGACAGGCAATGGTCAAGGACGCCCACATCATGAATGATATTCGCCTTTGAAAGGGCTGTAGAAAATACCTCATAGGCGATCTCGGCAGAGGATTGAGGATCAACAGTTTTCGCGTCCGAACATCCCGCGGTTCCATAAAAAGGGATGCCGTAGTGCGCGGCCAGATCCGCCATAGCCGCGATATTCAGATGAAATTCCGGCGCCGCGTAGGAACCTATCATGGTTTTCATGTCAATGATCGAAGGCATGGCGCCATAGATAAACGGCGCTTCCGGCGCGAAAAGCTGGGTCAAAAGGAGTCCGGCAAGCGCCTCGGCATTGCATTGGACAAGGGTCGCCGGACGGGAAAGCGGGGAGGTCCCGCCCATCATGCAGTAGGGCATATAAACAAAAGGAATACGGTTCACTGCGGATATACGCAGTTTTTCGGTGGATTCGACAGGATGGGTAAATGGCGGGATAGGCTCGCAGTAATTAAACACAAAGGGCTTTTTTTGCAGC
>JAITHW010000103.1 GCA_031279815.1 Treponema sp. | reverse complement strand
ACTGGACGCGGCTATGAACGGGGTTCACAAAAAAGCCTCCGAAGCCCGGACTATCATCAAATTGGATATGCCCCAATCCGCGTGGCGCGAATTCGGGATTAACGACAAGCGGTAGCCCTCAGCCGGCCGGAGTCCGCCCTTCCCAATGCAGATCCGCTGAACCCCTTCCGGTGATTGCCGGGGCCCTTTGGAGAAACCGCGGTCCCGCGGAACGCCGCCCCGGGGCGTCAAGGGGTTTTACCGGCCCTGATAAATTCTTTTGCCTTTTCCGCCGTACCGGAGCGGGGGAGTGCCGCAAAACAGAGAAATCCCCGCGCAAGCCGGGGGTTTTCTTAGTTTCAAGCCGGGCGGCAGGAGCGCGGCTGTCCCCCCGGGGCCCGGGCTTTACTCGCCGCAGGCCTGCGGCCCCGGGCCCCGGGGGATAAGGCTAGGCTTGAAGCATTGCCCTAAGCTGCGGGTCTGTCATAAACCGGCGGGCTTTCGAGGCTTGGATGTCTCCCTGTTCGACCCGTTTTTTGAGCCCCTCCGGCAACAGGGCCTCTTGCGGGGCGGCAAGCCCCTCCCGGAAAAGCATTTTTTTCAGTTCCGGATCCGCCATGAACCGGCGGGCTTTCGAGGCTTGGATGTCTCCCCGTTCAACCCTCAGCTTGAGGTCCTCGGGTAAAGGCGCGTCCTCCTCAGCGATTACCCGGGCTTTCAGTTTCGGGCGGGCTGCGTATTTGCTCTTTTCCAAGCCCTCGAATTCCCGGCGTATCTTTGCGTCCTCAAGAAAGGCATCGACCTCATTTCCGTACAAAGCCCAGGCCTGTTCAGCCTCTTTAATTTGTTCTTTTGTTTTTTTCGCTTCTAAAAGCCCGAATAGCATAATTCTCCCTATCCTCCCTATTTAAGATTATAAGCCTTCAAAGGCCCGGTCCAACAGGGATTGGTCCGGAGCTTTGGTACAGGATGAAACCGCGGGTACTACGATGAAGGGAACCGCAATCGCACAGGATGCGGCCAGGGGGGAGTTGGCGGTTCCCAAGGCAAAGAACAAGATGATTTCAATGATCAGTCCTGATAAAAGCCCCGCGTAAGCCCCGGCTTTCGTGGCCTTTTTAGAGTAAAGCCCGTAGATATAGGGGGCGGCAAAGGAACCCGAGACCGCCCCCCAACTCAGCGACATGAGGGTAACGATAAAGCTGAACTGGAAACGGGATATCAAATAGGAAATGATAACGAAAACAGCCGACAGGAACCGCATCATCGCGACGGAAATATCTTTACCGGCCTTAGAATTCGTTCTTGAAGGATAGAGGTCTATAGCCACCGCGGAAGAGGATACCAGAACCAGAGACGACAAGGTGGACATGGAGGCGGAAAGGATCAGCAGTAAGATGAGAGCCATGAGCAGTTCCGGGAGATGCCCTGTGAGCAGGGCGGGCACGATCCGGTCATAGGAAACGCCTCCCGCTTCATTTCTAGGAACGCTGTCCGGGGAGAAGAAGAAATGGGAGAAGGTTCCGGTAAGATATGCGGAAAAGCCTATCACCAAAGCGAAAACCGTAGTAACCGCCGCGGCCTTGGAAATGACCTGTTCGTTTTTTATGGCGTAGAATTTCTGGGTCATCTGAGGGAGGCCCCAGGTCCCGAAGCTGGTCATAAACACCAAAGAGCCGATGGTAAGGAGCGCGGGCTGCTGCGCGGGCGGGACATGGCGGGGATAATTTTCCCGGACTTGGGCGAGGATTTCAAGCAGCCCTCCTCCCTGAGAAGCAAGAACCCCAATCATAGCTAGGGCCCCGAAGAACATGATGATCCCCTGAATAAAATCCGTCAGGGCTATAGCAAAATAACCTCCCAGGATGAGGTATACTCCCGTAAAGGCAATCATAATCAGAAGGGCCGTATCGTAAGGAATATGGAATACCGCTTCAAAGAGATGGCCGAGACCCTTAAACACCGAAGCCGAGTAGGGAAGCAGGAAAAAGAAGATCACCGACGCGGCTACAGGCTTCAGGCGTTTAGCTCCGTACCGTTCTTGAAGATATTCCGGCATGGTCATGGTGTCCAGATTTTGGGTCATCCGCCGGGTCCGCCGAGCCAAAAAAAGCCATGCCCCTAAGGCTCCGACAACCCCATTCCCCAGGGCAATCCAGAGGGCGTTAAGCCCGAACTGCCACCCCTGGGTTCCGGCAAAGCCGATAAAGAGAACCGCGGAGAAATAAGAGGTGCCGTAAGCCGCCGCAGAAACCCAGGGACCCATGGATCTGCCTCCAAGGAAAAAGTCCCCCAGTGTTTTGGTCTTCTTCATTCCCCAGATGCCGATTCCGGTCATTAAGAACAAAAATATTACAAGAAAAATAATGCCAACCATAACATAACCTGCTGAAGTGATGAATATAACCAAGAGGGTATCAAAAAAATTGATTTTATTCTATAGCCAATCCGCTTAAGAAGGGCGGAGCTCAATTTTAGCTTCCTGCCATGGAACAGGCGGATTCTTGAAAAAATCCACGGATTGTACGGGTTTTCATGGATTATACCGGTTCTGGGTAACTGAAATCCGTGTAATCCGTGGGCCTTATTTAGTTATTTTTAAGGGGAACAACTATAGTATAGTACTATAGTACGATACTATAGTACGGTACTATAGTACGGTACATAAGGATAAGCAGGGCGGATGAAGAGGGCTGTTTTTTTATATTCTAAATCGAAGGGCTTGATTTTTTTTCATCTTTCTTCTATGTTATTGAATAATAAAACTATCGATTAACCAGTATCGATGAAAGAACCATCCATTTTGGGGGTATGTATGAAGATTGCCATTAATGGCTTCGGCCGTATCGGCCGCCTTGTATTTCAGGCTCTGGTAGGACAGGGACTGCTCGGAAAAGACAAGATTGACGTCGTGGCGGTGGTGGATGTTACCACCGATGCGAAATATTTTGCCTATCAGCTCAAATATGACTCCACCCAGGGGCAAATGAAAGCCCAGATCAGCACCAAAAAGAGTTCCGGAGCAGCAGAAGACGATATTTTGGTGATCAACGGACACGAAATTCAGTGCGTGGCCGCTGAAAAAGAACTGAAAAACCTGCCTTGGGGCAAACTCGGCGTGGAATATGTGATCGAATCGACCGGCCTTTTCACCGACGACAAGGCGTTTGGCCATCTGGACGCCGGGGCCAAGAAGGTGATCATCTCCGCTCCCGCTAAGGGCAAGGAGAAGAGGATCCCTACTTTCGTAATGGGGGTGAACAATGAGCAATACGATCCCGCCCAGGATCATGTAATTTCCAACGCCAGTTGTACTACGAACTGCCTCGCGCCCTTGGTGTACGTTATCCTCAAAGAAGGGATCGGTATTGAAACCGGACTTATGACCACGATCCACTCCTACACCGCGACTCAGAAAACCGTGGACGGCCCTTCCAAGAAAGACTGGAGAGGCGGCCGCGCGGCCGCGATCAACATCATCCCGTCTACTACCGGCGCGGCCAAAGCGGTGGGCGAAGTGCTTCCCGAAACCAAAGGCAAGCTGACCGGTATGAGTTTCCGAATCCCTTCGCCTACCGGTTCCGTAGTGGATCTGACCTTCCGTTCGGTGAAGGACTCTTCCATTGAAGAAATCAATGGAGCGTTCAAGAAAGCCGCGGACAGCTACCTCAAGGGGATCCTCGAATTCCAGCAGGACGAGATCGTGTCCACCGACATCATCCACAACACCAACACCTCGATTTACGACAGCCTCGCCACTCTCCAGAATAACCTTCCCGGAGAGAAGCGTTTCTTCAAGGTTGTGTCCTGGTATGATAACGAGTGGGGGTATTCAAACAAGGTGGTGGATCTCCTGAAATATATCAGCGCCAAGAAATAAGCCGGCGGGCTATCCCATAGCTTCGTACAACGGCCTGTTGTCCGGCTCCGTCCCGACAGGGACGGGGCCTTTTTATTATCTAACACCGGTTTTAAGCCTTAACTAAGGTGAGGAGTATTACAATGATAAAAACCGTAAAAAGCCTGGACTTAAAAGGCAAACGGATCATCATGCGGGTGGATTTTAACGTACCCATGAAAGACGGGGTGGTACAGGACGATACCCGTATTGTGGCGGCGATTCCTACCATTAAATATATTCTGGATCAAGGGGCGAAGACCCTTACCCTGATGAGCCATCTGGGAGACCCTTCCAAAGACGCCAAGTCCGCTCAGGAAAAAGCCGAGAAAAGCGGCAAGCCTTTTGACAAAGATGCCTATATCAAGGGCAAACACCGCATCGCGCCGGTGGCGGCGTACCTCGAAAAGAAGCTGGGAAAGCCGGTTATTTTTGCCGGGGAAGATTCCGATTACGGCAAGAAGGGCTTTATCGAATCCCAGCCTGCGGGGTCGGTGATCATGCTGGAAAACACCCGGTTCCACAAAGAAGAGACCGCCAAGGAAGCCGCGGACCGGGACAAGCTGGCGAAAGAACTTGCCTCGTATGGGGATGTGTTCGTGAACGACGCCTTTGGGACCGCTCACCGGGATCATGCTTCTACCGCTTCGGTTGCCAAATTCGTTCCCCTATCGGCAGCGGGTTTCCTGATGGAGAAAGAGGTGAATTATCTTGAGCCTATTGTTACCGGCCCCCAGAAACCTTTGGTCGCCGTCATAGGCGGGGCTAAGGTTTCCTCGAAAATCGCGGTCCTGGAAAGCCTTTTGAAAAACGCCGCGGCCCTGGTCATCGGCGGCGGCATGGCCTATACGTTCCTTAAAGCGCAGGGGCACAAAGTCGGCAAATCTCTGGTGGAAGAGGATCAGCTTGATACGGCCAAACGGATCCTGGACGCAGCCCGGAAAACCGGCGCCGAAATCGTACTGCCCGCGGATCACATAGGAGCCGAAGCCTTTGACGCCAACGCAAAAGCCGTAGCTATAGACGGTTTGGACATTCCCGACAACCTGTTGGGAATGGACGTGGGACCAAAAACCTTGGCAAAGTATAAGGACGTTCTTGGAAAAGCCAAAACCATAGTTTGGAATGGGCCGGTAGGGGTTTTTGAGTTCGACGCCTTTGCCAAAGGAACCGAAGAAGTGGCGAAACTCGTAGCGGAAGCTACCGGCAGGGGGGCCGTCACCGTAGTAGGCGGCGGCGACTCTGTGGCGGCGGTGAACAAATTCCACCTTGCCGGGAAGATGAGCCATGTATCCACAGGCGGCGGCGCTTCGCTGGAACTGCTGGAAGGGAAAAAGCTGCCCGGCATTGAAGTCTGCCGGGGATAGGTAAAACGGAAGGGGTGAGAGGGAAAAGCTGAGGCGATAATGCAGAAGGCTGAAAGCATTCTCTTACCCTTTGCACAGTAAAAGACGCAGGATTTTTGAAAATCTAAACG
>JAITHW010000053.1 GCA_031279815.1 Treponema sp. | reverse complement strand
AATCCGGCGCGGCCACGGTTGCGGTTTCCAGCGCGCCGTCGTGGGCCGTCACCGGAGTCGAGGTAAACCCGGCATCCGCGGCTATGGCGAAGGGCGAAACCAAGCAGTTTTCCGCGGCGGTTAAAGGCACAGGGGATTATCCCAAGGATGTAACCTGGGAGGTCAGCAGTTCTGTTTCAAGCATTTCATCAACAGGGCTTTTGACGGTTTCTCCCAGCGAAACCGCGCCGTCCTTGACCGTTAAGGCAACCGCGAAAGGCACGGACAAATCCGGCGCGGCCGCGGTTACCGTTATTCAGCAGAGCCAAAACCCCTTTGCGGGTACCTCATGGGTAGGAACATGGAGTACAGGGGCGACGGTGTACTTGGACTTTGTTGACGGTAGTAATTTTAACCTGGATATAGTCTACGCAGATTCAAACCATCCCTATAGCGGCGCCTATACCTATCAAGGGAATCGGGCGAACCTAGATGGGGGAGAGTATGGTATAACGGGAACCGCTGATTTAGACGCGGGAGGAACTGCTTTAACCGCCAACTGCGGCTATTTCGGTATTGAACCCGTTATATTTTCAAAAAATACCGGGGGTCATCAACCGCAGATACCCTCCTCCCTTACCGTAACGCCCGCTGAGATTGAACTGCACACCGGCGGAGGCTACATATTCACCGCTTCTCAAGAAGCAGCCTGGACTGTTGAGGGCCAAAGAGCATCAAATACAGAGATAGTACCATCCGGATCTGAAGGCTGGCTGCGGATTGGAAGCGACGAGACCGCTTCAACCCTGACGGTCAGGGCGGCCTCGGGGGTAAATCCCAATCTATCCGGCACGGCTGCCGTTAGGGTAGTGCCTACCAACATGGAATCTCAGACTGGAATACCTTATCACGCGGCGCCTCTGACTGAGAGCAGGTGGCACGGCGACCATTTCGCAATAGGAGCTAACTTTTTCTATTTTTATGCGGATGCCGGTTCTTCTTACGATATCTATTGGGACGACCGGAATATCCCGGGGACCTCTATGACCGGTGATATTAAGGTAACTGCACAGTGGTATAATGGCAACAATCTACAAGGTATTCCCGGTTTTGATCTTATTGAAGGAGACCCTTTAAAAGGGTATCGCGGCAAAACCATTACCGCAGGAAACTCGGACTATATAAGGATCAGGGTTGACATCGATGATGTGTCTAACGGAGGGCATTTCCGCATAAGGTACGACAAACGCTAGTTCCAGAACAGCGGGGGCCGTCCGCGTGCCGCACGCAACGACGGCGCGGCAGGCCCCCGCGCCGCGTACCATGCCGCCGAGGGCTTTGCGCGAAGCCCGGCGGCTTTCTTTTGAAGCGCCGCAGGGGGAGCAAAGGCTTGATAGGGATTGCGCTTCCCCCGACTTTTTTAGATGCGGGTTATAGTGAATGTTTAAGCAGCAATTATTGCTGTCTATCCCTGCTGTATGCGCTTTGCCTATCGATTGCCTAAGAGGGCGTCTTTCCATGCCCTAATTTTCCGGGTATTTGCCTATTTTCCCGCCTCCACGGTCTTGATCTTTTGTTTTAGCGCATACAAATTCGAATCCACGGTTCCTTTCGCAACGCCCAACACCTGCGCTATTTCTCGATTCGTCGCATCCATTCTCAGAGACCTATAGCGCTTCCGCATAGAAGCGTATCGTTTCCGGGCGCGCTCAACCCGGTCTTTCATCCTTTCATGCAACGCCGAACCTTCCGCCGCTTTCTCAAGCTTACTCTCAAAGGCAAGACACCGGTAATACTGACAATGAAGCCGTTCCCTAAGTTCCCGAATCTCTTCGTCCCGTTTCAGCCGCAGGTCCCGCAGCTCGTCTATCATCCGGCTCAGCCTTTCTTTCTCTATACCTATGTACGGAGCCGCCCGGGAAATAAAATCCTCAGATATATAAAAATAGGATTTAAGCAGCAATATCAAAACTTGCCGGGGATTAGAAACCGGTTTGCCCGCAGGATGGGATTCAGCGTATTCCGGTTCATGTTCCTCAAAAGCCATGTCCTCGGCACGGGCCGTCCAGCAGGCATATTCAGTAACGTGATGATCCGCTTCTTTAGACCAGCGCTCCCTGGCATACCAATACACCTTGGATAGGATATAGGCTTCAAAGGTGGACCCTATGTTTTTATAAGTATCTATAGCCCGGCTGATTCGGGGATACAGGCTGCATAGATAGTCAGTGCATTTTTCTTTACTCCAATTAGGGAGATGGAACTGCCGGTAATGATCGAGGATATACTTAAAGATAAGCTCTTCAAAGTCTTTTTTCGGCAAAGTTTTTGAAATATAGTGTTGATGCAGCTGGTTGAGGGATAACGTTTCCCGCATGGTATGCTCCTTTCCTCACGGTATAATTATAATCTATGAAAATAACGGCGGTCATATACCGTTCCGCTTTAGACGGTATGACGAATGTCATAAAAGTTTGGCGTGCGTTGTTGATACAATGGTTCTTGACTATTTAAAAGCACTGCTATATTATTAAAAAAAAATTCTGGATGGTATCAGGGTTATAAAAGTATGGATATGTCCACAATATTCTGCTTTTCAATGAGCAATTCAGATGTGTAGAGGTATGGATTAGTATACGGATCCTAATTTATAAGGAGGATATATACAGCTATGATTACTATGAGCAATCTCAGGCTGTGGCTTGTTCAGTTTTTATATGCCCTGTGCTTAGGGTTGTTTCTATTGCGGTTCCCCGGGGTTCTTTCTGCCCAAGTTGATACCGGCGAACTCGGCAAAGGGCAGGGGCAGGTTGAATTCCAGAATTATACAGGGCCGGCCGGCAGGGTCGATACCAGGGATCAGATCCGCGGTATCGGATCCCCCCTGGGGACGGCCGTTAAATCAGGCGCTGCCAGGAGCGGCTCTGAGAATCGTTATTTTGTGATCCACTCTGTATCCGATCCGGACGGCAATAGGCTTGACGCGGATATTTTCGGGCTTGGCCCGGGCGTCGGAGTCGATCATATCAGAAATCTCCGGCTCATTATTCAGGGGTATTTGGAAGGAGCTTATAATTATTCGGCCCAGGATGCAAGCCTCTTGGCGGAGTACATCACCATCTATAATGCGGTATTCCGGGGAGATTGGAATTATTTCAATACAGGGTACAAAAAAGCGGTCTTACAGTACCTTACTCCTGAAAAAGCGGGACTTTCTACTCGTTTCAGCGAGTGGCCGGGAAGAACCCTCATGGTCATCCCATTAGGTAATAGCAGCGCGGGTTCTCTCAGCGCCATAGATACCTCTTCCCTTAGCGATCGTAAGGTCATTGATGAAATGTCGAAAGATGAGGACGGCGGCGCGGACCGGCGCACCGCAATGGCGGATTTGAAGGATCGGGAAGCCGATGAGTCGGAGGAAGCCGCCCGCCGCCGGCGGGAAGCAATCGCCGCGGAGGAAGCACGAATCGCCGCTGAACGGGCCGCTCTGGAAGCGGAACGGGAACGCCTCGCCAGGGAACGGGATGCGTTGAGCGCAAAGGAGTTGGCTGAACGGGAAGCCGAAGCGGAGCGGCTGGCTCGGGAGTTGGCTGAACGGGAAGCCGCGTTAGCAGCCGAACGGGAAGCGGCTCAAAAAGCGGAAGATTTTGCCAATCAGAAACGCGCCGAAGCCGAAGCGGATCGCAGGGATATTGCAGGAGAGGATCAGGCGGATGCCGGCGGTGATCAAGCAGGTGATGCGGACGGTCAAGACGGCGGCGCGGACGGTCAAGACGGAGGCGCGGACGGTCAGGACGGAGGCGCGGACGGTCAGGACGGAGGCGCGGACGGTCAGGACGGAGGCGCGGACGGTCAGGACGGAGGCGCGGACGGTCAGG
>JAITHW010000007.1 GCA_031279815.1 Treponema sp. | reverse complement strand
AAAGACTTTTTTATAAATAATTATGATCATAAAATAATTGAAAATGGAAAAGAATTAAAAGATATGGTGTATTTAAAAATCGAATTTAAATGATAAATTAACATAAAAAGTGAAAATATATAAAACGGGCCAAACTTCGCATAACAGGTCTGTTTACGCTGCGCCCGCAGTAGCGGGCTTGGCCTCCATTCGGCTAGGTCAGTCGCTTCGCTCCTTCCCACGCCTCATTGCGGCACATTTTGCCGGCCCTGGCCTTTGCTGCGCAAAGCCCTTATCCGGGCTGGCAAAACGTCGTAAACAGCCGGAACGGTAACGCCCCCTCCCGATGACGCATACCGTGCGGAAAATATCCCAAATTTTTCTGTCATAATTTACAAAACCGCAAATCAGAGCCATTCTTAAAGTATGCCGGTTGTGATAATGCCACAGGTACGGATATGACATACATCTAAAAGTTTTTATCCTGCCGTTGATATGTTCTATGACAATACGCCTGCGTGAAAGCCGCTTGTTATAAGCCTTTTCCTGTTTGGTCAGTTGATGGTTTTTACTTGATTTTACCGGGATAAAACTGTTTGCGTGATATTGCTCTATTCCAAGGTATCCAAGGCCGGCGTCAAGCGGAATCGAATTACTGATCCCGTTTCCAATGGCGTACCTTAAAGTCATGTCCGCTGCCTTTGGCTTCCTGTACATCGATGATTTGCAGGCTGTTGCGTTCAGCGATGGCCCGCGTCTGCCGCTTTTTTTTCCTGAATAATACGCTTTTTGGTTCTTTTGGGGGCGGTTTACCGGGCTTTCTGCAACATCGGCCATGAATTGAGGCCGGTTTTCTCTTAAGCTTCTTCTTCCCGGGCAGGGCGAATGTACCGTCTTCGGACTGGGTGTCTTCCACCCACAGGCAGGCCGTACCCTTGCAGACGCGGTATTCCGCCGCGATACTGTCCATGCTCCGTGCATATTTCGGCGGCTGAATATACATGGGGAATATGAAATAAGAAAAAGCCTTTATGGGAAAGGTCTGCCCAAAAAATTAAACAGGGGGCGGCTGCGCCGCTGAATTAATATATGATTTTGTATACAATTATATTCAAAAAGACTGTATGAAGACTCTCAAAGAGAGGGAATTGATTCTTAGAGAGCCGAACGGGACTCTCAGAGAGTCAACCAAGATTCTAAAAGAGAGGAAGCCGGGTCTCTGAGAGAGGATTTTGACTCTTTTAGAACCGATGCCGGGTCTTTTAGAGTCAAACTTGGTTCTCAAAGAGTCAATCAATGTACAAAAAGACTCAAAACCGGCTCATTGAGAAGGGAAATTGACTTTATTAGAATCAGCATTTATTGACACTCCCCACGCCTAAAGGCGGGGGATTCGTGCTTCAACGATAACTGCCAGGGGTATAGCTCGGTTTTCGCAAAAACTCCCTTGAGGGAGCTTTTACGGCGGTTCCAACTACTACCGGTAGTAGCACTACCCGTACTAGTCATGCTCCCCGGTCTTACTGTATCTCCACAAGCGTAGATTCCCGTGTGTCCCACGGTACGTTTATAAGTTATCATAGGGAGAATAGATATGACAAACCATCAACTAAAAAATCCTTACGGATTTTTTGCGCCTTATGCCTAAAGGCAGGGGCTTTACGGCGCGTTTGGTAAAATAATATATAAAAATATAAAGGCTGTATGTATTGGGCAAAATGTTTAACGGAAATAAGAAAAACAGTCAAAGGCGCTGAACGGCCGGTAAATATGGACGATAATGAATTGGAATGGGATGAAAATGAAGGTTGGAAATTACCGGCAGAATAAATCAAATAAAAACTATAAAAAAACAATGGAATACGGTACACTGTACATAACAGGACTGTTTACGCTTGTCAGGTGCTTACGCAGCAATTACAAGAACCTGCGGCGGACTTAGCCTCCGTTCGGCTAGGCCGGCCGCCTCATTGCGGCGCATTTTGCCAGTCCCGGTTTTTGCTGCGCAAAGCCCTTGTTCGGGCCGGCAAAACCCCTTGATGCCGCGAAAGCGGTTTCTAAACAGCCGGTTTTTTAAGAACGGCAATAAAACCGTTATGGTAAAAAAGCAAAGCGTAGTCTACGCGGAGAAAAACGGAAATTTTTCGGAAGGAAGGAGGCTGCCGGTATATATAGTCAATCCACTTAAGAAGGGCGAAGCTCAATTTTAGCTTCCTGATATGGAACAGGCGAATTCTTGAAAAAATCCCCGGATTGTACGGATTTTCATGGATTATGCCGGTTCTGGGGAACTGAAATCCGTGTTAATCCATGTAATCCGTGGGCCTTATTTAGTTATTTTTAAGGGGAACAACTATAGTATGCCGGCAGATATGATTGCATGAGAAGCGATAGAGTAAACAAAGGTATAGCCCGGGCGCCTCACAGATCCCTATTTAAGGCGATGGGCTTTATTGACGAGGAATTCAACCGTCCTCTAATCGGCATTGCGGTGTCGAAAAGCGAGATTGTGCCCGGGCATCTGCACCTGGATACTATAGCCAAAGCCGCGGCGGACGGAGTGCGCCTTGCGGGAGGGGTGCCGGCCCAGTTTCCGGTTATCGGGGTATGCGACGGAATCGCTATGGGGCATGAAGGGATGCGTTATTCCCTGGCCACTAGGGAACTCATTGCGGATTCTATTGAATGTATGGCCATGGCTCACGGCTTCGACGGGGTTATCTACATCCCCAACTGCGATAAGATCGTACCGGGTATGCTTATGGCCGCGGCCCGGATCAATTTGCCCGGAGTTTTTGTTTCAGGCGGGCCTATGCTGGCGGGACGCCTCCATGGGAAGCCTCTCACCCTTACCTCCATGTTTGAGGCGGTCGGCGCGGCGGGGGCAGGCAAGACGGACCTGACGGAACTTGCCCTCTTGGAAGACGCGGCTTGTCCCGGATGCGGGTCTTGCGCGGGTATGTTTACCGCCAACTCCATGAACTGCGTTACTGAGGCCCTGGGCATGGCCCTTCCCGGTAACGGAACCGTTCCGGCGGTGATGGCGGAACGGCTGCGGCTTGCCAAAAAAACCGGAGTCCTTGCGCTGGAACTTATCAAGAACGATCTGCGCCCGCAGGCTGTCTTAACCGAGAAGGCGTTTATGAATGCTCTGGCCCTGGACATGGCCCTGGGCTGTTCCACCAATACGGCGCTTCACCTTCTGGCCATCGCCCATGAAGCGGGGTTTACCCTTGATTTGGATTGGCTGGACCGAGCAGGCGCGGCAACTCCTAATTTATGCAGGCTCGCCCCCGCAGGCTCCGCGGTCATCGAAGACCTCCATGCTGCCGGAGGCGTTGCCGCGGTCCTGGGGGAATTGGCAAAGAAGCGGCTTATCGATACTTCCGCGCGTACGGTCTACGGCGTCTTGGGGGACTGTGTAAACCATGCGGTCAACCGGAACCCAGAGATTATCAGGCCCATTGATAACCCCTATTCGGCTGCCGGAGGGCTTGCGGTCCTCCGGGGGAATCTTGCGGCCCAGGGCTGTATAGTTAAGCGAAGCGCGGTGGCCCCGGGTATGCTCAAACATGAAGGCCCCGCGCGGATATTCGATGCCGAGGAACAGGCTTTCGATGCCATCATGGGAGGCAAGATAAAGCCCGGAGACGTGATCGTAATTCGCTATGAGGGGCCCAAGGGCGGCCCGGGAATGAAGGAGATGCTTGCCCCTACTGCCGCGCTTGCGGGAATGGGTCTTGACGACAAGGTGGCTCTTATCACTGACGGCCGTTTTTCCGGGGCTACCAAGGGCGCGGCCATCGGCCATGTTTCCCCGGAAGCCGCGGAAGGCGGGCTTATCGGTCTTCTTGAGGAAGGGGATATCATTGCCGTCGACATTGATAACCAGTCTATCAATGTTAAACTCAGCGATGAGGAAATCGCCCGGCGCAGAGCCTGCTGGAAACCGCCTCGCCCGAAGGTAACCCAGGGCTATCTTGCCCGTTATGCCCGTCAGGTAAGTTCCGCGGCAGCCGGAGCGATATTCAGATAAGCGGTAATTCATAGAGAACGGAACCGGGAGGTTAAAAACAATGGCAGGGATTATTCATTGTGAGGTTGATGGAACGCCGGTACTGGGTTTCGATACCGGACTCGATGCAAAAGCTTTTGCCCAGACCAAGACCGCGCAACTCATTACTCTGCCGGGCTGGATTGTAACCCCCGAGGGCAGGATTGAACAATGGAAACCCGAAGGGGTCGTCGAGCGGGAAGGAACTATGGTTATCTGGGGACCTGATTTTGCCGGAAAACGGCTGGATCTTCTCATTGCGGAGGACCCGCGGAAAGATGCTGCTCTGGACGCGTTGCGGCATTGGATTCGGGGGAGGATTAGACTGGAAGAAGCTCTGGACGCGGATTGTATCCCCGGGCCCTACCCTGTAGGCGCCTGCATCGATTCCCTGGGAACCGTCCTGTTTGCGCCGGATCGGCTCATAAAGCGGGCTGTCGAATCGGAAGGCAGCGATGCGTGGAGTACCGCCGGGGAGCGCTGGGTGCATCCGGATCTGAGCGGGACAGAAGCATCGCTCTTTGCCGCAGGAACGCTGGCCTACCGGATTTTCTGCGGCTCCCCCCCCTTTTCCAGCCTGGACATCAGCCTGCTCAGGCAGGATATACGGGAAGGGGTCTTCTTTCCCCTGCATCTGGCGGCTCCGGGTTTAGACGCTGCCCTGGCCGCGCTCATAACCGGAGCTATCGAGCCTTCTACCCGCAAAGGCTCTGAAAGATCAGCTCCCCCGGCTCTTAGAACCCTGGGGGATTACTTAGGCCCTCCCGGTTCCGGGTCCGCGGATTCCTATTTTCATTCCCTGAGTGAAGCGGAACAGGCAAAGATACTTGCGGAACGGGAACGGTTCAGAAAAAAACAGGGCCTGACGGTTAAAACCAAACGGTTTATCACCAGAAACACTGCGGTTATCGCGGCGGTCCTGGCTGGAATAGCCGCGGCAGGACTCACGGTGAACAATACCCTTAAAGACCGCGCCGCCCTGCCCACCACCAGGGGGATGACCCCTAGGAAAGTGGCGGAAACCTATTACGAAGCCCTGGGAGCATTGGATCACGGTTTAATGGATGCCTGCGTTATAGGAAAAGCCGGAAAAGAAGATATAAACATGGTTACCGGCTACTTTGTGGTAAGCAAGGTCAGGCAAGCCTACGAAATGAACGCTCCCGGGATTATACCTGCTCAACAGTGGATTGATTCCGGGGCGGCCCCCACAGAGGCGGCCGTGTTCGGGGTTTCCGATTTTCAGCTTACGGCTCTGGATGAGGATGAAAAGGACGGGGAAGTATCCTTCAAGGCTTCTTACCTGTTCTGGATGCCCGGATTGGACCCCGATTCCGCGGCTGTTCCTGAAACGGCCCTCCCTGGGGAGGTACGGCTTCCCTCGAGCGCCCCCCTAACCGATACCATCCGGCTTGTTTTGCATAAAGACGCGTGGCGTATCGCCGAAATTACCCGGGAAACCCCCTCCAGGTAAGGTTCCGGTTACTTTTTGAGGGATACCTTTTTATCCGCATCTTATGCCCTCTGCTGCCTCGACAATACTCAAAAAAGCCGGAACTTCCCGCTGCGGTCAATCGTTGCGGGAAGTTCCGGCAGGGCAAAAGCATTTAACCTTGTCCGCAGATTACACGAATTTTACAGATTTTTCCGGCGCTATGTACCGGAATCCGCGGGCTTTTTATACTCTTCAAAAGTTAAATGCGGTAATATCTCGGGTTAATCCGATGCCGGCGGATAGGTTTCAGCCCCGGAGCCTTTTCCCGCGTTTTGGGAGGGTCTTTCCGGTAATGCCGGAAAAAGGGTACACTTGAACTTAGAGGAAGATATATATCTTGATGATTGAAAATAAATCCAATTTTGTAAGCGGTTCTTTGAAAACCGGCGTTTCCTTTGGTTCATGCCTGGCCATGATTATCTCTTACACTGCCTGGAAATCCATATTTTGGGCGATTCTGCATGGGATATTCGGTTGGGGCTATGTAATTTACTATGCCATCAGGTATTGAGGCAACCATAACAAATTGTGCAATGCTTGAACTTAAACGCCCGGATAAAAATTCACCGCGAAAGCGGAGCCTTTCGACTGCGCTCCGCAGCCAAAGGAGCGGGAACCGCCGGGCTTTCCTTTTTTGCTCCCTTCGTCTTGTATCCGGTTCGCGGCACCCCCCTTTTTAAGCATAGGGCAGCTGGGGAAAAGCCCTATATATTGCGTTAAAGCGGCGGTTCGGTTATTGTTAATAGTAAATGAAAGAACCTTATGAAACCCGGGAACAGCCCAAGCGGGCTTTTCTGGTAGGTATCCGGGAGAAGCGCGGGGAGGAAGAATCCCTGCAAGAGCTGGCCGGTCTTGCAGATACCCTGGGGCTTGAGATCGCCGCGCAGGAGACTGTGTATATCCGGGAACGGCATCCCAAATTCGGCATGGGAACCGGCAAAGCAGCGGAGCTTGCGGAAAAAGCCGCGTCTTTGTCCGCGGATTGTCTTATCTTTGATGGGGAACTAAGCCCTTCACAGCAGCGGAACTGGGAAACCATGACCGGGATACCCGCGATAGACCGGCAGGAACTGATTATTCAGATCTTTGCCAGCCGGGCAAAGACCAGGGAAGCGGAGTTACAGGTTGCTCTGGCGGAACTTTCATATTCCCTGCCCAGGCTGCGTCATAAATATATCGATCTCGCACGGCAGAGGGGAGGCAGTTACGGTTCAAAAGGCGCGGGAGAAACCAGACTGGAGACGGACCGCCGGCTGGTGGAAAAGCGAATCTTCACGCTGGAGCAGGAATTGGCGGAGGTCCGTAAAAACCGGGAGCTTCAGCGCAAAAAGCGGGAACGCCGGGGAATTCCATCCTGCGCGCTGGTAGGCTACACCAACGCAGGTAAATCTTCCCTGCTCAATGCCATGACTAAGGCTGATGTGCTTGTGGAAGACAAACGCTTTGCCACTTTGGACACCACTACCAGGCAGCTTGAGCTGAGAAAGGGGCGCCCTCTGCTCCTCATAGATACCGTGGGCTTTATACGGCGGCTGCCCCACACCTTGGTGGACGCGTTTCGGTCCACCCTGGAAGAGGCGGCCCATGCGGATATGCTCATCCATGTTTTGGACGCTTCCGATCCCAATCTGGACCGCTATTTTGAAACCACCCGGTCGGTACTCCGGGAATTGGGGGCCGATACCCTGCCTATGATCACGGCGCTCAACAAGACCGATCGTTTGGAAAATCCCGAAACCCTGAAATCCCTCAGAAAACGTTATAGCGGCGGCATTCCTATTTCCGCTAAAGACCGCACCGGTCTTGATGAACTGGTTCTGCGTATGGAAGAATCGCTGTTCGGTGAAATCACCAGGTTCCGCTTTCCGCAGGATAGGCACGATCTCTCCGGCCTGCTCCGCCGCAGCGGTACGGTTCTCTCAGAGCAATACGAGGGCGCCGCCATTCAGGTAGAAGCACGGGTAGAAACGCGGATTCGGGAGATGCTGAGGGAGTATGTCGCAACGGCCGAGTAGCCGCGGCGGCCTATATCAAAGAGTGTGAGGCGCGTGTATGTATGATATTGAAGCGCTGTACGAAGCCGGGAGCGTGTCCCAGGCAATCGCTCTTTTGCAGGAACATCCGGGAGCGCGGATTATCGCGGGGGGAAGCGATGTATTGATCCGGGTCAGGGAGGGGCGGCTGGCGGGCTGTGTCCTGGTAAGCATCCAAAAGCTGGATGCAATCAGGGGGATTTCTCTGGACCCGGATGAAACCATACGCATCGGCGCGCTCACCTGTTTTTCCCGAATCGCCTGTAACCCGGTGATTCAACGCCGTATCCCGGTATTGGGTGAAGCTGCGGATACGGTGGGAGGGCCCCAGATACGGAATATCGCTACTATCGGAGGCAATATCTGCAACGGCGTAAGTTCCGCGGACAGCGCTTCAACGCTCCTGGCCTGGGACGCGGTCCTTGAGTATAGCGGCCCCAAAGGAATACGCCTCGTACCGATAGGGAATCACTTTATGGGCCCGGGAAAAACCGCGCTTAACCGGGATGAATTACTCACCGCCATTCTCATACCCAAGGAAAGTTATACGGATTACTATGGTCATTACATAAAATACGCCATGCGGAACGCTATGGACATTGCAGTTTTGGGCTGTTCGGTGAATGTCCGGCTTTCACAGGATAAAAAGACCTTCAGGGATTTACGGATAGCCTATGGGGTTGCGGGGCCGGCGCCGCTACGCGCTCCCGAGGCGGAAGGAAACGCCCGGGGGCGGCCGGTAAACTGGGAAACCGCGGAGACCCTGGGGAAAGCCGTAATCAAAGAGATCTCTCCCCGTTCGAGCCCGCGGGCAAGCAGGGAATTCCGGCTGCACCTCGCGGAAGAGCTTGCCAAACGCGCCTTGCGGCAGGCCGTAACCAAAGCGGGAGGGACCCTATGAATGGCCGTGAGGTTCAGCGGGCCCCGGTACGCTGCGTGATAAACGGGTGTAAAACGGAAACTATGGTGGATGCGCGCGCTTCTCTTGCGGATATGCTGCGGGAAGAGTACCGGCTTACCAGTGTTAAAAAAGGCTGCGAAGCAGGAGAATGCGGGGCCTGCACGGTGCTCATCAACGGAGAAAGCGTTAACTCCTGTATCTATCTGGCGGTTTGGGCGGACGGGAAGGAGATCCTCACCGCCGAAGGGCTTACCGGAGCGCAGGGCGAACTTTCGGCAGTACAAAAAGCCTTTATTGAGGAAGGAGCGATCCAGTGCGGATTCTGTACCCCAGGTTTCCTCTTAACCGCCCAAGAAATAGCCCAAAGCGGTATCCGCTATACCGACGAGGAATTACGAAAACTGCTTTCCGGGCATCTCTGCCGCTGCACAGGCTATGAAAATATTATACGGGCCGTAAAAAAGATCCTGCCCAAGGGGTAGTATCCGCGGTTCCCGGCATGGGAACATACGCTTCGCGGTCACCGCGGGCTTACCTATCCGCCTAGTATACATCAGGAGCCGCATCCGAAGCCAAGGGTATGCCTTCCGCTTCCAGCCGGTTAAGGAGGTATGTCTGGTCGAAAAAAGCGGCTAATTCGGCGGCTTGAGTGCGGTTAAAATAGGTGGTAATCCTGAGAGAATTGCGTTCATCACCTGTGAGGGTATCCTTTGCCTCCCGTTGCAGCACGGTAAAATAGGGGTTATCCTCTTTGAATTGATACCCTATTTCCATTTGAGGATAGCTTCGGGCATTAATAGAAAAGGAAAACTGGCCCCATTCGGTTTTGCCGTTAACGGAACCGTAGGCTCGGCGGGATTTTGAACTCTTACGGTTGAGATTCCGCGCTTCAAAATCCTTCTGATATTGTTCCAAAGCGGCGATAAATTTCTTCCTGTTTGTTTGATCCCAAAACTGCCGATAGGTTACGGTTTCGTAGACAAACTGGAGGTAAACCGTATTTGAGCGGGGATCAAACACCAAGGAGACATCTTTCGTTCCCAGAGCCGAGGAAAAAAATTTTTCAAACAAGATAGTTACCGTACCCAGGGGGATAGGATCCGCATCCGCAATCATATTGGGATTTTTAGAGGCCGTGCTTGCACAGGACGAAAACACAAGCAAAATACAAAAAAAGGGGATTAAAAGTTTCATACATTTATAGAATACACGAATATCTATTTGGTTTCAATGAAACGCAGATCAATTCCCCATGAACAACAGATACTTGATGAAAGGAATAGGGAAATTGAAACAGCAGAGACCCTAAACGGTTTTCCCTGCATAAAGGGTCTGGGGCACGCAAAAATGTTTCCGCCGGCTCCCTCCAAGAAGAAGAATCTTGGGGAATTGTCAACATAACCTCCCTGCAAAACATTGAGAGACGCGGGACTCGAACCCACCACCTTCAGCTCCGGAGGCTGACGCTCTATCCAGATGAGCTAGTCTCTCTATTTTTATTTTTATTTAAATTAAGTATAATTAATTTGATTATATATGTCAAGCGCCCTTAAGAAAAGGTTAAAGTTTTGCGATTTCAACAAATTGGTGCGAAGATACCATAGGAATCATTGACATTGTTACCGGCCCTTGCTATTTTTATTAATACAGTATTCTATTAGGAGGAAATAATGAAACTGAAAAAAGCCGCGGTATTATCGGCGGCGCTGGCGCTGGCAACGGGGTTATCGGTTTATGCAGGCGGTAAAGGACAGGAAGCCGGATCCGGAGGCCAGCAAGCCAAAACGGAGCGGATTAGGATGGCTACCGGAGGTAATACAGGAACCTACTATGCTTTCGGAACCGCAGTGGGGCAGATCTTAACCGACAAAACCAAGATTCCCATCACCATCCAGTCCACCGGCGCGTCGAAGGCGAATATCCAGCTTGTCGCTGCTGAGGAAGTGGAGCTTGCTATTGTCCAGAATGACGTCATGGACTATGCGTACCGGGGGGTTCACCTTTTTAACGGAGAAAAAATAACTAATTTCTCGTCCATGGCGGCTCTCTATGCCGAAGTGTGTCAGGTCGTTGCCAATCCCGCATCGGGGATCACCACCATCGCAGACCTCAAGGGCAAGAATGTGTCCGTAGGGGACGCGGGGAGCGGAACCGAATTCAATGCCAGGGATATTCTGGAAGCCTATGGGATTACCTTTAACGACATCGGGAAACAGAACCTGAGTTTCGGCGCTTCTGCAGACGCTCTGCGGGATAACAAGATAGACGCATTCTTCTGCGTTGCGGGATCCCCTACCACCGCGATAGTGGACCTCGCCATTGGCAAGGATATTGTTATCCTGGAAGTTGATGACGAACATGCCGTGCAGATCATTCAGAAGTCTCCCTTTTATACCCAGTTTCCCATTCCCGCAGGAAGCTACCGGGGGGTTACTCAAGATGTAAAAACCTTGGCGGTGAAAGCCACTTTTATCGTAAGCAATAAGCTGTCCGAAGACGCGGTGTATCAGCTTACCAAAACCCTCATCGAAAGCAAGGCGGAGATTGCCCAGGCCCATGCCAAGGGCGCGGAGTTATCTTCGGACTATGCGGTGAGAGGTATTTCCGTACCCTTCCATAAGGGCGCGGAGAAATACTTCCGGGAAATCGGCGCCATAAAATAACCGGTTTTCTGTTCCATGCGGTTCCGGTGGTGGTACGGTCTTGTAATCAACATCGTCCTAGCCGCCCTTGTAATTACCGGGGCGGCGCGGCTTATGGGCGCTGCATTAAAACTCCGTATCACCGATGCGGATTCCGGTAAACCTTATGGTCAATGGCCCGTGAAAGAGGGGGACATTTTTGCCGTCGAATTTATCCATTCGGTAAACAATACTCCGGTACGAGAAACGTTCATGCTTTCGGGCCTAGAGATCCGGCCCATAGCAAGCAGGTTTTCCTCCTTTGGCGCGGGGATACAAACCAATCTTGAGGAAGGTCAGGAACTGGCCAGAGACGGCGAATTTCTCCTCATCACCGGATTCGGCGCATCCTATAAAGAACTGAATTATATAGTAGGCACCGTTTCGGATCATCTATTATATATCCATAATGAAAAAATCAGCCTACGGGATCGGTGCGGGAAGAACGCCCACATCAGAATCCGCGTAAAAAAGGGGATACTATGATTACCAACACCGGCGACGACTCAACGCCCGCACTGAGTGAGAAAGAAACCGGGGAACTCATCGCCCAATTCGACCGGGAGTCGAATGTACGCCGCTTTTCCGGGATTCCGGATTATATCGTGAAGGGGTTGCTCCTGCTTTTTACCGGGTATGTGTTTTGGGTTACCATTATTGCCAATCTCCCTGAACAGGTCCGCAGATGCGTGTTTCTGGGAATTTTGGTATTCATCGGGTATATCCTCTATCCTGTCAGGAAGGGAATGACCAAACGGAAAAACCATGTGGCTTGGTATGATATTGTCTTGGGCTGTTTGGGGGCTATCGCCTTCTTCTATTATGTGGTGAATTTTCAAGCTGTCGTCGCCAGGGCGATTCTCCTCAAACCCTTGGATATTGTCATGGGGATTACGGGAATTGTCATACTGGCCGAACTGTGCCGCCGGGTGGTGGGGGTCCCCATCCTGGTGGTAGGCGCCGGCTTCATCGCCTATGCGTTTATTGCGGGGTTTTCCCTGAAGCGGGTAATCCATCAGCTTTTCTACACCACCGACGGCATTATCGGAACCCCTGTCGGGGTCTGTTCCACCTTCATCGTGCTGTTCATATTCTTAGCCTCGTTTCTGGAAAAGTCCGGGATCGCCTCCTTCTTCATAGACTTGGCCAATTCTGCGGCGGGGTTCGCCTCCGGCGGCCCGGCCAAGGTGGCGGTCATTGCCAGCGCCCTGAGCGGGATGTATTCGGGCAGTTCCGTGGCGAATACTGTAGGGTCCGGGAGCGTTACCATTCCGGTTATGAAGAAAACCGGCTATAAACCGGAATTCGCCGCCGCGGTGGAAGCCGCGGCCTCCACAGGGGGGCAGATCATGCCCCCCATCATGGGAGCCGCGGCTTTTCTCATGGCGGAACTGACCGGCGTTCCCTATCCGGTTATCGCGGTTTCCGCCATCCTGCCTGCGGTCCTCTACTTTACCGGCATCTTTCTTATGATCCACTTTGAGGCAAAGAAACTGGGTCTCAAAGGGCTTCCCCGGGAGTCGATTCCCCGTTTCTGGAAACTCTTCAAAGTCAAAGGGTATCTCTTCCTGCCGATTGCCGTGCTGGTGAGCTTTATGACCATCGGGTTTACCCCGGCGTACGCGGCCTGCGTCGCCATTTTAACCGCCATAATTGTAAGTATGTTTCGGAAGGAAACCCGGTTTACTCCGGCAAGCTTTATTGAAGCCCTGGCAAACGGCGCCCGGAATAGCATCGGGGTCGCTATGGCCTGCGCGGTCGCGGGCATTGTGGTGGGGATCGTGTCCCTTACCGGCCTTGGCCAGATTCTCATCTCCATGCTCCTCTCGGTAGCGAGCAGCAGTCTCCTCCTCGCTCTTTTTCTCACCATGATTGCCTGCCTCATTCTGGGCATGGGCATACCCACCACCGCCAACTATGTAATCATGGCGACCATTACCGCGCCCATTGTGATCCGCATGGGGGTGCCCGTTATGGCCGCGCACATGTTCGTCTTCTACTTTGGGATTGTGGCGGACATTACCCCGCCTGTGGCGCTGGCCGCCTACGCGGGGTCGGCCATCGCCAAATCCAACCCTATTAAAACCGGCGTGAACGCCACGAGGCTTGCAATCACCGCGTTTATCATCCCCTATATCTTTGTGTACAGCCCTTCTATGCTCTTCATTGAAACCACCCCTCTCGAAGTGATCCAGATTATCATTACCTCCTGTATCGGTATGTTTGGGCTTTCCATAGGGATTGCAGGGTATATGGTGAAACCGCTGCGTATTTTTGAAAGACTGCCGGCCCTTGCAGGAGGGCTGCTCCTCATCCATCCGGGATTAACAACCGATATTACAGGATTTGGCCTCATTGCCCTGGTGGTGATCTTCCAAGCCATAGGGATGCGCGGGGATCCTCATTCGGGGACGCCTGTAGAGAATAATTCCCCCTGATCCGCCGGTATTTGAGCGGAATCCGGCTTGCCGCCGGTCTTGCCTGCCGCGGCATGTACCGAAGCACGGGAAGGGTCCTGCAAAAGCGCGATAAAGGCTTTCTCGTCAATAACGGGAACCTCCAAATTCCGGGCTTTCTTATTTTTGGAAGAATTTGAAGCGGAATCATTGGTTACAAGAAACGAAAGGCCCTTCACCACCGTGGATTTAACGGATGCTCCCAAAGAACGCGCTTTTTCTTCCGCCTCGCTCCGTTTCATATAGCAAAGTTCCCCGGTAAAACAGAAGGAAAAGCCTTTAAGGGGCTGGGTGTCTTCAAGAGGAGGCGCGGCAACGGCGATGATCCCTGCGGCAAGCACCTGATCCATCTCTTCCGCGGTTTCTTTGAGACCTTCGGTGATGATCCGGGCGGTGATTTCCCCCAGACCGTATACCCCCGCAAGGTCTTCCACCGAGGCGGCCCGGAGTTTTTCCAAGGTATCGAACCCCGCGGCGGCGGCCTTTTCCATGATGGTTTCTCCTACGCCCTCAAAATCAAAGCCCGCTACAAAGGCCGCTAAGGACAATTCCCGCTTTGTTCGGATATGACGTATTACCTTGGCCGCCGAAAGTTCCCCCATACGGTCGAATCCGGTCAATTCCTCCGAATTCAAGGTGTAGAGTTCCGGGAGCCGCCGGACCCGTTCCTTATCGAAAAGCTGCCTGATGAGCTTGTCCCCCAATTCCCGAATGTCCAGAACCGCAACCCACTTTTGCAGGCGATGGAGAAGCCGTTTAGAGCACTTCAGATTGGGACAGAAAAGCCTGGTTCCCCCGTCTTCCAGGGCCGCGCCGCAGCTTTCGCAGTGTGAGGGAAACTCGATTTCCCGCTCTTCTTCGGTTTTTGGAAACGCTCCCCCGGGCGCAAGCCCTTCAATCTTGGGGATGATCTCTCCCCGCTTAACCACCGAAACCGCGGAACCGATTTTAAGCCCCAGCGCACGGATCATGCCGGGATTGTTGAGGTTTGCCCGCTGAACGGTGGTTCCCGCGATACGCACCGGATCAACTATCCCGATGGGAGTATAGGTCGCGCCGGATTCGCTCCATTCCACATCCCGCAGGATGCTGTAAGCGGTTTCTAAATTAAACTTGAAAGCGATCTGCCGTTCAGGCCGGTTGCGCCGGAGATCGGCCATATCGGTTATCCGATCTTTCACCACCAGCCCGTCAATGTCTACCGGAAGAGCAGACCGTTCTTCCGCGATTTTCAGGCGGTACGCGATAACCTCTTCGGCATCGGAAAACTCCTCGGTTACGGTAACTGAAAATCCCCGCTCTTTCAGCCATGCAAGTTTCTCGATTTCATCCTGAAAAAAGCGGTCGTCCCCGTCAGCCGCAGCGTCATAGCTTATAAAGGCGAGGTCTTCGCACCCTTCCCCGTCTTTTCGGCGCATGATGCCGTTAGCCGCGTTCCGGCAGTTGGCCTTGTCCGGGTATTTCTCTTTCCAGACCTCGCGGGTCATCACCACTTCTCCCCGAACCCCGCCTGTAAAGGGAATATCCAGCTTCGCGGCCACCCCGCTCATGCGCCGGGCGTTCCGGGTGATCTCATCCCCTATGGTTCCGTCCCCTCTGGTGATAGCCTTCGCCAGGGTTCCCGCTTCATATTGCAGTTCAAGGCTGGCCCCGTCCAATTTATACTGTACCACAAAGGTCTGCGGGGCGATTTTTTCAGCCCAAGAGCGGAATTCACTAGGGTTTGCGGCCTTTTCCTGGCTTCCCATGGGGATAAGATGCCGGGCCTTTGGGAAGCCGCCGGTATTATCCGCGCCGATCTTAGCAAGTACCGGACTATCCGGTTTGAGCTGCTTGAGTTCATCCCAGAGAAGGTCGAATTCCCCATCGGAAACCTCCGCTTCCCCATTATAATAGGATGCTTGATATGCGGTAATGAGCCGTTCGAGGGTTTCAATCCGCGGGTCTTTTTCAAATGTTTTATTAACCATAACCTGCCATATAATATATAAAAAGAATTTAGAAATGCAAGCCGACCGGGCCGAAGCTCCGGCACGAAGCGGCGGATACCTATCTTTTAGTTGCGCCTTATACCCCAAATATAAATAAGAACCGCGGCTGGGGCTGATTCCGCGGCTTATCCCCGTACGTCTCCATCCGGTAACCGGACGTTTCGTTTTCAAATTAAGAAGAGATTGGATTGAGAAAAGATAAATCTGTGATATAATCCCCCCAATGGATATGGTAAAAAGAGAAAAGAAACTGTATGGCAACTTGGCGGTCGTCCTGTTCTCCATCGCCGCGGTTTTAGTATTGATAATCTCGATTTATACCACTGTGCTGGTAAATACCTTTTCCCGGTATTTACGAAGCAGTATTGAGGGGCGTATCCTTTTGGTATCCAGAGTGGCCTCCGAGCTGATAACGGAAGAAGAGATGGAAGAACTGAAAACCCCTGAAGATATGGAAAAGCCTCTCTACCAAGCGATTAAAGAGCGCCTGGCGGATTTTAGTGAAAACCATAACGTGCTCTTTGTGTATTATTACCGCATAAACTCCGAAGGCCGTCTCCAGCCTGTTATCGATAATGATTTTTCCGGGGATTCTTATACCCTTTTAACAAAACCCCTGGAAATGGAAGAGCCGGTCATAGTAGCTTTGAATACAGGTAAAGCGGTTGTTACCGGACTGGGGGATTATTCTGTCGGTTTTGAAGGGCTTATTTCCGCTTTTACCCCTTTATGCAATAGCGGGGGTAATATAATAGGTATAGCCGGAGTGGATATCTCCGATGAAGAGGTCATCCAGACCAAGAATAAGACCATAATTCTTTCTATGTTGCTCATTATTTCCATTATTTTTGTCATCGGCAGCGGGTTTTTAAGCTTCTTTATCTACGGCAGAAAAGAAACCGCGTTTATCCGGCAATTCAAACAGCAGGAACTGATGGCGAAATTGGCGAAAAGCCTTATGGCCGCGCCGGATACCGCGGTGCTTATCAACGACGCCCTGAGAATCACCGGAGAATTCCTCAATGTTACCCGGATCGCGGTAAGCATTGCCGAAAAGAATTCCCTGTTATGTCATGGCGCCTATGTCTGGAGCGTCAACAGCGGGATTTTCGGCGGCGCCGGCATGGAACAGTTTAACGGTATCATTGCCGAAAGCTTTCCCCTTGAGCAGCCCGCGGACGGAAATATCCCCATTATCTATAGCGGCGATGTACAGAAAGATTTCCGGTATGCGGCTATGACGCCTGCGGGAGTTACCGCATTCATCGCGGCTCCGTTGTATATAGACAGTACGTTTTGGGCCGTTATGTCCATAGAGCATTGCGGTACGCCCCGGATGTGGACCAAAAGCGACCGCCAGCTCGCCGCGGCTGTGAGCAGCGTCATTGCCGGCGCGGCAATCAGGGATCTGCGGGCAAGAGAACGAAACGCCGCCTTGGAAGAAGCCAAACAGGCAAGCCGGGCCAAAAGCGATTTCTTTGCCAACATGAGCCATGAAATGCGGACCCCTATGAACGCCATCATAGGTATGACCGCCATTGCAAAGTCTTCTGAAAATCCTAAAAGAAAAGATTACTGTCTGGATAAAATCGAAGACGCCTCCACCCACCTCCTGGGAGTCATAAACGATATGCTGGATATGGCCAAGATAGAGGCCGGTAAGTTTGAACTGTCTTTTGATGATTTTAACTTTGAAAAGATGCTTCAGAAAGTGGTGAATGTGATCGGCTTCCAGGTAGAAGAGAAAAAGCAGATTTTTTCCGTTCATATCGACCGGCGTATCCCCGGTACCCTCTATGGAGATGATCAGCGTTTGGCCCAGGTAATTACCAACCTTCTTTCCAATGCGGTGAAATTTACCCCTGAAGCGGGGGTCATCACGCTGGATGCCGGACTTGAGAGAGCCGAAGAAGGGTTCTGCGAAATCCGTATCCGCGTAACCGATTCGGGAATAGGAATAAGTGCGGAACAACAGTCCCGGCTCTTCTCCTCCTTCCAGCAGGCCGATTCGGGTACTTCAAGAAAATTCGGCGGTACCGGCCTGGGCCTTGCCATATCCAAACGGATCGTGGAGATGATGAACGGAAAGATATGGGTGGTCTCTGAGCCGGGGAAGGGTTCCTCGTTTATCTTTACCGTACAGGCGGAGAAGAGCGGCAAGATAACGGGGAACCTCTTTAATCCGGGGATACCCGGGGACAATCTCAGGCTCCTCGCCGTAGACGGCGCCGAAGAGATCCGGCGGTATTTCAGGGAACTTTCCGAACAATTTCATTTTTTTTGCGATACCGCCCGGGATGGGACGGAAGCCTTGGAAAACATCAAAAAGAACGGACCCTATGATATATACTTTGTGGACAGGAAAGCGCCCGGGATGGGCGGCATAGAACTTATCCGGAAAATAAAGGAGCATAATCCCGGCAACACGGCGGTCCTCATGGTTTCCGCACAGGAGTGGATGCTTATTGAAGAGGAGGCCAAGAAAGCCGGGGCGGACAAGTGCATATCCAAACCCCTTTTCCCTTCGGACATCGCGGATTGCATCACCGCATATACCGGCAGCGGTAATCAGGCTGCGGCGGATAATAGGGATCAAGAGGCTGCGGAAGACTTTTCAGGATTCCGGATCCTGCTTGCCGAAGATGTGGAAATAAACCGGGAAATTGTGCAATCCCTGCTGGAACCTACAAATTTGGAAATTATTTGCGCTGAAAACGGCGCGGAAACAGTACGGCTTTACACCGAGGGACCTGAAAAATACGATATGATCTTTATGGATGTGCAGATGCCCGAAATGGACGGCTACGAGGCCACCCGGCTTATCCGTGCTTTTGAAGCCGCGCGGGGTTCCGTGAAATCCCCGGGATCAAGGGTAAACGCGCCCGCACGGGTTCCCATAATAGCCATGACCGCCAATGTATTCAGCGAAGATATAGAAAAGTGCCTTGAGGCGGGCATGGATGCCCATATAGGCAAACCTTTGCATCTGGAAGAAGTGCTTGCCACGCTGCGGCGCCGCCTCATGGGAGATTCCCCGCATAGTATGAAAGGCCGCGCAGGGCCTGAAAACCCGGAAGGCGTCCCCTAAACATGATCCGGACGGCAACGATTGCTGTTTCCCTTCGGGCCGGAACAAGCGCCGTTACACCGGGTTTTCGTAGCTTTTGTACAGAAATCGCCGGATTTTCTGTTGAGCATTCTTCTCAAACCCTTCCCGGCGTATGGTAAAATCGGATATCTTTTTATAAGCCACCAGGGTACGGTTGATCTTTTCGATCTCCTTCTTTACCAATTCGGTAAGAAACGCGTCGTCCGGTTCTTTCCCAGGGTAATCCTGAGCAAGGGCATCGAAATTGGGAGCCACCACCGCAAAAATATACTCTCCTCCGAAGGCCTGTTCTTTTCTGCCCACCACCAGTACGTCCCCCACAACCCGGGAACCTTCAAAGTGGGCTTCGATCTCTTCAGGATAAATATTCTTGCCGCCGGAACTGACGATCAGGTTTTTCTTTCTGCCGCTGATGAAGATAAATCCCTGTTCGTCCTGATACCCCAGATCGCCGGTTTTAAGATAGCCCTCTCCGGTGAATACCTCCGCGGTAGCTTCGGGATTTTCGTAGTATCCCAGCATGAGGGAAGGGGATTTTACCGCTATTTCTCCAATCCCCTCTTCGTTCTTATCAATGATTTTGACATCCGTATACTTAACCGGCAGCCCCACGGATCGGTTGTTCTTATGCCAGGGGGTATTCACACTGACCAGGGGGCTGTTTTCGCTCATCCCATAACCGTGAACGATATTAAACCCGAAAGAATCAAAGAAGTCCGCGGTCTTAGGACTCAAGGGCCCCCCTCCTGCAACCATGATTCGGATCGACGCAAGCCCTGCTTTTTTGCGGATAAATTTGAATACCCGCCTCCCGAATCCGATTTTTCCCTTATTTGCTTGATCCAGGGCTATCTTTCGTAATATATCAAGAGGCCCCCGCAGGATCCCGGGAAGTTTTTGGTATTTCTGATCAATGGCGTTCATCACCTTATCGTAGAGCAGAGGCACCGCGATGAGGAAGGTTCCCCCCGCGTCCCGAATATCTCTCACCACCACATCGCCGACGAGGCGCTCGACAATAATGGCGGCGGCTCCCGCGGATAGAGGAGCCATAAAGGAACAGGTGGTGGGATAGGTATGATGCAGTGGTAATACGTTAATGAACACATCTGAGGGAAGGCCCCGCAGGGACAGGATTGCCGCGCTGGTGTTGGCTATGATCCCCTTGTGATGCAGGGTCACTCCCTTGGCAAAGCCCGTGGTGCCCGAAGTAAATACGATGGACACCGGATCATGCTCCGCGATGTCGCTCACTGTAGGAAGCGGCTGCTCCCCGGCTTGCTGCCCAAAGGAATTAAAAGAGCTCCCCTCTTCATTGTTTAGACAAACCGAAACGGCCAAAGAAATCCCCTTGCTTTCCAGGGAAGACGCAAAAGCCTGTTTCTTTCCGGAATAAAAAAAAGCCCCGGCCTTGGTTATGCGCATTATATTAAGACATTCCTGCTCGGATATCAGAAAATCAACGGGAACAATGACTAACCCCGCAACCGCAGCCCCCAGCCAAACCGCCATCCATTCGGGCCGGTTTTCCGCCCACAAGGCAACCCGATCCCCCTTAGCCAGCCCTGCCGCCAGCAGCCCCCGGCTTATTCTCCGGCTTTCCTCAGCCAGCTTTTTGAAAGACCAGGTGGTGAAGTCCTTTTGTTTCCCCGAACGGTAAAAAAGAGCGGTTTTAGTCTGCCATTTCGCTTCAATAGCATCCAGCCATGCGATAAAATTCGGATAGGGCATATCCGGCCAATCCGCAAGATATTCACTATAATCCAGCATACCCTCCAGATTAAACAAATACGGCGATTTTGTCGAGATAGGGAAGCCCCGGGGGGATAAAAATCATTAAGGCAACGCCAGGGACAGGAGAATTATTCCCGCTAAGGCGCAGAGCCCTTCTATCAAGGTTACGAGGGTCTGAGTTTTGTATCCCTGATCCGCAGTCAGACCGCCGAAGTTCGCAACAAGCCAGAAATAGGAATCGTTGGCATGGGATACGGTCATGGATCCCGCGCCGATGGCGATGACGGTCAGGGCGGACCGGGCAGGCGATGCAAGGCCCAGAACGTCCAGCAGGGGGGCGACAATGCCCGCGGTAGTAGTCAAGGCCACGGTAGAAGAACCTTGGGCGGATTTCAGAATTGCCGACAGCGCAAAGGGGAACACAATACCGATGCCGGCCAGGGATTGGGAATTGGCGGTGATAAAGCCTGCCATTCCGGAAACCGCGATAACCCTGCCCAATACGCCGCCGGCCGCGGTAGTGAACAGTATAGGCCCCGCGATTTTTAAGGTTTCATTGGTAAGGGCATAAAAAGCCTTGAGCTTTTCGGTTACCGAAAGCTGCCCTATGGCAAAGACAAGCCCTACCGATAGGGCTATGATCGGGGTTCCCAAGAAGGTACTGATCTGAAAAGCGGAACCGGTCCATTGGGCCATAGAAGCGGCGGAACCCAGAGCCATGAGCAGAATGGGAACCACAATAGGCGTGACCGCGGTAAAACCGTCAGGCAGTTTGCCGTAACCCGCAGCGATTTGCTCATAACTGCGGGCGGTTTCATCAATCCGCAGATCCTCGGCGGATTGTATCTTCTGACCTATATAGCGGGCATAGAACAGAGATCCAAGCAAGGCGGGAACCGATACCGCCGCGCCCAGTACCATCACGAGGAGCAGATTATTGCCTGCCCCCAGAGTATTGGCCGCGGCAACGGGTCCCGGGGTTGGGGGAATGAAAACATGGGATGCGTAAAGGCCGGAGGATAGGGCAACGGTCATGGCTACGCTGCTTACCCGAGTGCGCCGGACCAGGGCCTTACGGATGGGGTCCAGAATAACAAACCCGCTGTCGCAGGATACCGGAATGGAAACTGCCCAGCCTATCAACTGAATGACTAGTACCGGATGCCTATTCCCGGCCACTGTAATGACCATATCCGCCAGCTTGAACGCCGCTCCGGTAGTTTCCAGGATCGCGCCTATCAACGCGCCCAGGATGATCACAATACCGATACCGGTAAAGGTCCCTGAAAAGCCCGCGGCGATTACATCCGTTATTCCCTGGGTGACCGTACCGTCTTCATCCGCGGTATTCACCAGAGGGATTCCCGCAACCAATCCCAGCAACAGCGATACCGCCATGATTGATAGAAACGGATGAACCTTCCCCTTGGAGATAGCCGCAATCATCACGATAATTGCGATGACAAACGCAATAATTAACCCCATATCCGGTATGAGAAACCTCCCTAGCCAGTTGGGGCAATGATAACACCGGATTTCATGGATGTTCAAGGGAGGAACCAAGTTGTTTCAAGGGTCAATTAAAAGGTAAAAATGTCGATCTTAGTAATGGTGTTATAAATATGGTACAAATAACTGAACTAGACATGCTTATACGGTTAGGTCTTGGGTTTTTCGCGGGCGCCGTCATCGGGATTGAGCGAAGCAGCCGGCGCCAGATCGCGGGATTGAGAACCCACATTCTCATAGCAACCGGGGCAACCCTCCTGATGCTGCTTTCCATCTGGCTGCCCCAGGAATTCCAGTCCATGAAGAACGGCGATCCCGGAAGAATCGCCGCCCAAGTGGTATCCGGTATCGGCTTCCTCGGAGCCGGCGCCATAATCCGTCTGGGAAACAACATCAAAGGGCTTACCACCGCGGCCTCCCTCTGGCTTATTGCTGCGGTAGGGATGACCATCGGCGCGGGGATGTTTCTTGCCGCAGGGGTGGCTCTGGTTATCATCCTCGTCACCCTTATCGTATTAGGCAAGTTTGAAAAACGGTTTTTCCCGTCTGAACGGAACAAACTGCTGGAAATAACCTTCAAATCCAATAACCCCGACTATCAAGAAACCCTGCACATTCTGCAATCCTTCGGTATCCGTATTTTATCTATGGACGTGGATCAGGGCATAGGAAAGGGCAAGGAAAAAAGGAGGGGCACCCGGCTTCGTCTTTTTGTGGGGGTTGCGGATCACACCGATATTGCCACCCTCGTTAAGGCCCTGAAAAGCAACGGTAAAATAGAACGGCTTGAAATGAAGGAAAAATACTGAGTTAAAGAAAACACGCGCCAGGCTGCGGAGGCGGACGATAGAACGCGGGCTGAGGCGCGGCAACAGAATTATACGGGAGGACTGGGTTCGTCCTTCGCCGGGCCGCTGAAAACCGCCTGGAGCCGGCTTGGGGTTGTTATTCGGATGCGCCCCAGGAGGGCGCTCTTTCGGGTATCCCTGCCGGTGGGGGCGGCATTACCCTTGCGCAAATCCGCAAAGAACGGCTGGTCAAAAAGTACCGGCAATGAAGGTTTTGGCTGATACCAACGTCATTCCGGACGTGCTGCTCCGGCTGCGCTATGAACTGCGGCGCGGCCCGCGCAAGCCGGGGCTACCAGAATTTCCGGTTGGAAAACGGCGGCGTTACTTTTACATCTTCACCGGAAGGTTCAATAACGTAGAAACCCTGTTTTAAGGCGTATGTT
>JAITHW010000248.1 GCA_031279815.1 Treponema sp. | reverse complement strand
GTTCTGCGGCTGGTAGGTTCTGTTGATCCCGCGCAGGTCTGCGGCTATATACGGAAACTCTGGGGCAGCCGCCGGTTCCGCCGAGTGGAAGTGATTCGTTTGTCCGGAGGGTGGCAAATATTCCCCGCTTTGTATGACGCGCTGGCCGAGGCGGTCCGGCGGGATATTGCCAACGATTGGGGTAACGCCATGACCTTGATGAAGCTGGGACGGCGGTATATCGTGAATGCCGTCCGCAATTTGGCTCTTATCCCCAAAGCGCGGTCTATAGCGAATCTGAACTTTGGAGATTCCCCGGTTCTGGCGCTGGGCGCGGGGCCTTCCCTGGATTTGATTCTGGCAGGACTGCAAAGTTCCTTTGGGAAAACCCTTTATACGGATTCGTTGAGACCGTTCAGGATAATCTGTGTGGATACCGCGCTTCAGGCCCTGGAAGCGCGGAACATCAAACCCGACTTGGTGGTTGCCTTGGAAAGTCAGCACTGGAATCTTCGGGATTTTGTCGGCTCCGGGTCCTGGGAAATTCCGGTGGCTATGGACCTTTCCGCGCTTCCTGCCACGAGGGAAGTTTTGGGGAGCCGGATAGCGCTCTTTGCCACTCCCTGGACCGAGTTGCGTTTTTTTCACCGCCTCAAAACTGCGGGGCTGCTGCCGGAGACCTTCCCCCCTTTAGGTTCGGTGGGGCTTACCGTCATTGCGATAGCCCGGCGGATCGCTTCGGGGCCTATTATGATCGGGGGTCTTGATTTTTCTTATACCCTTGACGGTTTCCACGCCCGCTCCACCCCAAGCTGCCGTGAGGCGCTGCGACGGCAGACCCGTTTCAGGAGTATCTTTAACGGAGACCTTATATTTCGTCCCGGAGCTTTCACGGCCTTGTCCAAGTCGGGTTTGCCTGTACGGACCAATCCGGCTTTGAAGCTCTATCGGGACCTGTTTGAGAAGGAATTTGCCCGGGATTCCCGAATCCGGGATATTGCCGGTCCTGGACTGCCTTTAGGGGTAAAGACCCTGTCTTTGGAAGATGCTCTGAGGGTTTTGCGGGGCGGGGACAGACCGGTACAGAGGGTTTCCTTGGAAAAGACGCATACCGATAAAAAGCGAGCGGAAGCCGCAGGGGCCTTCATCCGTAATGAGCGGGACGCCCTCACCATGTTGCGGGATATCCTGACCGGCGCTCTTCCGGCGGCTCCTGAAAAACTGGAAACCCTTTTGGGTGACTGCGATTATCTTTGGGCGCATTTTCCAGAATGCGCGGGAACCGGGGGGCGGCGCCCTTCAGGAAACGATCGTTCCTTTCTCAACCGGGTACGCACAGAAATCGATCCTTTGATACGGTGTTTTGATCTTGCGCTCCATGAATTGTGATCCGGAATAGGATCCGGCAGATGTTCACAGATATGCAACGGCTTGCAATGGAAGCGCCTATTACGGTAGTATTATAGGCGATGAACCTACGAAACGTCTTAAAAATTACCCTGGCCCCTGGGCCTGAAGTCCAAACCGCAAATCCCGTTGCTATTCTCTCTATGCTGCTGGTACTAGGCTTGCCCGGCTTGTGGGCTCAATCGAGCCGGGATAGAACCCAGCCCGCCCCGTACAATACCTCCCAGGGGCAGACGGCACTCCCAGAGGAACAGGCTGTCCGGGAGGGCCTTCCCCTCCGCCGGCTGGCGTTATTCTCTTCCGGGGTCGGTTTTTTTCAACACGCCGGTACTATTAACGGTTCCACAGAGTTGCCGCTTCCGTTCAACCTCAATGCGGTAAATGACGCGCTCAAATCTCTGGTGATAAACGATCCCGATTCCAGTCCTTCGGTGTCCTATCCTTCGGAACACACCTTATCCAGGACGCTGAAGAGTCTGGCCATCGACCTGCCGGACAATTCCGGTATCGCCGAACTGCTGGACAGTCTCAGGGGCGCGGAGATCGAGGTTTCGGTACCTAATCCCATCAGAGGCAGGATTATCCTGGTGGAATACCATGCCGAATCCGGCCGGGGACAGGAAACAAGAGAAGCGGATTCTTACCTTTCCCTCTATACCCCTCAGGGGATCAGGGTAATCCGCCTCAGAGATATAAACAGTTTTGCTTTCCAAGACCCGCAGATAAACGCGGGCCTGGAGCGGGCGCTGGATCTCATCATGCGCTCCCGCGATTCGGATACCCGGAACCTTATCGTTAGGCTTCCCGGGAAAACCCAACGGGAAGTCTCTCTGAGTTATGTGATTCCCGCCCCTATCTGGAAAGTTTCCTATCGCTTGGACTTATCTCAAGAGCAGCCGTTTCTTCAAGGCTGGGCTATAGTGGATAACGACGGCAATACCGACTGGGATCAGGTAGAACTTTCTCTGGTTACAGGCAGGCCGGTCTCTTTTATTCAAAATCTCTATGCCCCCTATTACCTTGTTCGGCCCATGCTTCCCCTAGCCATCGCGGGGGTTGCGGATGCCCGAACCTATGATTCGGGAAGCGCCGGAGAAGGAATGGGTTATGATATGGTACAAGATGGGAGAGCCTCTGCCGAAGAAATACGCGTTTCTCCTCAGAATGCCCCGGTATACAAAAGATCTATGGAAAGCTCCTTTAACGCTTATGAGCCGCCTAGCCCCGCAGTGGCGCGGAATACGGTTGAAACCGCCCGGGGCCGCGCGGCGGGGGATCAGTTTGAGTTCACTATTAAAAAGCCCGTGAGCCTTGCCCGGCAGCAGAGCGCCATGCTGCCCTTGGTAGAAGGCATTGTTCAGGCGGAAAAGACCCTGGTTTTTTCCGGGGCAAGAGCCGTACCGGGACGCCCTGGCAACCCGGCAATCAGCGCGGAATTAACCAACAGTACCGGCATGAAACTCCCCGCAGGCCCTATCACGGTTTACGACGGCGGAACCTACGCGGGGGATGCGCTGATAGAGTTTTTCCCGGAAGGGGAAAAGAGAATTATCTCCTATGGGGAAGATCTTTCGGTTACAGGCGGCGTCAATGTTTCCAATAACCGGACTGTTACCACGGTTACGATCCGCCAGGGGATCATGACCATCAACCGGAAACAAAGCTATGAAAAAATCTATACTTTCAGAAACGCATCGGGTGAATCGAAACGGCTCATTGTGGAGCATCCTATTACACCCGGGACGAGCCTTACCCTGCCTGCATCATATACGGAAAAGACCGGCAGCCTGTACCGCTTTGTGCAGACCCTGCAACAGGGGGAAGAACTGCGTTTCGCCGTACAAGAAGAACGCCCTCTCTCTGAAGGGATTATCCTCTCTCAGCTTGCCTTGAGTGCTTTTGTAAGTTACGCTGCAAATCAGGAGATTCCTTTGAAAGTCCGAACCGCATTGCAGGCTGCCATTACTCTGAAACAGCAGGCTGATGAAGCAAAACTGGCCTTAAGCAATCTGGAAAATCAGCGCAAACGGCTGATTGCCGAACAAGACAGGACGAGACGGAATCTGGAAGCCGCGGGCAATCAGACCCCGCAGGGACAAGACTACCTGAAACGCCTCGCCTTTCAGGACGGAGAGATTGACGCCGCAGACCGGGAAATCGCCGTTGCGGAACAAGCGGTTCAGACGGCCCAGAAGGAATACGATGCTTACCTGGGGGAAATGATCTTAGAGTAGCGAAGAACGATGAACGGCAATAGGTTGACAGTATCATGTACTGCTCATCGCCTTTGAAAACCGCCTTAATCTTGTCTGTTTTAGGCTTTAGCCGTTTTTGTATATCCCGTTCCTTTTTCTGCCAGCTTTCAGCGACAATGTAGAGAGGCAAGGTACATACGCTAAAAGCGCCGTTTACGCATATAATCGTAAAAACTGTTTCTTTAAACAGTTTTTACGCGAATACAAACACAAATTCAGTTATTTGTGTCAATGGATAAATCATAAAGGTATAAAAAACGGTAAGTATTAGTGTATCCTAATAATAAATAGATAGATGATAATTTATTTTTCCGATCCGCTCCAGTTTTCCGGATCAAAAATGTTGTCATGAATATAAAATATGTTTTGAGGATTTAATTCTATTTCCGTCTCGTTTATTTCATTTACTCTTTTTATCAAGACTGGAAAGGACGGATTCTTTTGTCCTTTTACCGGTTTTCCTGTAAAAGGATTTATGGGATTTTCTATTATTCCCTCTGTAGCGAGAGACGGAACATCGGCGTTTGTCATAAACGTCATATCGGTTTTTAATTCACCTGCTGCATTAAAATCTTTTACCATGAGCAACGCGTTGAATTGGTCAACATGAAACGGAAGCGCTGTTTTTGTTACATACGAAACCTCCAAACCCGCGTGGTCGGATACAAGAATGATACGAGTATTATCATACACGTTGTTTGCTTTCAGAAAGTTCAAATATTCAGCCAGGCGTTTCATTGCCGCTGCGTTTACATGATACCTTTTTTCTTTGCTAAAACGGCCTTTCCCATAATCATTTATGGCAAGCTGCGGCCTATATTCAGGCGCTTGTAAAAACAAGTTTTCGTGTGTCGTGTTATTTACTATAAAAACCGCCGCATTTTCCGCCGGTACTGAGAAGCCGGTTAATTCATCCAGATAATCAAGGACGGCATATCCGTTCAGCATAAGCCGCATTTGGTATTCGGAAAACGGCGCACTCCACGCACTGCCGGCGTATACGGCTTGTCTGAACGAGAGCGG
>JAITHW010000226.1 GCA_031279815.1 Treponema sp. | reverse complement strand
CGGTGGGTCACCAGGACATCGGGATGCAGATTCCACCGGACCAGCTCTTCCACAAGGTTTTCCATGAGCCAGATACTCGTTACCCAGGAACCGTAGACGGTCTTTTGCGGGTGGATTATATCAGGGCTGGGGTTAATCGCAACCGTACCCCCTTCCCCGACAAACGCGATCTTCCCCCATTGCCGGGCCGCCCGGACAGCGACCGCCCGAGCCTGGTCATTGGCGGAAGCGTCGAAAGCCCGCTCCACCCCCCGCCCGCCAGTAAGAGACTTGATTTCATCAACATTGGAGTCCCCCGGGGACAGAACCTTTTCAAAGAGATTCAGCTTTTTTGCAAAATCAATGCGGAACCCGTCGGCTTCAATACCGAAAATCTTCCCCGCGCCCATAGCTTTACAAAGCATTGCCGCGGCAAGCCCTACGGGTCCCAGCCCGGTCACGAGAACCGCGTCGTTGCCCGAAACGCCGACCTTCATAATAGCTTCGTAAACCGTACCGAAACCGCAGGCTACCTGAGCCCCGTCGGTGTAAGAAAGGGAATCCGGGAGTTCCACCAAGTCCTTCTCATCACAAAGCATATATTCCCCCATGCCGCCGTCCCGCTGCCAGCCGTAAGCCGCCCGCAGAGGCGAAGAACAGGAGATCATATATCCCATACGGCAGTCGTGGCAGATGCCGCACCCGGAAATATGATACACAATAACCCGGGAGCCTTTTTTGAAACGCCGTAGGCCCGGGCCTTCCTCCACCACCTGCCCGCAGGGTTCATGTCCCGCGATAACATTTTGGTAGCCTTCCGGGCCTTTGCCCGTATGCTCCCGGTAAATGGCGCGGATATCGCTTCCGCAGATGGTACAGGCTTTGGTTTTTACCAATACCTGACCGTAACCGGGTTTGGGAATGGGTACTTCTTTAAGCACAACGGTACTATTTCCGGGGAGATACGCCCCTTTCATGGTTCCTTCCAAAATATAACCTCCAAAACAGACTAAAAAATTCTCTAAGACCTTCACATTTAAATCGGCAGCAATTGTTCGGACCAAAAGCTATTCAGAAACGCTCGGCAGACTCCCTGAGCGGTACCGTACTCTCCGCCTTTCCCTACCGTGAGTTTGAGCTTCCTTCCCGAACAGGGCATCACATGTTCTTCCATACCGGCACGGATCTTCTCAAAAAAGAAGGGCCCGTTTCTCATCAATCCGCCGCAAAGGATTACCCGGTCCGGGTCTAGGATATTCACCGCAGTAGACAGCCCTATACCTATATAATCCGCCGCATTGGAGATAATTTTCCGCGCTCCTTCATCCCCCGCTTCGGCGGCTTCAAAAACCATCCGCGCTTCGAGCTTGGAAATATCTCTGCCGCAGAGTTCCGCTATTCTGGAGTCGCCGTGGTGAGCCGCAATGACTGCCGCCTGCCGAGCGATGGCTTCCCCGGAAGCCACCGCTTCCAGGCATCCTGAGTTACCGCATTTGCAGAAGGGACCTCCTTTTTCTACTACACTATGCCCCAATTCACCGCCGGTACCCTTTGCGCCGGCGTAAAGTTCTTCTCCTATGATCAGCGCCGCACCGATACCGTACCCCAGGTTGACACAAAAACTTACATGGTTATCATCGCTCCCGTTTTCAAGGGCGCTTTCGTTCAGCGCCAAAGCATGATTGGAATTCCGTACCAGTGCCGGAAAAGGAAGCAATTCTTGTAGCCGGCTTTGGAGGGGAATATCCTTCCAGCCAAAATCCGGCGAGATAATGACCCGTCCGGTTTCCCGTTCAATCAGTCCAGGCATGGCGATCCCCGCACCTAAGATTCTGGCCTGCCCGCTGTTCAGAGATCCGATAAGGTCCTTTATGATATGCCCCAGCCGGCAAATGAAAGCCTCTTCAGGAAAAGGATACCCGGTGGGTTCCTTATAACAAAGTCTTTGTCGGAAAGTTGCATCGTTTATTATAATCCGGATCTCCGTGCGCCCCAGATCAACGCCCATAACATAGAAGAAATCCGGATTAACTTCAAACATTTCCGGCGGCTTCCCCGCGCCGAAATCCCCTTTCCCTATGGAACAGACCGCGCTTTTCTCCAAGAGTTCCCCGGTAATAGCCATCACCGTAGGGAGGCTCAAATCTGTCCGCTTGGCAATAGCCGCCCGGTTAATCGGCCCCTCCCGAACAATGCAACCGAATATATTGTACTTGTTGGTATGGGCGATTTTCAGTTTATCAACTTTAGTATATGACCGCATAAAACCCCGCCGGAATTATCAACAAGCTATTTCCACCGCAAGACAGTTAGTATAGTTTGCCGGTAAGGTTTCAGGCAGTTTCACCGTCAAAACTCCATAATTTTGACTGAAAGGAACCAGACCGCCGCCTAGAAGCCTCACGGAAAGGACTTTTTCTTCAGGGGTAAAACTGCGGATCACCGATACACGATTCTCAGAAACCTTCATAATAAAGGCGTACACAGTATTTTCCCTGGCGGTGAAACGGAAATCCGTTTCCGCCCACGATACAGCCTCTTCCGTAAAACCATCAATAAGAACCGACGAACAGCCTTCGCCGAAACGCCGCCAAGGACGGGTCCTGTAGATCCCTTCGCCGCAGACCGAAATCCAAACAGTCATTTCTTGAAGGATATAGCGGGTCTCTTCGTCGATGGATCCATCAGGGCGCTGTAGAATATTGAGCAGCATGGTTCCATTTTTGGAGACC
>JAITHW010000149.1 GCA_031279815.1 Treponema sp. | reverse complement strand
CGCCAATGATTTGCGCTATTGTTTTCATAAAGAGGTCTCCTGTATGGTTTATTTTTCTAATTACCATATTAGCAGGTTTCCCTCTTTTTTTATACCCTCATGACTTTTGCAACAGGCTCAACATATTATCAAATATAAAATGTATTTTTTCTATACAAAATGGAGCAAAAAATAGTATGCCAATAACAAGCGTCATTATTGTATTCTCAATACTCCCCGACACAATACTTGTCAATAATACCGTTCCGAATCAGTGTTTCCCTCTCACCACCGGCAAGCGCTATCCGTACCGCCCACGTCCGCAATCCGGTTACCCAGCCTTCCCGCTTTCCCGTTCCAGTATGAACCCTTTCTGTATCCGCATCACATACGCTATTTAATTATCCTGTAACGACTTAATGAACTCAAACGACGGGTATACCCGGTCAAACAGTATCAGCTTCCGCCCTCGCTCCCATTCCTCACAGTACGAGCCTTCAACGCTGGTTTGAAACATTTTTCGCAGGGCTTCCCGCCGTATCTCTTGCCGCGCTTTACTAAACGCCTGCTCATCTCATGCGGATATCCGCTTTCCCCGATCGTTGGGAAAAGCGTGATGGCGCGTTTTGCGCTCTTTCCTTTACCATGCCCGGCATGAAATGCAGCAGTTACGCAAAGGTCATTTTCCGTTTCCGGGTGAAGTCCTGTTCCCGTTTCTCGGCCCGCGCCGTTCATAACCTTGAGTGGTGTATCAATCGTATCAGCACTTCTACACTGTTTTTTCCCCCCATGATATTCCCTCCATCTTTCCAGTATATCATGCTTTTCTGCCTCGGATTCGGCTTAAGTTGTTGACAGTGCTTGTCCTTCCCCCCAATCGCTTTCCAATACCGCTTAATATCAGAGGTTCAGCATAACGCAAAATGAATATTTCTTCCCGTTCTTCCTTGGTTCCCCTCCGGCAGCTCATTCCAGACTCCTAATCTTATTCTATTAGGCTGCGTTAGATTTTTCAGGCGGCTAGATATTGAAAATATGGAACATGGGCTAAAAACAATCGATGAAGGACCGGTATTAATAAAGTACGGAAAAGTGGGCGAAAAGAATATTGGGGAATTAGATTGGTCAAAGAAAAAACAGCGTATAACAGGACCGTTTGCGCTTGGTTTTGTTTACGCAACAAAATACAAGAGCCTCCGGCGGCTCCCGGGCTATGCAAACAGCTTATATACGTCAGGAATGTTATGCGAAATACCGCCTAAGTTATACGGTATCGTAAAAAGAACCGGTGAACCAACCGGCGATATCAAGTATATTGTAAATAAAGGATAACCTTGAAATAAAGAATTCCACAAATTAGGCGGATTTTCACAAATGATATATGATCGGTATCAACCGTATCCGCGTTAATCCGTGGAACCTCCGGGCCATATACTATCGGGATCTTCCTATCGCGGCAAAAATGGTTTTGAGTGGAACATGAGGCTTTTTACAGATGAAAACCGGCGCTGCGGGACGGATCACCTTGAGAATATTCTTTATCTTCTGTATATTCTCCGGTTCCGCCAAATCGGTTTTGGAAAGCACAAAACAGTCCGCATAAGCCGCCTGTTCATGCAGGGAAACCGCCGCGGCGAAGAGTTTTAGAAAGCGTAAGGTATCAATCACACAGATCATCCCCCGAAACCGCAGTTTTCCCCGGCTTCGCTTTTCCGCTTTTCCGGCCAGTTGGGTTAATAGCATAGGCTGGGCAAAACCGGAGGTTTCAACCAGTATATAATCGTATCCGTAGACCAGGAGCCTATCAATGATTTTTAACAATGAAGACCCCATAGCGGATCGGTTGAACCGGTGGAAAGAACCTGAAGATTTGATCCTAAACCGCCCCTGTTCATTACAGATCAGAGCGATCCTGGACTGTTCTATGGTCTCCAGACCTGCATATAAAAAGGTTGTTTTCCCTGAACCCAGGAAACCGGTAATTAAGATGAGCTTTGTCGTGTTTTTTGACATAATAGACTTACCTCGTTACTTTCATATACTATTATACTTATAGAATAAGACATTACCCTTGAGAATACGGTACGCTTTCTTTTACTAAACTGCCGGACTCGCACGTACAGGAAGGGGACGCAACATCCCTGCCTGCCGTCCTATAGGTCATCCTTACGTGAATCCAGACTGTAACTGCGTTCAAGAACCCTCCGGTTTGATCCGGAGGGAATATCGGTTTTCGGCATTAATCGTTCGGCTTGAAACGTCCCTGTTTATGGTATTCCTAGGGTTCCCTTTTCTCTAAAGTATCCCGGGATCCTCCTGGCCGGGACTCCGCGGAACTACAATAGGCTTCCGCCATTTCCGCGGCGCTTATCGCGTCCGGGGCATAGATATCTGCTCCGATAGCTTCGCAATACCGTTCCGTTACCGGAGCGCCGCTGATCATGATCTTTACCTGATCCCGGAGCTTTGCGGCAATGACCGCCTGTACCAGGGTTTTCATGTGAGGCATGGTAGTGGTAAGCGCCGCGGTGCAGGCGATGATCCGGGCGTTTTCCCGTTCCGCGGCTTCAATAAACCGCTCGCTGGTAACCGCGGCTCCTAAATCTATGACCCGCAGTCCCATACCCCGCATCATAACCGCAATAAGGTTCTTCTCGATTTCCTGTATGTCTCCCTTTACGGTTCCGATTACCACCGTCCCTTTTTGCGGAGTTTCACAGGCATCTAAAAACGGCTTGAGCAGCCTGATACCCATGTTCAATGCTCTGACCGTGATAAGCACTTCGGGTATAAAAATTTCATTTTTGCGATACCGCCGTTCCACCGCGGCCATACCCGCAATCAAGCCCTGTTTCAATATGTCTTCAATGGCATAATTTTCCGCTAGGGCTTGGGTAATTAAATCCACTGTCTCCTGGGCTTTACCCGACTGCAGGCTCCGTGCGATTTCATGCAACTCAAGCATCACTCATCTTCCTTATTTTTACATTAGGTTATTCTTTGATTATCCTGCGGCAGTTTTCAGCGAAGTTATGTTCGGAAATCTCCTGATTCATGCCGCCTCCCTGCCCCCGGTATTTTCCGGGACTTACCCCAATGTAGTGTTTAAAAGTCTTGGAAAACCAGCTTTGATCTTCAAAACCGCAAGAACCCGCAATTTCACTCAAAGAGAGATCCGTTTCGGTGAGCATACGGCTTGCCTTTTCCACCCTGATGCGGTTCAGGTAGCTGGAGAGGTTTTCTCCCATTTCTTCCTTAAAAATGGTGCTGAAATAGGGAGCCGACAGCCCTGATGCGGCGGCAATTTCCTGCAGGCTGATCTTGTGGGTGTAATTTTCCCAAATAAACCGTTCGGCTTTCCTCAGCGCCGAGGCATGGCGGACCCCGCGGAACGAGAATATCTGGCCTGCCATGCGCTCCACAATGCTATGCAGCACATCGGTCAATTCCTCCACAGTCTGGGCTTTTTGGATCCGTTTGAGGTACTGGTTGTTGGTCTCAAGTATAACTTTCTCGGTATTACCGGAGGTAACATTGGTCCGGGAAAGGAGCACCACCAGTTCAATCGCCCGGAACTGGATGTATTTGAAGTGATCCGGGTTGGAAAAAAGCAGGATTGCCAGCAATTCGTTGAGGATCCGCCTGCCGGTTTCGTTATCCCCCCGTCTGAGCGCGGAGAGGAGCATCCGCTCTTTGTCCAAAGGGTAATCCGGCAGGGGAGACCCCGCAGGATACTGGGATTTTAGTTCCTGAATTTTGGCCGACAGCTCCGCCTGCTGTTCCGCACGGCGTTTCATGGTTTTATAATACTCCTCGCTCCCTGCCGAAAGGGATTTGGCAAGGATGAGCATAAGCTCGGCCAGGGCTTTTATCTTATCCGGATCTCCCCTCAAGAAGGAGGCAAGTTTCTGCCGGATCTCCTGCATGGGAACGGCCCCCCCTCCTATCTGATACATCTGCGCGGAGGATTCCTCTCCGTCAATCCCCAAGAAGCCGGAACCGATCAATGCCCCCACAAAGCGGTCCTCTACATAAATAGGACTGGTCCAAAACATGAAGCCCAGATCACACATATAGATGTAGGACCCGCCGAAACGGTTAGCTTCCTTGATTGCATTGATATGCATTTCGGTACAAGGACATGCGTTGAAATCCTGGAGCTTGTTCACCTCCGCCTGTACCTTATGCCGCATACAGTACAAGCATATATTCTTGTCGATAACAAGCTCTTTGAATATTTCAGGAATGGGCAGGTAGTTGTGATCATGGACGCATATCATGGCCCCCGTCGCCTTGGCGTACGCTGTCAACATTTTATAGGCCTTGAGCAAGATAGGATCGGTCCGGCTTGAGGCGTTGACGCCGGTTTTAGGTTGTTTCTTTTCTTTCATACGAGCTGAACCTTAAAAGCATATTAATTAATTTAATAATGCAATAAATTACCTTTATTGTATAGTAATTTATTGCAATACCATGGGCTTTATTCTGACAATTAAACGTCGATTAGGGAAGCCTCCTTTTCACCAATCCCGGTCAATACGCCGTAGCCCTGTTCCCGGTATTTGCCGGGGCTTACTCCGGCATAGCTCTTAAATATCTTCGAAAACCAGCTTTGATCCTCAAACCCGCAAGCCCTGGCGATCTGATGTAAGGATAACTCTGTTTCCGTGAGCATTACCGCGGCCTTTTCCGCCCGTAAGCGGTTCAGATAACCGGAAAGGTTCTCTCCCATCTCTTCCTTAAATATACTACTAAAATAGGACGCCGACAGCCCCGAAACCTCCGCAATTTCCTGAAGGCTGAGTTTTCTGGTATAATGTTCCCATATATACCGTTCGGCCTTCCTGAGGGCTGAAGCATGGCGCAGCCCTTGAAAAGAAAATATCTTTCTTCCTATACGGTCCATGATGCCGTATAAGTTTTCCAGCAGTTCTTTAATGTTTCTGGATTCTTGAATCTTCCTAATGTACCGGTTGTTCACTTCCAAAGTCACCCGGTGTTCGGCGGTATCGGAGGCTATATCCGAATTCAGGGCTTCCCGGGAAAGGATCACTACCAGTTCTATGGCTCGAAACTGTATAAACTCAAAATTACCGGGATTGGCAGTAACGATACTATCCAACAGTTCATGTAATATCTTCCTGCCGGCCTCGGTATCCCCCCGGCGGAGAGCAGCGAGAAGCAGCCGTTCCTTATCCAAAGGATACGCAGGCCCGGGGGCGTTCCTGTTCTTTTGTAAATGATCGGGTTTTGCAGGGCGGGCTGCCTGTCCGGGTATAGGTTTGACGTTTTCGTTATAACTATCAGCGCCGGCGGATAGCTGTTCCGCACAGAATCCCAACATCTGTGCCAGGGCTTTTATCTCTTCGTAGGTCCGCCCGGGAATATCCGCAAGGTATACGGCGGCTTCGAATTCCGATACCGCTCCCCTGCTCATGGCGCAGATCCTTTTGATTCCCTCCTGCCGTGTAACCCCAAGAACCCCTCCCGCGTGGATGGCCCCCGCCTGACGCCCTCCTGAGTAGATCAGGCTGACGCAATAGACAAACCCCAATTCGCACATATAAATATAAGTTCCGCCTGTGCGGTGGGCTTTGTTCATGCTGTCGATATGCATCTGGGTACAGGGATATTCGTTTTTACCCCAGACCCGTGTAGGATCCGGGCAATGCCTTTTGCAGAGGGCGCAGAAGAAAACCGTATCTGTATGATCCGCTATTTCTATGAAGCGGCCGTTCTGATCCAGTACCGAAACCATACAGTCGGCGGCCTGTTTATAGGCGGCAACTACCTCATAGGCTTTGAATAATAACGGATCGATTTCCCTGCGTTTTATGATATTGGACGAGGGCCTTTGTTCTTCTAGGATCACTTCTTTTATAGGATATAAAGAACGTGTAGACTGACGATACCGATTCATAATAACCTCCATCTGCTTAATAACTTAAAGTGTATAACCTAGAATTTGCACGAAATACACCCTAATGGCTAAAAATTTTCTACTTATGGCAGCATTATTTAATCCGTCCCGCAGCAGTAATTTTTGGTACAATCGCTATTTATAGGGTTATTGAATTCTTCGGTTTATACTTTATAACCAATCAGAGATATTTTTATATTTTTATACAATAATTACACAAAAAATAGTATAGATATAAATTTGCGGCACTTATTTTGTATAATATTGCCATAAAAGCAGGATATATGAATAATTACACACTTTTTATTTCTCCTCCTGTTGGGGTGAAGTTTTTAATATGCCCTGGATCTCCAGCAGACGGCCCAGTTGCGTCAGCACATAGTCTTGGAATAGGGGATCCAGTTTTTTAAAAATACCGGTAATCTGTTCCGATTTAAAATCTTCTATCCTATCGAACATATTCCCCCGGCCCGGTTTCAGCCGCTCTTCATTAACCCCGTATATCATAGAAATTATTTTAATGATTCTATCATGGGCCCTTCTTTTTCCCGTTTCAATTTTGGCTATATATCCATCAGATAGTTTTATGCCGGCCGCAAATTTTGCCTGGCTCATCCCTAAAGCACGGCGCGCTTTTATGATTCTCTCATTGATCGTGTTTTCTTTATTAAACATAAAAATCCTATTCTCTATTTAATAATAGTAAATACTTCCTGAATTACCAAGCAATAAAAAATAACCTGGAAATTACCGGAAAACACTGCCGGTGTCATATACTTGTTTATGACATTGGCAGGGTAACGGTGACGGACCGGCACTGATACCGGTAGGCATCAAGAAAACGGTACGTTACAACACGAATCCGCTTGTAAACCATACGCCCTCCGGAAGCTTGAGTCTATCAGGAGTATTACCTCAACAGGAAAAAGCATTATTATTAAAGCCGCAGGTAATAATACTGTCCGGCAGTTACGATAGTATTATTACCTGCATTCCGTATGTTATAACAACAGGGTTAAGTCTTCTATATGCCGGTTCGCATCGGTAATGCGTTTTTCAAAATTCGCAATAGCCTCTTCACTGAGGGCAATACGCTGGCGGTGATCCGTGATGGCCTTGTTCAGCTTTTCAATTTCCGCCTTTTCATCGTCAATAGTCAGGGAAGCCTTGAGTTTTTCTATTTGTCTTTCTGTACTCCGTAAGGTTTCCCCGGTTTCTCGTATCTCCTCCAGCAGCCGTATACCGTCTTCATGCAGCATGGAAGCAAACTGATCCGCAGCGGCGCCATCAGCAGCGTGTTTTCCGACTCTACGGTAGACGGTTTTGAGTTCCCCCCTGACATGGGCGATATGCTTTTCCATGTCCTGAATCCGCTTAATGGGGCTGCCCTCAGGGATAAAAGTATTGTTGATCTTCCGGCAGTCCGCTTTTAATGCGGTAATTTCCCCGGTAATGCGGGAAGTACCTCGCCGCAAATCTTCTATTTTTTGTACCAGGCCGGGAATCTCTTCACTGGCTACGGCCTTATCATCGGGAAGGACAAACCGTTCCCCCAGGATCCCATAGATCCGCCTCAGACTTTCTTGGCTGTTTCCCAAAAAAGAGCGAAGCACCATTCCCTGGGCGTTTTTACCTATCCAGGTAAAAACATTAGCCCCATTTTTATCTTCAAGTTTTTCCAGCCGGTCTTCCAAAGACCGGATCTTGGGAACAAGCGTCTCAATCTGCTGTTTATAGGACTCATTCATATCATCAAATACGGGCTCCTCCAAGAGCAGTTCCCCAAGCCGTACATAGCAACCGGTTAATTCCTGGGCCTGCCGGGAACACTGCTGTTCCATCTTGCTTATATCCTCTTCCAATTCCTTCAAACGGAGCATATCCGCTTCGGTAGCGGAAATATAGCTTTGGGAATCGGCTATTTCTTTACTCAAACGGCGGTATTCCGCCGCCTCGGCAAGGGTACCCTCGGGAGGAAGTTCGGCTCTGGCCTGCGCGGGCGCGCCCCGGGAAAGGGAAATCTCAGGCTCCTGCGGTTCATCTGGCGGAGCAAAACCATCCTGCTCCTCAATACGGAGCAACAGGATTTCACCCAACCGTTCCAGCAACAGGCTGCCGGAGGTCTGAATGTCTTTTTTTTGGCCCTCCAACTGTTTGATAGTTCTTTTTCTCTCATCCATAGGCTGCCTCCTCAGGGTTTTACTTTAATAATTAGTGAAAATCAAATATAATAATGATTAAATTATTATAAAAGATATACAGGATAAATACAATATAGTTGTTCCCTTTAAGAATACCTCCATTGGTGTCCACGGATTACACGGATTACAGTTCCCCAGAACCGGTATAATCCGTGGATTTTTTCGAGTCTTCGCCTATTCCATGTCAGGGAGCTAAAATAGAGCTTCGCCCTTCTTAAGTGGATTAACTATATTTCTATTTCCGTTCTATTTCCGTTCTATTCCCGTATCTTACCCGGCATACGGCTCCCCGCACGATTCTTAGGCGGCATTTGCCCTGCCCTTCCGCAGCCCTGAAGATTTTTCTTGACAATCTGCCCAGACCCATTCATTATATAAAGATTAAAGACTGTACAACAAGGAGCGCTTCTATATGAGCCACACGACGGATCTTATCAAAAATGTTTCCATAGCCGGTCATGGGGGGACCGGAAAAACAAGCCTTTTTGAACATCTCCTTTTTGCGGGGGGCGTCATCCCCAAAGCTGAAACCGTGGAATCCGGTAAAACCATCAGCGATTCGACTCCTGAAGAAATCGATCGGAAGATTTCGATTCATGCCGCTTTAGCGCATATTGAACGGAACGGCAAAAAGATTAACCTGTTTGATACTCCCGGTTCTTCCGATTTTACCGGGGACGTTATTTTGACTTTCCGATCCGCGGAATTCGCTCTGTTGGCCTTGGACGGGCGGTCAGGGGTACAAATTGAAACCGTCAAACTCTGGCGCAATCTTGAGAGCCGGGGAAAGCCCCGGGGGGTCTTTGTTACAAAAATGGATGATGAACGGGCAGGTTTTAACAAAGCTTTGGGGGATATAAAAGAGAAATTCAAGGCGGATCCCGTTATTGTTACCCTGCCTATGGGTCAGGGGGCCGCATATAAGGGCGTTATTGATGTACTCCATGAGAAGGCTTATCTTGCTCAGGGGGATGGTCTTGAAAAAGAAGGTCCTGTCCCTGAGGAATATCAAGCCCAAGCCGCTGCGGCCAGGGAACGGCTCATTGAGGCCGCAGCGGAGGGAAACGACGATTTGATGGAGCGGTATCTGGATAAGGGAACCTTAGATCCTGCGGCGGTCCAACAGGGGCTTATCCAAGCCTTGGCGGGAAATAAGTATGTCCCTGCCTTTGCCGGGGCTGCTCTAAAAAATTCAGGGCTTATTCCTTTCCTGGAATTCGTTTCCCTCATCGGGCCGGATCCCAGGACCGCAAGCGACACCGGTCTTGATGCGGAGGGAACCCAAAAGGCCGTCCCGATTGATCCGGATAAACCCTTGGCCGCGCTGGTCATCAAGACCGGCTATGACCAATTTTCAGGAAAACTCTCGTGGCTCAAGATCATTCAGGGCAAACTTTCCGCGGACTCGGAAGCCTTCAATGCGGCGGAAAACAAGAAGGAACGGATCGGCAAGCTCTACACGTGCCAAGGCAAGAAACTTGAGGAAGTCCGGGAATTGTATGCCGGCGATGTAGGAATCGTGGCCAAATCCGCGACTCTCAAAACCAACGACACCCTTACCGCGGGGGACGGTTCTCTCAAATTCCTGCCTCTGCGGCTGCCCGAACCGGTTCATTCGGTAGCGGTGAACGCGGCGGCGAAAAAGGATGACGACAAGCTGGGCGAATTCCTGCTGAGGGCTATGGAAGAAGACAAGACCTTCCGCTATGTCTATAATGCGGAAACCAAGGAAACGGTGATCTCCGGCATGGGCGAACTCCATGTCAATATGATCCTGGATAAGATCAAGCAGAATCAGAAAATAGAGGTGGAAACCCATATCCCCAGAGTACCCTACCGGGAAACCATCACCAAAAAGGCGGGTGCGGAGTATACCCACAAGAAGCAGACCGGCGGGCACGGCCAGTACGGCAGGGTGGTTCTGGAAATCGCTCCCCTGCCCAGAGGGGAGCGGTACAAGTTTATCAACGCCATATTCGGCGGCGCGGTATCCAAAGGCTATATTCCCGGGGTTGAAAAGGGTATCTTGGAAGGGATGGCCGCGGGGACTATGGCGGGTTATCCGGTAGTGGATGTGGAAGTGAAGATCGTAGACGGCAAGGAGCATCCGGTGGATTCCTCGGAACTGGCCTTCAAACTGGCTGCCCGGAACGCCTTCAGAGAATCCATGCGTCAGTCCGCGCCGGCGCTCTTGGAACCTATTATGAACCTTACGGTTTTTGTGGAGAACAAGTACCTTGGGGATGTGATGAGCGATCTTTCGGGCAAACGGGGTAAGATATTAGGGCAGGATTCTGTGGGAGGCATTGAGGAAATCCGCGCCCAAGTACCCCAGGCGGAACTGCTGCGGTATTCCATAGACCTGCGCTCCATTACCAGCGGCACCGGTTCTTTCAGTATGGATTTCGATCACTACTCCCCGATATCCGGGAAGATCGCCGAGGAAGTCATCAAAGCGGCCCAGGCATTCCGGGTGCAGGAAACCGAAGAGTAGCCGGCATAGAGACAACAAGGGGAGATTTCTTGCCTTGAGATCCCATCTGTATGTTTCGGAAACTAGACTTGTAAAACGCATTATACATGCCGCAAACAAGGAGGTTGCCGTCCGGGAAAAGGTTCTTTTTCCGGACGGTTTTTTTCAAGTCCGGGCAGGGAGGAGTTACCGCAGGAATGTTGCATTTTCGTTGCAAGCCAATACCGCCCGTTAATATGGCCAAGCGCAGGAAGCATACCATGACGAAAGAGACCGCTCGTATCATAGAAGCCATAAAAGCCGTACCCGCAGGGAAGGTTTCCAGTTACCGGGACATTGCCGCTGTTGCGGGCGTTCCTAACGGCGCCCGGCAGGTTGTCCGGATTCTTCATGCCCTGTCCCATTTGGAACGCCTTCCTTGGTACCGTATCATAAAAGCCGACGGACGCATCGCCTTTCCTCCGGGGGAAAGCAGAAACTTACAAATCGCTCTGCTCCGTTCCGAAGGGGTGGAGGTAACGGAAGGGGGACGGGTATGTTATAGCCGCTATGCTTTCTATGTATGGGATTAACGGATTTTGAAGTTCATCGAAACCGCCGTAAAGCCCTCGCCTTAAAAAATCAGGATGCACGAATTGCACAGACCCGCGGGGTGTGCTATGGTTTAATATGCCTGCCCAAATTCTGCATACTCTCTTTGGGGAAGCGGCGATCGCCGCGCTGTATACCCGAATCCGCCCCTGCCGCGGGGGGTTCTTTGAACCGGAAAGGATCCGAAAGAATCATAGGCCGGTTTTTATTCTGGGCTGCCAAGGGCCGGATATATTCTATCACAGCCAGATGACCCGTCCGGTAGGTCTGGAATACGGCGCCCTCCTGCACCGCCGGGGCTTTGGCTCTTTTGCGGCCGCGCTTCTCAAAAGAGCCTTGCCGGATTCTCATCCTAAAGAAGCGGAAATTACCCCCCTGGCGGCCTATGCACTGGGCTTTATGACTCATGCCCTGCTTGACCGGTTCTGTCATCCCTACATTGTGTATAAATCCAGTGCGGTCCCGGCTTCAGCCAGGATGGCGCGGTTTGCTCAAATCCTTCCAAAGGGGACCGCCCATGCATTCTTTGAACGGATCCTCGATGTACTTATGCTGGATCTCCTCCAAGGGATGCCCGTATCTTCCTGGGATCAAGACGCTTTAACTAGGGCCTGTATTGAGCCGCCCCCGGGACTCAAAGAACTCCTTTTTGAAACCCTGATCACAGGTTTCCCGGAACGGGCCGGAAAAGACCGGAAACTTTTCCAACGAATAGAGAACGCCCTACAGGATTGCGCCGCATTTTACCGGCTTACGGATCCTAAGAAAACGTCCCTCTATGGCCCTGCTGCAAACGCCAGGGCTTGTTCCCCGGTTTGGAATATCCCCTTGGCCTATCTGTATCCTGAACAGCTTCCTTTACATCTGGATTATCTCAATCTGGGACGCCGGGCCTGGCATTACCCTGCCGGGGCGGGAGAGGAAGACACCCGCTCTTTTCCCGATATCTACCATATTGCGGTGAACGCAGCCGGGGAAACCCTTTCAGGGTTTATGCTTCCGTACCTTGAGACCGGGGCCTTTCCCCTCAAAGAAGCGGCGCCCTGTCTCGGCAATGAAGGGCTTTCCATTCAGGATGAATCTGGAAAACCCTGCGCGCCGGCCAAGACGGATCCCCTGCCTTTGGATGCGGTTTTACTGCAACAGAGGTCTTTACGGCGCGTTCGGTAAAGCCCGCGGGCCCTGTTTGAATGTTTCTGCCTGCCCCCGCGCCTCCGCGGGGTTTTTTTTCTATTAATAATCTATTAATTGTATTTTATAACGCCTAATAGTTGACATATAGAAAAAAAGGGGGTATATTTCTTTATAATGAACAGGACATTTGACAGCCAACAGTCAAACGCAACACGCAACACGCAACACGCAACACGCAACACGCATTATACTACAAACCCTGTGTTCTGATAAGCGTGGGCTCTCCAAATTCACGTTTTTTTTATCTTTTTTTCCCGAACCTTCACGAATTTGGGTATTGCCTACAGACAGGGGCCTATTGTCTAAAAACCATAGGCCCCTGTCTGTAGGCAATACGTCTCTGTCTGCAGACCGGGCGCCGCGGCCTATAGACCGGGCGCCGCGGTCTGCAGACAGCGCGCCGCGGTCTGCAGGCTGTGCGCCGCAGGTTACAGACAGCGCGCCGCAGGTTACAGACAGCGCGCCGCGGTCTGTAGGCTGCGCGCGGTTGTTTACAGGCTATGCGCCGCGGTCTAAAGACCGCGCGCTATGTTCTTATCCATAAGGAGGAATTATGAGAAGCGATTGGGTCCCGAGCCGCAGGGACGACCTGCTGTCTATGGCAAAAGTTTGGCTCGCGGTCTTGCCGGCTAAGTCAAATGAGTGGAACATTCCAGACTCGGAAAAGGCCGGGCTTGAAACCCTTGCCGCTGCCGCGGAGGATATCTTGGCCAAGGCCAAGAGTTCCGACCGCTCGCCCTTAATCACCGCCCTGTGCAAGGACGCCTTTGACAAGCTCACCGAGAAGATGCGGTTCATCAAAAACCGCTGCTTTGTCTGCCCCCCGCTTACCCCTGCGGACCTGATCTCCCTGGAACTGAAACCCAAGGATGGAACCCGCACGTCGGTTCAGGACCCTGAATCGCAAGTTGAAGCGGACATCGCGTACCCGAACCGGGGCGCTTTGGACCTTACCAATATCCGCAGGCTGGGCGAGCCCAGCGCGGACCGCAGGTCCGAGTACAAAGTGCAGATCCGCTATGGGGCGCTTGCAGATTACGGCCCCTGTAGCATAGCCGCGGCGCCTAAGAGCGGGGACGATCTGCCCTATATCTTAACCACCAAGCGGAAGAAGGAACGGTTCGGCTTCCCCGGGTATTCCGGGAAGACCGCGTATTTCTGCCTGCGCTGGCTCAACGCCAACGACAAGCCGGGCCCCTACGGCCCGGTTCTGGAGGCGATTATCCCCTAAAGGGGGAGCGCGCGGATAACAGTTGAAATCCGGTAATCTTTGGGGCCGTATTTTGCGCCACGGTATACGCGGTATAAATCACCGCGTTTCATAGGAGCAGACCTTGATACGAAAGCACGTCAAGGGCTTCTTGATTAAGCCGCTCTGCGTTGCGGTTGATGCGTTCTATATCCTGTTGTCCGCCGCGGCAGGATCGGGGGACCATGAGTATACCTTTTCCCGGGGGTATTTCCGGCGGGAGGTCAATGGTAATCCGGCGGCTTGCGGGTATTTCAATGATTTGTTCTATAGTCATAACTATAGCATAATCTCTTGAAATAACAAAAAACGCCGGATCCTTTTGAGTATTCAGGCTTTTATACCTGCCCTTGGGGGCGGGCAAACAATAATAAGGAGGCTTTTCCATGAAGAAAAGCACGTATTTAGCGGGAGTGTTCAGCCTCGGGCTGGCATTCGCCTTGATTTTTACAGGATGTCCTATCGACAGCGGAGAGACCATCCGCAAGAACGCGCCGGAAACCGGCGGTTCAGGCGGCGGCGGCGGCTCAGGCGGCGGCGGCGGCGGCTCAGGCGGCGGCGGTTCAGACAGCGGCGGCGGCTCAGGCGGCGGCGGCGGTTCAGACAGCGGCGGCGGTTCGGAGACCCCGCCGGTTTCCAGCGTTACCATACCGGAGTTCTATAAAACCGCAGGGATAGCCGTTCCCAAAGGCAGTACCATTGACCTTACTGGCGCCTACTACGAGGTTGCGAGGGCCCTTGACCCCGCGGCTAAAGTCGTCTGGATCCTTGAAGGCTCCCCGCTGGGAGTCGCCATCAATGTCCCGTCTCCAGGAAAGCTGTCCATAGGGGACAACGCGGTTTCCGGGGAAATACAGGTCCGGGTGAGTTCCGAAGAGGACGGGTCCAAGTCCGACACCCTTACGGTAATAATTGCCGGTAAAGCCGCTCCGGGAGCTGAGGTAATACGCGTTACAGGCTTGCCGAAGGTCGGAAGCGAGCTGAAGGCGGAAATTATTGCTGTAAGCTCACCCTTCGTCCCCGGGTTTCAGTGGTACCGGGTAAAACCGGACGGGACAGAAGAACCCATTACCGGCGCAACAGGCCGGTTCTATAAGCCGGCCGCCGCGGATGAGGGCTGTACCATTACCGTGAAGACCAGCCCTATGACCGCGCCCGGAGTTGCCCAACCCAGCCTGCCTCCAAGCAAGGACACCAGCAAGGTTCTGCCTCCAAGCGCGGCGGACCCCGCGGTTACTGAGGTTATTGTACACGGAGGAGATTATGTGTTTCCCGGGGATTCCGCTTATCTTTGGGCGGAAGTCAAGGGAACCAATGAACCGCCCCAGGATGTAATCTGGAGCGTAGAAGGCGCGTACTCAGCGCAAACTAAGTTTGTTAAGAGGGGAACAGAGGACCTGCTCCAGGCAGGTCCTGATGAGACCGCCCGGGCCTTGACCGTGCGGGCGGCGTCCGCGATAAACCCGGAGGTTTCCGGTACGCTTACGCTTAGGGTCGCTGATGAAAACACGCCCATAGTTTCTGGCGTTTGGATGGAGGGAGTCGGAGGGCCGCCTCCCGAGACCGTGTTTCAGGGCGGCGACGCGAGGTTTAACGCAGGGGTTTACGGACAGAATATCTCGAATCTGGGTGTAGAATGGACTGTTGAGGGCGACGTAGTACCGGGAACTAGTATCGCCTCTGTTGCCCCAACGCACGGTACTGCCGGGGGACTCCTCACAGTGTCTCCTAATCAGCCTGCGGAGAGCGTCTTGACGGTGAAAGCGTCTTCCCTAGCGGACCCTGCCAAATTCGTTACCCATGAGATTAAGGTTGTAGTCCCCCCTCCCGGTTCCGGGAATATCAGCATCACGAAGGATATCCCCGCGGATGCCTTGAGCTTCTCGCCGGCCATGCCTGAGGGCGGTTACCATCTCAGAGACTACTCCTCCTTCACGGTCAGGGCCCCCGGAGGCTATGACTCGTATGCCTGGTTCATAGACGGGATCAAGCGGTCAACCGCACAGGAATACGAGGTGAATATAAGGGCCCTGGCCAAGGGGTCTCATTCGGTAAGCCTTGCGGCGGGGAAAAACGGCGTGTTCTATTCGGCAACCAAATCGTTTAAGGTTGACCGTTAAGCAGGTGAAAAGGAGATGATTATGATGAATAAATACAGCGCGCGCCTAGCCGCAGGATGGCTAGCTGCAGGACGGCTAGCCGCAGGGCTTCTGGCCGCGGCCCTGTGGATTGCAGGGTGTTCAAATCCCGGGCTGGAGACTTCACAGCCGGGCTTGGGATTGGCGGTCCTCCGCCTGGCAGGTTCCGGTACCCGGACGCTGCTTCCCGCGGGGGCTCAGGGTTTAACGTATAAGATTACATGTACTTCGGATAACCCGGATGATACGGTAACGGTTGATAACTGGGACGGTACGGAAGCTCAAGCCATTGAACTGGCCCCGGGAACCTGGCGTATTTCCGTTACCGGCTTTACTGCCAGTGATGATGTGACAACAGGGTGGATAATGATCGACATAATGCCGGGGCAAACCACCGATAGGGAAATCAACCTTATCCCTGTGGGTACAGGTCCGGGAACCCTTAACTATCCTGCGGTAACCGGCCTCTTCGACGGAAACACCGTGCCTGCTTCGCTCGGAAACCCCACCGGGGTACTCACCCTGAAGCGGACCGACGGCAGGTATTCTGAAACCATATATCTGTACAGCGCCGGCTCAATGACCATCCCGCCGGGTTCCTATGAGGCGACGGTGAAGCTCACAGCGCTTCTTGACGGCGGCCGTGTTACAGCCGCGAAGACCGAGCTTATCCATATTTATAGCACCATGACTACAAACCTGACGGATTCCGAAGTCTTCATGTTCCTCCGTGAGGAGGATTTTCTTGCGCCTTTGAACATTGTGGACTTTACCGTGGAGTCAGGGGTGGTAACTGGCTACACCGGCCCCGGGGGTGCGGTAAGTATCCCTGCAAACGCCGGTATCATTGCCATCGGGGACCGGGCGTTTCAAAACAACGCCTCGCTGACCAGCGTTGCCATACCCGAAGGGGTTACTTCCATCGGGAGAGATGCATTCGGCGACAGCACCGCGCTTGAGAGTGTGACGCTGCCCGTGTCCCTCACCTCCATCGGGGCTGTTGCATTCGGCGGCTGCGCCTCGCTTGCCAGCGTTACCATACCGGCTTCGGTTGCTTACATCGGGGAAAGTGCATTCTCCGGCTGCACCGCGCTTGGCAGCATTGACATACCGGCTTCGGTTGTTTCC
>JAITHW010000095.1 GCA_031279815.1 Treponema sp. | reverse complement strand
CGGGAGGCCGGTCAAATACGGAGCGGCGTTCGTAAAGACCCTGGCCGTAATCCGGGAGGAACACGGCCTTTTATGCGGGAAACTGCTGGCGCCGTATATCCGCTCCACGATAGATTTTCTGGCGGAGGAACCCAAATACGGCATAACGGAGGATATATACCGGCTTTTGCTTGAGGCGAGCCCCGCGGAGGCGGACATCCTTTTAGCCACTGCGCGGAAGGCGCGTGAGATAAAAGGCTTAAGCCTGACAAGGGCAGCCCCGCAATCGCTGAGAGCGCAGGCGCCGGTGCAGACACACTATAAACGGGAAGCCGTCCGGCCCGGGCAATTCGCTTTTGACACGGTTGCGCACTGCGGAGGGTCTGCGAAAGGGCGGTTTCGCGAGACATTGACGGGAACCGTTCCGGCTGGGTTGAGGAGAAATCATTGTTAAACAGCGCCAACAAACGGGTTTTCGAGGCGTTTGCAAGCATAAAAACCGAATTGCCCTTTCCCCTTCCGGGCGGGCATTTTGATAACGGCGTTGAGTTTATCAACAAGCCGCTCATCGAACAATGCAAGCTGTGGAATATAGCGATGACCCGCTCAAGGCCCTGCAAGAAAAACGACAATTGCTTTGCCGAACAGAAAAACTTCGATGCGGTGCGAAAGAATACCGGTTATTTCAGGTATGATACGCGGGAAGAGGCGGACGCGCCGGCGGAAGTGTACCGGTTTCTGTGCCCCTTGAACAATTATTTTTTGCCGTCGTTCAAGCTGCCGGCGAAGGAGAAGCGGGCGGACGGGCGGTACAGGAAGGTGTACGGGAAAGCGCCGAAAACGCCGTATGAGCGGCTTATGGAATCGCCTTTGGTCAGCGATGAGAGCAAGGAGGAGCTGACTAGGCGCAAGGGTCTCTACAACCCGCTGCGGTTGAACGAGGGGCTCCACCGCACGGTTGCGGCGCTCTTGCGGCTCCACCGCGGGAAAGTTTACACTGAAAATGGTTACTGCGAGAATGCCGATAAGGCGGCCGCGGTTTGATTTCGGCTAGGTTTTGGTTATTAGTCATTAACCCCTTTTCGGCTAGAAAACTTTTTAGGCAATGCGAGGTATTGCATAAACCATCTGCCGTTGATATAATGAAGTATTAAGAAATGTGTATCTGGTAGTAGGAGCGGTCTATATGTCTATTTCCATGATCGGAGAACTCGCCATAGCTATCGCAAGCGGCGCCGGGGTCGGCTGGATTACCAATGCCGTTGCGGTTAATATGCTTTTCAGAAAATACGGAAGATGGGGCGGGGTTATCGAAGAAAGATATGAAGAATTTATTGAAAACATGGCTCGGCTGGTGGAAGACGATCTGGTTAATCACAAGACCCTTCAAGGGGAATTCGATTCTCCGGCGTTCAAAGCGGTACTATACGCCTGGATTGAGGATCTGCTCAAAAAGGAACTGCCTGAAAAATCAGGTTTTATCCGGTTTGAAGAAATTCCAGGAATCGAACAAAGCGTAGAACGATTGATTAAACTGGTACGGGAACATGATCACGCTCTGGCGGATAGTATATATAAGATTTCCAAACATAAAGAGATCCGGAATATAGTATCGGAGGAACAGTATAAGTATCTTATTGATGCCGGCGTAAAGGCCGTACTTTCCGGCGATGCCCCCTATGAACAGGAGTTAAAAAATATCCTGTATATCTTTTTGTCAAGCCGTGTTATCAATACCCTGGTGTCTCAGGAAGCGGTTGATCGCATTACAGAAAACATAGGCCGCGGCATTCAAAACATAGATTTTTCCCAATATGACGGTTCTATAGATCATGCCTATAACGCGCTGCTTGAACTTATAGGGATTGACCGGGTGATTGGCGGCTTTGAACAATCCCTGGGGCAGATGAGATTTGCCGATTTTATAAAAGACCCGGAGCATCTTTCGCAGGAACTCATTTCCCGGCTTATCAGGTTCTCCGGATCACCTGCAGGACAGGCCCTGCTGCTTGAAATAATAAACAACCTGCTGCATGATGGGAAAAATATTAAGCTCAAGATTGGGGATATGGTGAGCCCCGCTATCAAATCCGGCATTGTCAATTTTATCAATGAGAAACTGCCCGGTATTATCGACCGGATTGCCGGTTATATTGATGAAACCGGCGAGGAAATTGAACAGATAATAAATAACACTGTGGACAGGCATCTGGAATCATTCGGCGGGAGCTTTTTTTTAAAAAACCTTAAAGATCTTTTCATTGACGATCTGGCCAAACAATTTAATGTAGTTAATAATATCATTTCTACAATACATAAGCATGGCGATACCGTGGGCAGCAGGCTTGCTAAAGAAATACTTTCTTTCATAGAGACAAACAGTATTGGAGATATTATCGCAATACTTCAAGAACAGAATATCCTTACCCCCCAGGGCCTGGCAGCGATTATCAATCTTAACCTGCGGGATCTGCCGCGTAAAAATTCTAATGTGATAGAAAAGCTATTATATACAAAAGTAGGCGCTCATTTTAAACCGGATGTTTCCAAGATAAAAACAGTATTGCTTCCCAAAATTATTAACAAGGTAAAACACGAGTATCTATACCGGAATGCTTTTAAAGAAGACGTACGGTCTAAAATTACCGCTAAGATTACGGAAACGGTAAATAGACCCTGCAAAGAATTGTTCGGCGCTCAAGATATACCCTCGATATTGAAGGAACAGATGATTAGGGAGGCGCTGCTGCATCAGTGGAATCAGGTGTCGGTAACAAAAATCAGCGCTATTCTCCCGGAAAACGCAATCAAAAATGCGCGGATCCCCTGGGAATTCCTTTGGAATCGCTGTAAACACCATGAACTGAATCACATATACCGGGCGCTGCAGAAAGAGGCCGTGTACACACAAGCCGCGGAAAAGGTTCTGGAATTTCTTAACCGGCATCTTGACAAGATCGTAACCGGTAATGTCTCAAATCTGGTGAACAGTGAATTGAGAAAGTCAAATCCCGCACAGATACGGACAATGGTACAAGATTTCATAGGGAAAGAACTTAAACCTATCAATATCTTCGGGGCTTTTCTGGGCGCCATAGTGGGCGGAATATCCGTATGGGTATCGTCTCTGCTTGGAGCGCCCCGGGAATTTACCTGGCGGCTGCTCCTGGGTTATGGGGCAATTTTCGCGGCGGCCGGCATAGGCACGAATTGGCTTGCCATCAAAATGCTGTTCAGGCCCTACAAAAAGATATTATTCCCCGTTTGCCCCTTCATAGGAGTTGTGGCGGCAAGAAAACCGGAATTTGCCGAAAATATCTCCACATTCGTAAAAGAGCGGGCCTTCAACGACGCTACTGTAACTGAGTTTCTCAGAAAACATAAAAAAGCCTTACAAGAAAAGATCGGCCCTTGGACGGCCGATTCCGGTTATGTCATTACCGGCACTCAAAGGCCCGGCCATATAACCGGTTTTATTTTTTCGGCAATACAAGAATATATTACGCGGCATAGTTCCGATGCGGCTGATTCTATAGTAAAACTGTTGAAAGAAGCGGCCGCTTCGGGAAAACAGGATGATTATCTCTCATTGCTTGGCGGCAAAATAATAAAAACACTACAGGAAAGCGATATAGGATCATATATTTATACGATCGTTAAAAAAGAAATCGAAAGTAAAACTTTAGGGCAATACACCGGTTTAATTTCAGGTTTTGCGGATTTTCAGATTACCAATGTTTTTAAACCTTGTGTGAATGAACTAACCCTAGAGAACATAAAGCAGATGCTTTACCGGTACAACGGCCAATTTATATCTTATATTTCGACCCATAGCTTTGAGGATTTTGCCGGAACCCAAGCTGCCGCCGGGCTTGCCCAAGGAATGTCCGAAAAAGCCGGCGAACTGCTGTATATGGCTATTGGTCCAATCGTGAAGTATTTTGAAGATAAAGAGTTTAACCCGGATACCAAACTAAGGGAACTGTTTAACGGTAACATTACAGGGCTTATCGAAAGACACATTAGCTATTTTCTTGATCTGATTTGTCAAGAAACCGGTACTCAAAAAGGCGCGTTGGTAAAGCAGATTCAAGACGCCATGCCGTGGTATGCGGCGCCTGCAAAAGGACATGTGCCTCCGATTGTGGATATCCTCATTGACGAGGAACTTCCCAAATTTCTCATGCGGAAAAAAGAGCATATCCTATCCATCACGGATTCGCTGTTAGAATACCGGCTTTCACATCTGGGGTTTCGGCGGGATATGCTGAATGTGGCGGTGATTGAACAAACGGTCTCCGGGGTGCTGAATGCTCCCCAGGTACGGCAAAATGTAACTCATTTTGTTCGGGTTATTGCGGAACAGTATACACGGGTTCCCTTAAAATCCGTTCTGGCCCTTCTAAATAGTACCGCTATCCACGATTTGGTAACCATCGCGGAACCTGTACTGGCTCCGGCGGTTTCCTATATCAAATTCCGGCTTATGCAAGATGATGTATCGGCTCTTATGACAAAATGTATGGAAGATGCCATACATAAAACCGCAGGCCGTATAAACGTTTCGGATCTGCTTATAGGGCTTGATCTTGAGCAAGAATTAAAGCGGCTTGTTATGCCGCTGATCCAGGATGAAACGGTGATGGATGCGGTTTCTCATCTTGTAGTGAATATACTTTTGAATATAACCAAAAACAGTAATTTCTACAGTGATGCAATCCTGCGCAAAGATATGGAACGCTTCATTGCCGCACTGGACTGGGAATCCCTGCGGCCCGGCTGTATTCCCCTATTAAAGACATTTCTTCAGCGCCTGAATAAGACTATTACTATCGAAACAAAACAGGCGATATACCGTGAATGCCTTATTCCTGCGGTACTGGACGCCGCGGAGAATCATTTCGGCGCGGTTATACATTCGATTGATATACAAAAAGTAGTGGAACGGGAAGTAAACGCCATGCATCCGCGGGAGATAGAAACGCTGTTTAATAAATTTGCAGGAACGTATTTTACAAAGATAACCCTGTATGGCTGGATCGGCGTATTCGGAGGACTGTTGAGTTATATTATAGGCTGTCTGCTTGGATGGTTCATGTAACCGGTAATCCGCGCCATCTGCCCGGGCCTTTCTATACCCTTTATCCAATGGTATGCTTAGAAATATGCCGTATAGGAGGCAAGAAAAAGCGGTGAAATTGAAAATACCCTTTTTAACTACTATTTTATATAACATCGGGTTTTTGGTGATGCTTTTCAAGGGCTGCGGTGTTTTCATGTTCCGGGGGCAGGCTTCTTTTAAGATCCTCATCATGCAGATACTCTTTACCTTTGTAGAAGCCCTGGGGATTAGCGCGCTGTTGGCGGCCGGCATGGGCGCGGCGGTGAATGTGATCGGTATACCTCTATTGTCCGGCTTTTCCCAGGAACAGCTCATCTATCCTCTGCTCATCACTATGATTACCCGTGAATTAGGCCCCCTGTTCACGGCGTTCATCATCATCGCCCGGTCGGCCACCGCGATTGCCACCGAAATTGCCGGAATGGTCGTCTCCCACGAGATTGAAGCCTATATTTCCGTGGGGGTTAATCCTGTAGAACATCTGGCGGTGCCCCGTTTCCTGGGAGTAACCGTCTCGGCGTTTCTGCTGAACGTCTACTTTTCGCTCTTCGGCCTGGCCGGTTCCTTTCTGGTGGCCCAATTCTTTAACCCTATGCCGGCTTCAATCTATTTCGACAACCTGCTCCAGAGCCTGCGCCTGCCGGATATAGTCATTTCTATTGTTAAGAGCCTCGGTTTCGGCATGATCATCTCCGTGGTGGCGATCATTGAGGGCTTTGCGGTGGAACGGGCAAGCACCGAGATACCCGTGGCAGGGCTGCGGGCTGTGGGTTCCACCTTTGGATGGTGTATTATCCTTGATATCCTGCTGTCTGCATTATATTATTCGTGGCGATAGCGGTATGCTATATTAGATCCTATGGACCGTATTATCGAATTGAAAGAGGTCTCCTTTTCCGCCCAAAACCAGGAGATTATCCGCAGCATATCGTTCCAATTCAGGGAAGGGACAGCCACCGCCCTGGCGGGACCTTCAGGCGGCGGCAAGAGTACGATGCTGAAGCTCGCCGCGGGCCTGCTGGTTCCCACAGGCGGGAAGGTCTTTTTCCGAGGCAGGGATATCGCCCTTATGAACCGGAGGCAGAACATGGAATTCCGGCGGCAAAGCGCGGTGGTATTTCAGGATTCGGCTCTGTGGGCAAATCAGGATCTGTATCAAAATCTTGAACTTCCCCTGCGGATCCACTTCCCTCAGATGACCAGGCCGGACCGGGAAAAGCGGATGCATGAGGTGCTGGCCGAGGCAGGGTATAAGAAGAACCTGCTGATTAGACCGGCCCAGCTTTCCATGGGAGAACAGAAAATCATCGCCTTTGCCAGGGCCATGCTGTGCCGGCCCGGAATTCTCTTTCTGGATGAATGGACCGAATCTTTGGATGATGAGAGCGCCCGGCGGCTGATCGATCTGGTGAAATACCGGAAAGAACAGCGGGATACCGTTATTTTCGTAAGCCACGATTTCAGAATTATCCGGAACTTGGCGGATTATATCGTGATAATCCTGGGAGGGCGTATTGCGCTCACCCTAACCGGAGAAGAGATTGCTTCGGATGCGCATCTTGTCCGGCGCATTGAAAAAGGAATCGCGGCTTATGAGATTTAGGATACGTTTTGCCGATCAGATAGTGGGGGCTTTTTTCGTAACAGCCCTGCTCTCCCTGGTGTTTATTACCTTTATGCTGGGCAACAGGCAGCGGTGGTTCGCCAGGGATCATAGTTATACGTCCTATTTCGACAGCGCCGTGGGGTTAAGTCCCAATATGGCGGTACAGTATAAGGGGATTACCATTGGAAACGTGAAATCCTTCAGGCTCACCGAAGACGACCGGGTGGAAGTCGTCTTCATCATCTATGACGTGTATACCGGCCGGGTGAAACGGGGGTCTTTAGTGGACATCAATATAAGTCCCATAGGGTTGGGCAATCAATTCCGGTTTTATGCCGGTTTAGGAGAGGAGCTGCCCCCAGGGGATATAGTTCCCCATGTGAATTCTCCCGAAGGAAAACGGTTTATTCAAAGCGGGCTGGCATACTTTCCCGTTCACGACGACAACATAAGCCTCCTGTTAAGCCAGATAAATAACCTGGTGGGAGACATAGACGCCGCCTTGAAAGGCACCGATGCCACCAGTTTAGGCCGTACCGTTATAGGTGTGGAGGAAACCGTTGCCGGGGTTAAGGCGCTGCCTAAAACGGTGAAGCAAACCGTGGACACCGCGGACGCCCTCACAGGGGATATCAAATCCATTCTGACGGATATTAACCGGATCACGGAAAAACTGACCGAACCGGAAGGAATGGTCTCTATGGTCCTTGACGGCGAAGGGCCGGTGTATACCGGCCTCTCCTCTTCCCTCGGCTCCCTATCGGGGATACTGCAAAATCTTGACAAAACCGCCGGCTACTTACCTGAGGGTATGCCCCAAGTGGCGGCGCTGCTTGGGGAAGTACGCGCCGCGGTCAAAACTGCCGAGGACGTGCTGACTGCTTTGACCAATAATCCCCTGCTGAAAAAAGGAATTCCCCCCAAGGTTCAGACCCGGTCCGGCGGAACCGGTTCGAGAGATATTTCTTTCTAGGAAAGCGGTATGCGTATGGATCGGAAGCCTGTTAAGGGGTTTAGGAATTTTTTCCGCTTAGGCGGCAATGTGCTGAATGTAACGCTGTTGTGGCTGATGAGTTGTTCCGCCGCGCCCAAAAGGCCCGCGCAGACCGTCACAGTCAGGAACATCGCGGAAAGCCGCCTGGGCCTGGCGAATAAAGAAGCGGATCAGGGTAAGTATGAGAATGCCCTGAACATTCTGAAAGAGGTCCGCGGCCTTGCGGTCCGGGTTGACGATCCCCGGCTGCTCATTCGGGAAGGGCTTTCTCGGGGGAATATTCTCTACACCCTAGGCCGTGAGGGTGAGGCCGCGGAGGTCTGGAACCGCGCCTTAGCCGAAGCGGAATCCGCGGGAGAACAGGAACTTGCCGGAGCGGTGCGGATCTATATGGCCAGAAGCGCGCTCTTGGCAGGCGGTTCCGCCGCGGCCGGGGTACGGGAACGGGTAAGCCGGGAAATAGCGGCTATGAAAGAGGAAAAACTCTTCATTGCTTTCGGATGGATCGTCATAGGTTTAGCCGAAAAGGAACGGGGGCGCTGGACCGAGGGGGAAGACGCAATCAGGCGGGCCTTGGGGATCCATGAGAAGCACCGTTATCTGGAACAGGCCGCCTATGACTGGTATCTTATCGCTTCGATCCGTTCCTTAGCCGGAAGGTATGACGCGGCTTTGGAGGCTTTGCGGAAAGCCGTAGCCTTTGACCGCCGGTCGGAAAACACCTACGGCCTTGGTACGGATTGGCGCGCCCTGGGGGATGTGCATAAAAAAGCGGGCAGCCAAGCAGAGGCCCTCGCGGCCTACCGCCGTGCAATAGACATTTTCCGGTCCCTGGGCCTTGAGCAGGAAGCCTCCGCGGTGGAAGCGAGGCTTGATAACGTATACTGAACGATCCCCTGAAGGGAAGCAAGTTCCATTCTGCCTGTTCCTGCTGTAAACCTTTACCCGATGTAATACTACTTTGTCTGCGGATTAAATGGTAATTCTAATGGTACGTGGTAAATAGTAAGCGGTAAACGCTTTTTCCTGTCCCGGTCCGCGGGTTACACGGGTTACCACGGATTCGGCTCTTCTATATAATCTGTGAAAATCCGTGGACACCCCCGTGTCCCTGTCCCCTGTCCGCAGAGAACCTATGATTTAGATTATCGGGAGAACGTGGTACCCTGGTCTGACGGGGCCAGGGAGGTCAGCCCCTTGCGGGGCTAATTATAAGAGGTGGAAGGCTGATCCGTGTAG
>JAITHW010000065.1 GCA_031279815.1 Treponema sp. | reverse complement strand
AATTTACCGGTTACGGATTCCCGGATTCTGCTGAGGGTTTCGCCGGTATGGGCTTCTATCCGGCGGCGGGTGACGGCGCGGAGGCTGAGGGAAAAAATAAGGGCCAGGGACACGCCGGTAAGCAGGATTATCGTAAGGCAAATAGCGGTAAACTTCGCGGCCAAGGAAGATTTTCCGCGCTTTATCATAGCAGACCTCTCTTTTTATCGTAACCCCCCCAAGCCTTTAGTCTTGGGTTTACGGCGCAACGGAAAAGTTTTATAACAACCTTCTTGAAGGTACAATACTATTTCATTGTCGGCTATCCCATGCCTAAAAACAGGAGCTTGAGGTATGGGTCTCTTTCAAGACCGGCTCCCCCAATAGTATTATACCGTATTTTACTTCACCGAGCCTGCTGAAGGGATAGATACTTAGTTTTCGCAGAACTCTTCCTCGAAGAGAAACCCTACAGTTGTTCCAACCCGCTATTTCCCCGGCCTCTCCATAGACGTAACTTCCCCACACCGTGCGGGTAGGTCTATTTGAATTTTTTGCTATACCACAAAGCAGGCCGATCGGTCAAGAAATATTGTTACAACTAAGCCCTCCATAGCTTCTCAACAGGGACGCAGAGGAAGAATCTCCATGTCCCCGCGCCTCTGTGAGAACCCCTACGTAGGCGCAGAGGCAGGGAAAAGCGTATAAACATGGTCAACAGATTTTCACGGATTAATAAAGGAGAGTATTTCCGAATCTGTGTAATCAGTGAATTTTTTATCCTGTGAAACCCTACGGAGGTGTGTTTGAAGCATCCGTAACGGCATTGGTTGATACCGGAGCGGGAACCCTGGTCATCGGCGAAGAGATTAAGAAGAAATTAGGTCTTGAGGTTCGGGGTTTGCGTCAAGCGGTCTTTGCAAACAATGTAAAAGCGGTCTGCAAGCCAACGGATCCTGTGGAAATCCGCTGGAAGAACCGGGATACGATCCTGAAGGCGCTGGCGGTTCCCGGGCAGAAGAGGTTCTTTTGGGAGTTTTGGCCTTTGAGGACATGGATTTGACGGCGGACCCGGTGAATGGGCAACTGGCGGGAGTTCACGGCAATGAAGCGGTGTGCATAGTGAAATAGAGAAGCCCTAAGTGGGAACCTCGCGGGTTCCCGCATAAGCCCTTGCTTTGCCGGCGTTCCTCTCGCCGTCATACTTTCCGGATCGCGTCCATTGACGAATCTAGGCTATATATGTCATAATACCGCATAGTATAAAAGCATATCAAAACGTTATGGTTTGGTATTTCATTGATGATATTGGACATTTTTGCAGGATAAAAATATTAGGAGCAATGAATGGGGGCATTTTTTCTTTCTAACTATAATCCCGCGCCGGAAAAAGCGGGAAATTACGATGTGGCGATTATCGGGTGCGGCGTGTCAGGCGCGAATATCGCGCGGCGGCTCTCGGTGTATACTATTAAAACCGCTATTCTTGAAAAAGGCGCGGATGTATCCTTCGGCACGTCCAAGGCTAATTCGGGGATAATTCACGGCGGGTTTCACCACAACAAGAAGCATCTCAAGGCCCGGCTTGAAGTCCAGGGCAATCTCATGTTCGATCAACTCCGGCGGGAACTGGATTTTCCCTTTAGACGCTGCGGTATCGTCGTGGCCGCTCTGCATGAAGACGAGATGAAAGCGGTGGAACACCTCTATATGCAGGGGGTTGAAAACGGCGTCATCGGCATAGAACTGTGTTCCAGAGACAGGATCCTTGAACTGGAGCCTAAACTCTCTCCCGATGTGGTGGGCGGCCTCTATGCTCCCGGAGGCGGCATGATTGAGCCGTACCGGTTCGTATTCGCCCTGGTTGAGTCGGCTATGAAAAACGGCGTTGACCTGTACACCAATTATAAAGTACAGGCTGCGGAACGGGATGTAGCCGCGGGATTGTGGCGGATTCAGGCTGCGGACGGCAGGCATATCAGCGCCCGCTATGTGGTCAACGCCGCGGGCCTCTTTGCCGATGACGTATCCTGTATTTTCGGCGGTGAAGAGTTTTCCATTAAGGCCCGGAAGGGCGAATATTTCCTGCTGGATAAGCAGACCAAGGCGCGTCCTGAGCGGGTGGTCTTTCCGGTGCCTACCGCAGTTTCTAAAGGTATGCTGGTGATTCCCACCGTGGAGGGAACCGTGCTGGTCGGCCCCACCGCGGACGAGATAGACGACAAAAGCGACTATTCCACCACCACCGAGCGGCTGGAACAGATTCTCGATTCCGGCAAGACCATGGTTCCTTCCCTGAGCCGTAACGATGTGATTACGAATTTCGCGGGACTCCGCCCATATCTTGAAGAGGATTTCTACATCAAGCCTTCAAGGAAGACCCCGGCTTTTGTACAGGTAGCGGGGATTCAGTCCCCGGGGCTCACCGCATCGCCGGCTATCGGCGAATATGTGAAAAACCTGCTCAAAGACATAGGGCTTAATCTGATAGAAAAGCCGGCTTGGGATCCTTTTGTGGAAGAGCGTCCCAAAGCCAGAGAACTGTCTCCTTTGGAACTGGATAAGCTCATTGCCAAAGACCCCGCGTGGGGAAACATTGTGTGCCGTTGCGAGAAAGTAAGCGAAGCCGAAATAGTCCAAGCGGTGCGTCTTGGTCATCACACTCTGGACGGGATCAAGTATTTCACTCGCGCTCAGATGGGCCGTTGTCAAGGCGGGTTCTGCACCTACAAGATCATCAAGATCATCATGCGGGAAACCGGTCTTTCCTGGGATGAGGTTACAAAGCACGGCGGCGAAAGCCGGGTTTTGGCTGCGGAACTGGTGTAAAGCGGGGCCTAGGGATTAGGAGGGGGAAGCGCGGGACGCGGTTGTTTGGAGAGATTTCCGCGCTTCACCCCGCGGGCGCTTGTCAAACGATTCCTACCGGTACATTGGGAAGAATCTTTCAGGATAGAATACTATGATTATGCTTATCACCGGAGGGGTAAAATCAGGGAAATCCCGCCGGGCTTTGGATGTTGCCGGGAAGGAATGGCGGTTTCCGGTTTCTTTTATCGCCACCGCGGAAGTCCTTGACGAAGAGATGCGGCTCCGTATTGCCAGGCACCGGGAAGAACGAGCCGGGCTTGGCGGTGCCGGGGGGTTTATTACCATTGAAGAGCCTTTGGAATTAGCCGGAGCTATCCGCAACGCAGGACCCTATGCGGTGGTGGACTGTATTCCTATATGGATAAATAATCTCATGTATTATCAACGGGAAGCGGATTTTCCCTATATGCTGGATGCCTTTATCAGAGGTATGAACAACTGTATCGTGGTGAGCAATGAAACAGGACTGGGAACCATTCCTTTTGACGAAACTATCCGCCGTTACAACCTGCTTCTTGCCGAAGCAAACCGGAGAATCGCCGAGGCTGCGGATAGGGTGGAATTCATGATTTCCGGTATTCCCCTCAAGGTTAAATGATGCATCTTACGGTCCCTTCCTGGGTTATTCCCGGAACCTATCTTGAAAATCTTAGGTTTTTGGAAGATAAGAGTGAAATCAATGGGGTGGAGCTCCTCTTTTTCTTCTATGATGCCGAGGTACAGGCGCTTCTGGATGCGGAATGGACGGGAATACGGGAATACGGCCGCCGGTTTACCTTTACCGTTCATCTTCCGGATACCCTTTCCCCGGCCCATGAGGACCTGATAACCCGGCTGCTTCCGCTTGCGCGGCATTACGTCCTGCACCCCTATCCGCAGGAACGTGCGGAAACCCAGGAAAGGCTTATTGGTTCCTGGGCCGAACGGTTTGGATCTCACCGCTTTCTGATGGAAAACACCTATCCGGGCAGGCTTGAGACGATCCTGCCCGGGCTTCCCGCGGGCATGGGGGTCTGTATGGACACAGGGCATCTGTTGCTTGAAGGGAAAAATCCCGCGATTTTTTTTAAGCGCTATGGGGATCGGATCCGGGAAATCCATCTGCACGGTCTTGACCGGGAAAAAGCCGCGGAAGACCGCAGGCTCCCGGATCACCGGCCCTTACGGAGCGGCGACCCTTGGCTGCGGGAACTGGCCCCGGAACTGGCCGGTTTTACCGGGATAATCAACCTGGAAGTTTTTTCCTGGGAAGAAGTTCTCGCCGGTATAGCCGTATTAAAGGCGGGAAGGCCCTAATGTTTACGATGCCGGTAAAACGCCGGTAAGTTATATGGAACACGAATAAAATAGGAGCGCGTTTTGTCTTTTACTATTAAACAGGTTTCGGAAAAAACCTCGTTACCGCCCCATGTGCTGCGGTATTATGAGAATGAAGGGCTTCTGCCCAGTATCGCCAGAAGCCGGAACGGGATGCGCCGGTATTCAGAACATGATTTGGAGTGGCTCGGCCTTATCCGTTGTCTCAAGAATACAGGCATGTCTATCAAGCAGATCAAGCGTTTTGTTGAGTTAAGTGTGGAAGGGGACGGCACCCTCAAACAGCGATGCGATATGCTACAGGAACATAAAAAAAATGTGGAAACTCAGATTTTGGAAATGCAGCGGCATTTGGAAAAGGTTGCCTGTAAGATTGAATATTTTACCAAACAGTATGAAAAATGCGCGGAGACAGACCGGGGACCACAGACCTAAGCCGAAAAAAATGGGGTTAAATTAGAACGTGATGCATAAAAATACGCCTCCTATCCTGGGCAAGCGCGTGGTTTCCTCCTGGCTTGGGTATTCGGGTGGGATGGCGCTTATCCTGCTTTTATCCTTGGGGGTGATGGTGGTTCTGGCTTTCCTCCTAAGCAGTGCGCCCGGCAAGACCCTGGGGCTTTTCTTTCTAGGTCCTATCAGGAATACCTATTATTTCGGCAATATGATCAACGCAGCGATTCCGCTGATCCTAGGCGGCCTGGGCGTGTCTATCGCCTTACAGGGGAATAACTTCAACTTAGGCGGAGAGGGGCAGATCTATGCCGGGGCTTTTGTTACCACTATTACCGCCTTATCCCTCTCATCCCTGGGTATTATAGGCGCGGCCCTCGCGCTCCTTGCGGGGGCCGCGGTTTCCGGCCTCACCGCAGGTCTTTCCGCGCTCTTGAAAACCAAGTGGAATACCAGCGAACTTATCAGCTCTTTTCTGCTCTCCAACGCGCTCATATTGATCATTAATTACCTGGTAACCGGCCCCTTCTTAGATCCCGAAACTAATCTCCAATCCACCAGGAAGATTGCCCTGTCCTTCAGGTTCCCCCTGATCCTTCCCCCGTCAAATCTCAGCGGGGCCTTGTTCTTTGCCCTTGCCGCGGTATTGCTGGTATACGTTTTTCTCTACCGGACCCTTGCAGGCTATGAGGTTCGGATTGCGGGCATTAATGAAGGGTTCGCTAAATACGGAGGCATCAACACCGCCTGGAACCGAATCCTGCCCATGTTTCTCAGCGGGGTGTTTTACGGTACCGGCGGCGCGTTGGCCGTCTACGGCACCTACTATGCAACGGTAAAGGAATTTTCCGCGGGAATGGGATGGAACAGCTTTGCCGTGGCCCTCATCGCCAGGTCGAAACCCCAGGGAATTATCCCTGCGGCGATCTTCTTTGCATGGATAGGTTCGGGAGCGCGGCTTGCCATGCAGTTTTCGGACGTTACCTTTGAGATTGCCTCGATTGTCCAGTCGGTGGTATTCTTTCTGGTTTCAAGTACCGTACTCGGGAACCTGTTTAAGCGGAAAGGCCCGGCAATATAAATGGAAGCGCCGATTCCCATCCTGCACAGCGCGGTTACCATCATGACTCCGCTGCTGCTCGCCGCGTCCGGGGGTCTTTTCACAGAACGCGCGGGGATGCTCAACATCGCCCTGGAGGGACTGCTCCTTATAGGAGCCTTTGCCGCCTTAGTAGGCGTCCGCTTTTCAGGAAGCCTCTTGATCGGAACCATTGCCGGTATTCTAGGCGCGGTGACCCTCGCGGGGATCCTGGGATTCTTCACCCTCAGACTCAAGTCCAATGGGTTCATCACCGGCCTTGCGGCCAACCTCTTTGCATCGGGACTGACCGTAGTCCTCTCGTACCGGCTCTTCGCAACCAGGGGAGTGGTGGTCCTGCCGGATCCGCCCAGGCTCAAGACCCTCGGCATCCCCGGTTTCCCCAAAGTGCCTATCCTGTGGGATATAGCGATGAACCATGTCTGGTATGTCTACGGCAGCTGGGCGCTGCTGTTCTTGTGCTGGTTTGTTCTGTACAAAACGCCCTTCGGGTTCCGCCTGCGGGCCTGTGAGCGCCACGCCGAAGCCCTCATTTCCCTGGGCCTCAGACCCGATGCCTACCGGTTCATCGGATTCCTCATATCCGGGTTCACCTGCGGCATAGGCGGTTCTTTCCTCACCCTTAACTTGGGCGTTTTTGTTCCCAACATATCCGCGGGCAAAGGCTGGATCGCCCTGGTGGTCATCTTTCTAGGCAACCGGCATCCTGGAGGGATCTTCATCGCCGCGCTGATCTTCGCCCTGGCCGAAGCCTTTTCCAACTACGCGCAAGGGGGCTTAAACCTCCCTAGGGACTTCATATTGGCAATTCCCTATATCTTTACTTTGTTTGTCCTGGTAGGAGTTTCAATACTGAGCGGCCGGTGAACGGGCCTCTTATCTGCTCCGCAGTAACCCCCCGGCTATAAGGCAACGATGATTTTTGCAGCCGGCTTTCTTGACCGGCCTGCCCGTTTGTGGTATAGTAAAAAAGCCGAATAGGCCGTGGGGGAGTATGGATATGGCGGCGCGGGCTTTTGGAAACAAGAGTGAAACCGCGGTAAAAAGACCCGCTTAATAAAAAGAGCGGGAAGGAGTCTTGAAAGAGCCTCAAGTCCCTGCCTTTAAGCCGGGACAGCGGACAAACAAACAATAAACGCATATACTAGCGTTAAGGAGTGTGTATGAAAAGCAATGTGCGGTATGGGAAACCGAACGCGGCGGGCAGGAACAACAGGATGCTGGTTTCTGTGGTGTGTATAGGCGCGGCCCTGGGGATCGCGGCCTGTAGTTCTAATCCGAAGGTCACCAGGGTTGACGCGGATGCCCAGGTTGATTTAAGCGGGCGCTGGAACGATACGGATGTCAGAACCGTATGCAATTCCCTTATTACGGACTGTCTTAACTCGGGCCGGGTGGCTCAGTTTATCGATCGTTTTTCTTCCGAGCATGAGGGCAGACTGCCCACGGTCATAGTAGGTTCTTTCAAAAACAACAGCAGCGAGCATATCGACACCTCGATTATCTCGAAAACTATGGAGATTGCCATTGTGAACAGCGGCAGGCTGGAATTCGTGGCCGGCGGCGATACCCGTGGAGAACTGCGGGCCGAACGGGCCGATCAGCAGTCCAATGCCGGTGAAGAAACCGCGTCCGCGCTGGGGAATGAGACCGGCGCCAATTTCATGCTTACCGGCGCGGTAAAGACGATTGTGGATAAAGCGGGAAAGACCACGGTACGCTCCTATTTTGTGAGCGCGGAATTAACCAACATCGAAACGAACACCCGGCTGTGGATGGGTGAAAATAATGAGATAAAAAAGGTCATTCAGCAGTCCAAGAATAAGTTCTAATCCCCGCCGTATGAGCGCCCGGAGGTACGGATATAACCGGAAACCGGCCGTTCAAAAAGACAGGGATAGGGGTCTAATCTATATGAAAGATGTTCCACGGATTCCGGCGTCTATATCCGTGCAGTCCCCAGTAAATGGTAAGTGGTTAAACGCTTTTTCCTGTTCCCGGTCTGCGGACAATTTTTAATGCTTTGCCCGGACAGCCGCTGAAGCCGCGGAAACGGCTCTTTGTTTTACCCCGCCCGAGCTGGGAGCCGCCGTATTTAACGGCTGTACCTCTTCGGCATCGTCCCAATCGTACGCCCTAACCCCGGTGGACAGGTAATTCAGACAAATTCCGCAGATTGTACGGATTTTCCGTGTAACCATTTACCATGTTCCGCGGCCCTCTTTTGATAAATTTGAATTAATCCGCAGTTCCCTATGGTCTCAGCGCCGCTTCAGTAAAAACCGCGCCGCGGATACGCCGATAAAGAGTGTTCCCGCGATACTGACGGTCATGGCCCCTACGGGCGCGTCCAGGGTCCAGCCCAGGATGAGGCCGCCTGTGGAAAACAGCGCGGCCAAGACACTGCTCGCCGCCATCATTTCCCCAAGATTCCGGGCCGCGCCGCCTGCGGTTCCTGCGGGCAAGGTGAGCATAGCGATAACCATAACCACCCCCACGAAGGTTTGGAGCAAGACGATGGCAACAGCGGTGATTATGAGGATCCCAAGAAAGACCCCCTGTGCGGGAACCCTCCGAACCCGGGCGAATTCTTCATCAAAGGCGCTTGCCTCAATCTGCGGGTAAAACCGCCAGGAAAGGGCCAGAACGAGGATATCCAGGACGGCCATGAGGAGGAGATCGCGGTTTGAAATCAGGAGAATGTTCCCGAAAAGGTAGACCGAAGGGTCCGTATAACCGGGGGTTTTTGCCATGAATAAGACCCCAAGGCTCATGCCGATTGCCCAGATACCGTTGATCACTGTGTCTTCCCGCTGTTTCGCCTTGAGAGATACTAAACCGATGATGATCCCCGACAGGACCGCGAAGATCAGGGCTCCCGCTATAGGAGGGAAACCGGGAATCGCGGTTGCTTGCAGGTAAAGGGCCATGCCTATGCCTCCCAGCACCGCGTGGGAGATCGCTCCGGCCAGGCTTGCGATACGCCGGACGGTTACGACGGACCCCAGAACCCCAAACAGCACCGAGGACAAAAGCCCTGCGAAAAAGGCGTTTCTGATAAAGGGAAAGCCGGGACTGAGGAAGGCTTGAACGATGCTCATAGGGGGTCTTCTCCTTCATAGCACCGATCCCCCGGAATACTATTCCCGTGGATAACCCTGGAACGGGAATCCCCGGAACCGCCTGCGGCTATCCGGTGCTGAACAATACCGTATTCCCTACAGGTTCTTGTTCCCAGACACAGAACCCGATCAACAAGGGACGATACAAAGTCCTGATCATGGGTAACGATGAGAATCGTGGCGGCGCCTTTCAGGTTTCCCAAGGTCTTAAAGAGGCGATCCTCGCTTTCCGCATCCATATTGGCGGTAGGCTCATCCAAGACCAGAAGCTGCGGTCCGGTCGCCAAGGCTCTGGCAACCAGAACCCGCCTGCGTTGCCCTCCTGAGAGGCTCCTATAGGGACGCTCCGCCAAATCCGCGATTCCCGCCTGTTCCAGCGCGGTTTCTACCGCGGCCCGGTCCCGGGGGCCGTATTTTCGGGAAAGGGAGTGCAGCCGTCCCATCTTAACCACTTCCCGCACCGGAATAGGAAACGCCTGGTCAAAGACCGCCTGCTGGGGCACATAACCGACCCGGTGTAATCCCCGGGAAAGCTCCGCGCCGAAGAGTTCGATTCTTCCCTCATCAGGCCGTTCAAGACCTAAAAGCAGTTTGAGGGCCGTGGTTTTCCCCGAACCATTGGGACCTGCCAGGGCAACACATTCTCCCTGATGAACATGAAAACTCACCTTTTCCAAAACCCGCGCCGTGCCGTAAGAAAAGGATACCCGGTCAAATTTGAGCGCAATATGCCGTTCAACAGGATGAATCGGATTGTTCATGGTACGGCCTCCTGAATGCCGGCGCTGGCTTTTTTTAGGGCTTGCCCCATAAGGCGGATATTGTCGAGCCACTCCGGGGAAAGCGGGTCCAGAGGAACCAACTCCGCGCCCGCCGCGGCCGCGGCGGTTCGTGCTGATTCCGCAGGAAACTGGGCTTGTACAAAAATCGCCGGAACGCCTTCCTGTTTGGCTTGTTCAATAAGGTCGCTCAAATCCCTGGGACCTGGCTCTTTGCCGCCCGCCTCTATTGCCCGCTGGATTATGCCGAATTCATCCAGGAAATAGCCGAAACCGGGGTGATACACAAAAACGGTTTTCCCCTTCAGGGGAGCAAGTTCCTGCCTGAGCGCGTCGAATTCTTCATCAATCTCCTTTACCAATGCGCCGTATTGTTCCCGGTAAAACGCCACGCCTTCGTTATCCGCCTCGGACAGCGCGGAGCGGATATGGGAGGCCATGATTTTTGCAGGCTTGGACCCGAGCCAGGTATGCCGGTCTATAGTACCGGTATGATCTTCACGGGCTTCATCCTCCTCATGAGCTTCGAGAAACCTGAAATCGACCCCTTCGGTCCCATCAATAATGGAAAGCCCCGGAAACAAAGCCCTGATTTTAGGCGTGAGGCTTATCTCAAATTCCGTACCTGAAAGCACCCAGACCCGGGCCGCCGCAAGACCGGCCATTTGTTTGGGAGCCGGTTCATAGCTATGGGGGTTTTGTCCCGGACCGATCAGCACCAGTGTCCGTACCCGATCGCCTGCAATGCGGGTAACGAACCATGCTTGGGGCAGGATGCTTACCGCAATGATCGGCTTGGATGAAGCCGACCGAGGCGCGGCATTCCGCTCTTTGGCGCACCCGAACACCCCGGGAAACAGCACGATTGGTATAAAAAAAGCGGAACATAATCTTAGAATATGCATACTACCTAATAATATAAAAAATAATAAGCAAAAAAATTACATAACATCACACGAAAATTATAGTAACCTTATACCTATCTGCTTATGCTTCGCGATGAGCGTAACCTTTATCCCGAAAATTCGCGTTGTTTTATTCATGGATTTATCATACCTTATTGACAATCCCGCATCGTTTTATTATATTTATTTATATTTAATTATAATATTGTAATTATTAAGAATTTTAAGTGAGTGAGTGTTTGCTAACGGCATATTCCTAAGATAAACGCTTAATGGGAAAACAGTATCTGATGAGGATAGAAGAAAACAATTGCCAGTTACGGTATCGAATAAGGTGGACGTTTCGGAAGACCTATGGTTTCTCTAAAAGCTTTGTAATCACCGGATTGTAATTTCCAAAGATGTCCGGATGCGGTTAAACTTTCGGTCGGATCTCAGGGTTGGCCAAGGTGGGGGACATGGTAAAGTTCCCCAGATCCTCTCTTCAAGGGTCTTCAGATAGACTAACGTCAAACTTTATGTATAATATACTTAGGGGTTTTTATAAAAATCGGCTAGTTTTGAAACTAGTTTTGGAAAAACCGGTTAAAAGCCAGGGTTTCCCTAAATCTAAGACTACTGTTTCAAGGTCGGAGGCTTTGAAACAGCTCCAGGTATAAAATGATTCAATCGGTTGAACGGGCTATCGCTATTTTACGGTGTTTTGAAAACCACGAGGAACTTGGGGTTACTGAGATCAGTGCCTTGGTCGGACTTAATAAAAGTACCGCCTTCGGCCTGATCAATACCCTGCGAAATGAGAAATTACTACAGGCAGATGAGCGGTCTGGAAAATTGAGACTTGGATTCGGTTTGCTCCGGCTGAGTGAAAATGTCAAACACGACCTGCGGAATATTTGTACTCTCTACATAAATCAATTACTATATAACACAAAAGAAACGGTAAATCTTGCGGTTCGTGACGGAGACAATGCAATTTTTATTGAAAAAAAAGAGAGTCTTCATGTTATGCGTATATCAACAACCGTGAGCCAGCCGATTCCACTTTACTGTACGGCCGCAGGTAAGGCCATCCTGTCCGGCTTAGAAGATATTGAAATTCAAGATTATCTAAAACGGGTCCGGTTTAAACCTTTTACCGAAAAAACGGTACGATCTAAGAGCCTGTTCAAAATCTTCTAATAAGAATAGCAATTAAAGCGAACAGGAGTATTTGGCAAGACTGACGGAGCGTATGCTCACAGTTCTTCCAAAGCCGGCGGGCTTTGTCCAGC
>JAITHW010000056.1 GCA_031279815.1 Treponema sp. | reverse complement strand
AATTTACCGGTTACGGATTCCCGGATTCTGCTGAGGGTTTCGCCGGTATGGGCTTCTATCCGGCGGCGGGTGACGGCGCGGAGGCTGAGGGAAAAAATAAGGGCCAGGGACACGCCGGTGAGCAGGATTATCGTAAGACAAATAGCGGTAAACTTCGCGGCCAAGGAAGATTTTTTACGCTTTATCATAGCAGACCTCTCTTACGGTATACTTTGATCAGGCATAACTTGGGAATTATGCTGTTCTTGGTTAAGTATCCGCCGTATCACAGGTAAAGTCAATAGAACATTATTTTCACCCCAGGGCAAAAGCATTTAAACACGGGTCCGCAGATTACACGGATTTTCACGGATTAATTTCACGGGTTAAAAAGGATATAAGCAATTGAATAGCGCGGATAAGGAGAATATTTTAAGGAACCGACGGTTACTATAGACCTTTTCCGGCGCTATGTACCCAAATCCCTGTTGATCTGCGGGCTTTTTATACCCTTCAAAAGTTAAATGCTTTTGCCCTGATTTTCACCCAATAATATCAATCAAAAGCTTCGAATTTATTATAGACGGCTCAGAGCCGTCTCTTGAAAGCTCCGCGGTCAGCTTGTCTTTGAAGCCATCCCCGCTATGGCAACTTCTTTAGCGTTTTCCAGAAACGCGGCGATACTTTCGCCGGCAACCCGCATGGTATGAACGCTCCCGGTTACCTCCTGGGAAATCCGTTCCAGTTTGCCCATCTCTTGATGTATGATATTGGTCTCCCGGTGTATATGTACAGCGCCGTTCTGAACCTGCACGGTCATGTCCTGCACGGTCTTTAAAGCGGTAACCATCCGGGCGCTCCCGCGGGTTTGCTCTTCCACGGCCCGGTTCACCACCGCAAAAGAGGAACTCATGGTCTTTATCTCTGTGAATATGGTCCCCATGGCTCCCACGGTTTCCCCTGCAACCGTACCTATCTGTTCAATAACCTGCTCCATTTTCTTGATCTCAGCGGAAATGGACTCCGACTCTTTCCCGGACAGTTCCGCAAGTTTGCGGATCTCCAGGGCCACCACCGCAAAGCCCTTCCCTGATTCCCCCGCACGGGCCGCCTCTATCGCCGCGTTCATCGCAAGAATATTGGTCTGCGCGGCAATGTCCGCGATGGTCTTGTTCGCGCTTTGCAATTCCCCGAACCGCTGCTCCATGGTTTTCAATTCCTCCGCCAGTTTGAGCAGCATCCAGTGTCCCGTCTCCGAAGACTTGGTAAGGGTATCCGTGGTTTTCATGGTGACCTCGACTATCGAGCGGATGGATGCAATCGCGTCGGCCATCTGTTCTATGACCTTGGAAGAGTCCGCGATACATTCTACTTGGGTATGCACGGTCTGTTCAAAGGAATCGGTCAGGCCGACGATATCCGCCGCTGAAGACGAGACCGCTCGTACCGATTCCATCTGGTCGCTGACCTTCCCGTTCATGGTATCCACATTACCGATTATCAGTTCCATAGCGTCGAAGGATTCCACCACCACCTTATTGAGCCGGGTACTATGCTCCATGGTCTTTGAAAAATGCGCCTGTAGATCATCCATAGCTTTACGGAGATGCCCGGCCATGTGGATGAACGTATTTTGTAAAACCGTAATCTCATCATTTCCGGTAACTGAAACGCTGATGCCGAGATTGCCCTGGGCCATTTGTTCCGCCACATGCACCGTTTCCCGCAGGGGGGCGAGGATGGATTTCACGGTAAATACACAGAGGGGAATCACGATCAAGACCAGGAAGGCTATGAGGAAACCGATGCTGGCAACCACATACCCTATGACCGAATTGTTGATATGGTCTTCTATAGCGGTTTTGTAGGTCTCGATATTATCAATATAAATCCCCGTAGATATCCAGAGGTCCGTACCGGGAATCATTTCCACATACGCCAGTTTAGGGGTATTGACGAGGGAACCGTCCGCCTGGGGTTTGGGGAATATAAAGGAAACGAAACCGCCTCCCTGTTGAGCCGCATAGTATAAATCCCGGACATAGTACACCCCGCCGGCATCCGCGGTTTGCCCCAAATCTTCCCCCGCCCGGTTAGGCAGCACCGGATGGACAAAGATGACCGTTCCCCGATACACAAAGTAATAGCCGGATCGGTCCTTCTCAAACCGGAAATCATTGATATATCTGCCGATAATCGCCTGCTGCCGATCAGTTTCGGCAACTCCCTCCAGGGCTTTACCCAGAACAAAGGCGATAGTTTGGGTGCCGAGCTTTATTTTTTCCTTTTGACCCTCGAACATCATTTCTTCGGTATTGGCGATGCTGAGATTTTTCATCTTGTTTACGATATAAAAGACCGTTGTAATAAGAATCAGGATTGAAAAAAACAATAGAAAGATAACGATGCCTATTCGTTTACTTATAGATATGTTTCGCAACATACTATATATTCTATAAAAAGATATTTAGCTGTCAATAATACGGGTCTTTAGCCGTACCGCTGTGCAGACCGAATATCATAGAGAAAATACTTGAAAAAAACGCCGTTCCGGTGCATAGTTTTCTTGAGATATTTCCTACAGAAAGCGAGGAGAAATAAGTAATGAAAAGGTTATTCCGGGTTGTATCGCTTGCGTGCTGCCTGAGCTTTTCCCTGTCCCTGAGCGTCTATGCCCAGACAAAGCCGGCCCTTACAGTGCTGCCTTTGACCGGTGAAAAGGGCGGCGACGAAGAAACCCTTACGGTATTGCTGGCCAACCATGAAGATATCCGCAATGCCTTTACCGTGATCCCCCTTGCCGGCAGTTTCAACGGTATCATCGGGGAGATCCTGTCTAATCCTTCCCGTCCGATCCCCGGGGAGGCGGTGCGGAGCCGGTTTAATTCGGGCTTGGTAATAACGGTCTATACCAAAAGAGTAAGAAACACCAATATGGCCCTTATCTCCCTGATAAATACGGATAACCTCCAGCTTTTGGCCGGAGATTACCGGCAGTATCAAGCAATACGGGAGCTGCGCCCCCTGCTGACGGATATAGTAAAGCGGCTGAAAACCGGTATTCAGCCGGATCCGAACGCGCCCAAATTGACGGTTATGCCGGTATACGCCGCCTTAAATAGAGAGGAAGCCCTCCTATTGGCGCAAGCCATGACCATTGAAATAGCGAACAGCAGGAAATATACGGTATTTCCCTGGGACTTATCCCTTGAAACCCGTATAGCCGAGCCGCAAACACCCTATTCCGGCATTATCGATCCGGTAATCATCCGGGATATGGGAAGGGCAACCAAATCTCAGTATATTCTGACCGGGGATATCCTGAATATGGGAACCGCCAATCTGTTCAGGACCGGGATCGTGCAGACCGAAGAGGGGAGTTTTATCGGTGAAGGAGACATGGAGTACCGGAACATCCCGGAAGAGTTCAGCCTCCTCGCGCAGCTTGCATACCGGCTTTTGAACGTCAAGGAAGATATAGCGGTAGCCCGGAAGCCCTGGGTCATGCCGGTACAGGAAGAGCCGCTTATAAGACCCGGTACCGCAATAGAGCCGCCCGCGAGGAACGCGGTACCGGATACTATGAAAAACTTTATCCGCATAGAAGGGGGAACCTTTATGATGGGAAGCCCCGCTTCGGAAGTCTCCAGAGACAGGGACGAAGTACCGCATCAGGTGGCCCTGGGCGCTTTCTACATAGGAAAATATGAGATAACCCAAGAGGAATATGAGGCGGTGATGGGGACGAACCCGAGCCATTTTAAAGGGCCGAACCTGCCGGTGGAGCAGGTGAGCTGGTTCGACGCGGTGGTGTACTGCAACGCCCGAAGCATCAAGGAAGGGTTGACCCCGGTATACACGATCCATGAAGAAGAGATAGTTTGGGATCACAGCGCGGACGGCTATCGCTTGCCCACAGAAGCGGAATGGGAATACGCGTGCCGCGCGGGGACCGTTACGGCTTTCAGCACGGGGGATGCCATCACTACCGGTCAAGTGAATTACGACGGGAATTATCCCTATAACAAAGCCTCCAAGGGAATCTACCGGCAGAAGACCATGGAGGCAGGGGCCTTTGCCCCCAATCCTTGGGGCCTGTATGATATGCATGGGAACGTCTATGAATGGTGCTGGGATCAGTATAATCCCTACAATATCGGGGGCATGGACGGCTCTATGCTTGCCGACGCGGTGATCCGGGGCGGGAGCTGGTACAGCGAAGCCCGGTTCCTGCGTTCAGCCAACCGGATTCGGGCGGCCCATGACGCGCGGTCATATTATATCGGTTTCCGGGCGGCGCGTTCTATTTTTTGACCTTCCGCGGCGTGAGAGACGCCTATTGTTTCCATGCCCGCTGCCCAAGCCTTTAGGCTTGGGTTTTACCGGGCCCTTTGTAAAAAACAATGCCAAGGTGTATACTTAACCTTATGAATTTCACCATTACCCAAGAAGAACAAAACGCCTTACTGTACGATGCCAGGGAAAGCATCGCGGCAAGACTGGACGGGAGGCCTCCGGTCTATCCCCGGGACAAGGCTCGCGAAAGCCCTGGGGCAACAAAAACCTCGGCCCTTGATCAGTCCTGCGGCGCTTTCGTTACCCTGCATATCGGGAAGCAGCTCCGGGGCTGTATCGGCAGGATGATCGCGTCGGAAGCGCTGGAAAAAACGGTCCGCACCATGGCCTCGGAAGCGGCCTTTGGAGACCCGCGGTTTCCCTCTCTTACCAAGGAAGAATTCGAACGGTGCTGCATAGAAATCTCCGCGCTTTCCCCTTTGGAACTCTGCCCGGATCCCCGTTCGGTCCGGGTCGGGATGCACGGCCTCTACCTCATCCATCGGGGACGCTCAGGGGTATTGCTGCCCCAGGTTCCGGCGGAACAGGGCTGGGACCTGGATGCCTATCTGGACTACATTTGCGTCAAAGCAGGGCTTCCCCCCCATTCCTACGATGAGCCGGGCGCCAGACTCTATACCTTTACCGCGGCGGTATTCGGCGAACAGGACGTCCGTAACCGCAGCTTATGAAGCCTATTCAAGATATGACAAGAGAAGATGCCGGGGGGATCCGTTTTGTGCTCATGGATATCGACGATACCCTCACCAAAGAGGGAAAGCTGCCGGCTTCCTCTTATAAAGCGCTGTGGAACCTGAAAGAAGCGGGGCTTAAGGTGATCCCCGTAACCGGACGGTCCGCGGGATGGTGCGACCTCATTGCACGGGAGTGGCCTGTTGACGGAGTGATAGGAGAGAACGGAGCCTTGGCGTTTTGGGAGGAGCCTCACGGCCGGGGTCTTCCGGTTCTTAAAGCCGAGTATCATCCCAAAGCGGTACGGAACGATCATCCGGTTCTGAAGCGGATCACCGAACGGGCTTTGGAGGAGATACCTGGCTTACGGGCGGCTAAAGACCAGTTTACCCGGCTTTTTGATGTGGCCTTGGATTTTGCCGAAGAGGACCCGGTTTTGCCTTTAGAGGCGGCCCAGAGGGTTAAGGCCATAGCTATAGAAGAGGGGGCCGCGGCAAAGGTTTCGTCTATTCATGTGAATATCTGGATGGGAATGTATAACAAGCTCTCCATGACCGAGCAGTTCCTGGCCAACCGGTTCGGCTGGAAAGCGGGGATCAGGGATCGGGACGTGATCTTTGTGGGAGATTCTCCCAATGACGAACCCATGTTTGCCCGTTTTCCTTTGGCCTGCGGGGTAGCCAACATCCGCCGGTACGGGGGCCTGATACGGCATTTTCCTTCATTCGCTGCTTCAAAAGAATGCGGCGAGGGATTCGCCGAAATTGCCGAAACCATTCTGGAAAAACGAGCGTTAAAGCAGGACTCGCGACGGCAGCCGCTTTAACTTTTCTAAATGAACCAATCGGGGGGCGCCGGTTACATGGTATAATCAAATGGTCCACGGATTGCACGGATTACCACTGATTTCCGGCAACAAAACCCTTTTCTAATCCGTGAAAATCCGTGTAATCCGTGGACTTATTTTGCTATGTAACCGGCGGCGGCAAGCACAGTTGGGGCAGTTACAATTAATTATTTTTCTATTCGCGAAATTTCATGTTTTACTTTTTTCTTTTAAATTATTATCCAATATATTAGTTATGTGCAATTGTTTTCTGAGATTTATCAAACTTGACATACCGTACCAATAATGATACTGTTATAAACAGTGGATTCAAAGGTAATTTTAGCGAGGTTTTTTAGGGCATCTTCCGGCAAGGAGCCGGTTCGGGAATGGCTAAAAAACCAGACGGCCGAAAACAAAAAATCTATTGGCGGTGATATTGCCGCGATAGAATGGGGATGGCCTATTGGATATCCATTAGTCCGCAAGTTGGACAATAATTTATGGGAAGTACGAACAAATTTAACAGATGGAATTAGCCGTGTTTTTTTTACTGTTTGGGAAAA
>JAITHW010000049.1 GCA_031279815.1 Treponema sp. | reverse complement strand
CTACTTTAAACAGGTCCTCAATGCCGACGGGTTTCAACAGGAAAGTTACCCGGAAAACGACTGGTATAATATGCCGGTGGAACGGAAAACCGATAGAGAAGGGGTTCCTTTGAAGATTTCCGTGGATTTGGCAGGTAAAATTGCGGTTGCCCAGATCTGGGAAGTCAAAGTAGGCCGCAGTTCTCTCTATCTGTTGGACACCAATATTGAGGAAAACGACGGGGATATACGGAATATCACCGCGGCTCTCTACGGCGGGGATAAAGAAACCCGGATGCAGCAGGAAATCCTCTTGGGTATCGGAGGTATCCGGGCGCTTCGGGCCATGGGCATTAATCCCGCGGCTACCCACATGAACGAAGGTCACGCGGCGTTTCTGGGGCTGGAACGGATTCGGGAGCTTATTCAGGAAAAGGGCTTCACCTTTGAAGAGGCTAAAGAAGCGGTATGGCCTACCAATATTTTTACCACCCACACTCCTGTTCCCGCGGGGAATGAGCGTTTTGAAATCGGTTTGATAGAAAAATACTTCCATTCCTGGACTTCTGTTTTAGGCGTTTCCTGGAATGAATTTCTCGGTCTTGGCCGGATCAATCCTGATGACGAACAGGAAACTTTCTGCATGACCGTATTAGCCCTGAAGATGGCGGCTTATGCCAACGGCGTGGCTAAATTGCACGGGGTGGTGTCCAGAGAGATGTGGAAAGGGCTTTGGCCCGGCCTCCCCTTGGAAGAGGTGCCCATAGGCCATGTAACCAATGGGGTGCACCCCCGTACCTGGGTCTCAAACAATATGACCGAATTGCTGGACCGGTATTTGGGGCCTCATTTTGAGGAAGAACCGACGGATCTGGAGGTTTGGGACCGGATGAACCGGATTTCCGATGAGGAACTCTGGCGCACCCATGAACGCAGGCGGGAACGGCTGGTGGCCTTTGCCCGGGAACGGATCAGGCTGCATTATACCCGGACCGGCGCGGTGGAGCGGCGGATTCAGCAGGCGGAGGATGCGCTTTCTCCGTATGCTTTTACTTTGGCCTTTGCGCGGCGGTTTGCCACATATAAGCGGGGAAACTTGTTGCTCCGGGACCCGGAACGGCTGCTCAGTCTCATCAGGGATACCGAACGGCCTGTTCAGCTTATATTCGCCGGAAAAGCTCATCCTATGGATATGCCCGGAAAAGACCTCATCCGGGACATTATCCACTTTGCGGAAAAATATGACGTTACCAGCCGTATTGTGTTCATTGAAAACTACGATATGACGGTGGCGCGGTATCTCACCAGCGGGGCGGACGTGTGGCTCAACACCCCCCGGCGGCCTATGGAGGCTTCCGGCACCAGCGGGATGAAGGCGGCTATGAACGGGGTTTTGAACTGCTCGATTCTGGACGGCTGGTGGGATGAAGCGTATAATCCCGATGTGGGCTGGGCTATCGGGCAGGGGGAACAGTATTCGGATACGAACCTCCAAGACGATATAGAGAGCAAGGCCCTCTATGATCTGCTGGAACGGGATATTATCCCCCTCTTCTATCAGCGGGGACGGGACGGGCTGCCGCGGGAGTGGATCCGGCGGATGAAGGCTTCCATGCGGGAAATCGGAAAATCCATGTCCAGTCACCGTATGCTCATGGACTATTCCAATCAATTTTACTTCCCGGCTTTAAAGAACTATCGCCGGATATCTAAGGATGATTTTGTAGAATCCAAGGCTTTAGCCGCTTACTTTACAAAACTCCAGCAAGCCTGGAATAGCCTCAAGATTATAAAACTGGATTCCAATGCCAAACCGGTGATGCAGCGGGGAGATTTCCTCACGGTTACCGCGTGCATTGAGCTCGGTTCTCTTGCGCCGGAGGACCTGCTGGTCGAACTGTACCACGGCGCGGTATCGAATCAGAGCGGGTTCATTGTGCAGGCCCGGCGGGCAGAGATGAAAGTGATCGGTCGTGAGGAAAACGCCTACCAGTATCAGGTAAGGATAGAATGCGCGGATACCGGCTCCCAGGGTCATACGGTGCGGATTCTCCCCAAACACGAAGCCCTGGTTCACCCCTACCGGTCCGGCTTTATCAAGTGGGCGTAATAGAGGCAACAGGCAATAGGTAAAAATCCTCCCGGAGTACGCAGATTTTCACGGACAGTGAAAATCTGCGTATCTTCTGAGGAGAAAGCGGTATCCAAGCTACCCGCTTTAACAAAACAAGGAGTTGTTATGCCTTCTTCCCGGCATTTTCGTTATCTGGATGTGGTAATGGCTTTTTTTGTAACCATTCTCATCGTAAGTAATGTAGCGTCTTCGGCAAAGATCATAGATTTGGGCTTTTCTCTATTTGGGATTCCCCTGGCTTTTGACGGCGGTACCCTTGTCTTCCCTCTGTCCTATGTGTTTGGAGACATTCTCACCGAAGTATACGGTTTCAGGGCGTCCCGGCGGGTTATCTGGGCAGGCTTTGCGGCATTAGCCTTAACCGCTCTGATCTTTTTCCTACTCACAAGCCTCCCCGGGGAGGCGTCCTGGGAATCCTCGGCAGGCGGCGGCGCATACGACGCTATTCTTGGGGGTATAAGTACCGGCGGCATTGCTTTGGCAAGCCTGCTGGGATATTTGGCGGGGGAATTCTCCAACTCCATAGTGCTGTCCCGCATGAAAGTCATGATGAAAGGGCGGCTTCTCTGGGTGAGAACCATCGGGAGTACCCTGGTGGGGGAACTGCTGGACAGCCTGGTCTTTGTGGCGGTCGCCGCTCTTACCGGCGTGTTTCCCTGGGATCTCTTTATAACTCTGGTGTTTACCAACTATCTTTTCAAGTGTCTTATAGAAGCGCTTATGACCCCGCTCACTTATCTGGCCGTCTATGGGCTCAAGAAAACTGAAGGGGTGGATGTCTATGATCAGGGAATTACGTTTAATCCCTTTCGGACAGGGGATTCCATTTCCTGATTGAAGCATATTGCCCTCAATTCAAAGCGCGGTTTTAAACCGCCGGCAGGCCGGAGTGCCGGCGGCATCATGCTCACAAAAAGCATACGGTAACGGATGCTTTTTGCTAAGGGTTATACGGTTTTGCCCACCGCGGCAAGGCCCTCGCTAAAACACCCGTATAAAACGGCTAAAGGCTCAAACTTATAGAAACGTATGGCGGTTTTATCAAACAATATTTGCAGCTTTGTGGGGAATTCATCATCCCCTTCGTAATACACAATTTTTACGGGAATTTTAGGCAGCAATGTATAGCGCCAGCTATACTGCCCGCTTGACTTTTCGCCTTCAAATATCATGCCGAGTTTTTCCGCGGTCATGCGGAATTTGTGATAATCATTCCCGAAAACCTCGCCAAGCGTATTCTTCACCCAATTCTGCCGGATGAATATGCCGTGGGAAAAATAGCCGATGCCGCAAAAATCATTTTCCGGCTCCAGATCCGCTTCGGACAACACATAATACCCTAAAACGCTCTTTAGATTATAATCGTAACCTTCGCTTTTAGAGGACCAGGCAATGGTTTCTCCCGCAAGCTCTACGGCGTCTTTGGTAATCCTGTAGGTCCGCCCAAGGAAATTGACCGCGATTGCCTGCCCAAGGCGCTCCAGTTTAAGCCGTTTTGAAGATTCATCAAAGTCGCAGTCTTTTAATAAGGTTATTACCCAATCATAGGTTTGTTCGTATCCTTTTTTCATTTTATTTTCTTGGTATACCCTATTATCGATCATACATACCTGTCAAGCGCCTGCCGGGGCTGAATGAAAAGCGGTGATTCTAATCACCAAAAAAACCGGCCCATACCCGCACCGAATATTGAATCAAAACCATGAGACTGTTCTACTGAAAATATAAATGGCTTTGAAATTGATAATTCAAATATAGTTATAGTTGTTCCCTTTAAGAATAACTTCATGGGTCCACAGATTTCACGGATTAACACGGATTGTACCGGTTCTGGGTAACTGAAATCCGTGAAAATCCGTGTAATCTGTGGGCCTTTTCGAGCATTCGCCTATTTCACGGTAGGAAGCTAAAATTGAGCTTCAACCTTCTTAAGTAGATTGACTATATTACATTATTTTGATGTCAGTAAATATAAAATTGAACAAGAATATAGAATGAATCTCCCCGCGGCAATTTGAAGTTCTCTATGCACGGAAACCGCCTCTCAATCGGCAGTACCTTCATGGGCCTATGGACCGTAACACCGTCTCTTGGAGATGCCTTTGCGGAGCCTTGCCATGATGAGCGGCGGGGGCGCTTACTCTGCCTATGATCGAAGGTTTAGCGGATGTGCTGAACGGGAAACCCTGTTCCGATCCCGCGCTATTGGGGGATCACCGGTTTGTAATCACAGAGCGCCTGTGAGAAGGTTTTCCAGCATATCGGGATTGTCAATATCAAGGAGAGGCCCGCGGCGCTTGAGTTCTACCGTGATGAGAGACTTAGGATGCCGGCGTTTAATATCCCGGCCATGTTCTCCGGGAGCGAGGGAGAGAAGTTCGTCCCTGAAGGCGTTGGAAAACAGCGCCGGACTGCCGGGAACGCCCTGAAAAGCAGGCTGGACAATGCAGCCCGGCTTACGGGCTTCCAGCAGCCTGAGTACCGTATCCCGGTCGAGCCCGGGTTGATCGCAGGGAAAAAACAGATAGTAATCCGCGCTTGAGGCAAGGGCCCCCAGCCGGATACTTTCACGTTGCCCGCGCTCAGGCCGTTCATTCTTGAGGATCCTAACCGGCATATCCCGGGCAAGGGCGCTTACCGCGTCTGTTGCGGCAATGAAAAAAATACGGTGAAAACAGGATAAGCCGCAGGCCAGCTCAAGGGTATGGCGGGCAAGGGGTCTGCCTTGGAAAGGGATCAGGAGCTTATCCGCGTTTCCAAAGCGTTTTGAGAAACCTGAAGCCATGAGCACCGCGTCCACGGCATCCGGAGATTTCATAAAGAATACCCCAATTCCGCCAGGGCTTTTTCGGCTTCCCCGATCTCATCGTAGGGTTTGGTTTCGCTTGCATAGATAATTGAATTTTCATGCCCCTTTCCCAGAAGCAGCACCGCATCTTTGGGACGGGCCAGGGTAAAAGCGGTCCTGATTGCCGCGGGCCGGTTAGGAATGAGAAACAGATCCTCCCCCCGTTTTCCCTTAGGGATACCCTCTGCAATCTGTTCCAATATCTCCAAAGGGTCTTCGCTTCTAGGATCTTCATCGGTCAATATGATCACATCCGACCATTCCGCGGCGATCCGTCCCTGTTCGCTCCGTTTTTGGGTGTCCCGATCTCCTGCGGAACCGAAAAGGCTGATGATTCTGGCGCGGTTTTTCCGCGCCTGTTTTGCCAGAGCCGGAAAGACGGCCTTAAAGGATGAGGGGGTGTGGGCAAAATCCACCAGAACCTCAAAAGGCTGTCCCCGCCGAACCGCGGTCATGCGGCCTCGAACCGGTTTGAGGCGGCGTACCAGAGGGATAAGTTCCGTAACCGGCGCGGAGAGAAGGCGCGATACTGTGAGCAGGCCCGCGAGGACATTCCCCGCATTGAAGGCCCCCGGAAGCTGATCCCGTATATCAACGGCCTCATTAGTTTTACGGATGATCGCTTCATACCAATTCCCCGCCATAGAGCCTTCGATTTTTTGAAGCCTCAGATCCGCGTCCGCGCCGCGGGTGCTGTAGGTATAGCTTATATGGGTGGTGGCGGATGCAAAATAAGCCGCGCTGGGATCATCCCCATTGATTACCCCGAAACAAGGAACCCTCTTTTTAAGGTTTGCGGAATCCGGTCCCCGGGTTAATTTTTCATGGGCGCAGCGATCCAGCGCCCGAAACAGATTGGCTTTATCATCCCGGTACTGTTCCCAGTTCCCGTGGAATTCCAGATGTTCATGGGTTACATTAGTCATTACCCCCACATCAAAGGCCACATCTCCCAAGCGGTTGGTCTTCCCCGATAATCCGTGGGAGCTGGCCTCCAGAACCGCATATTCGGCGCCCTGCTCCCGCATCCGAGCGAGGAGCTGATGAGTCCTCGTTGCTTCAGGGGTGGTCTGATGTTCCGGGTTCCGCTGTTCACCGCTTCCGTCGTCAAACTGTACGGTGGAAATAAACCCAGCGGGTTTTCCTGCAAGTTTTAGAAGCTGATATATGAGGTATACGGTGGTACTTTTCCCTTCGGTCCCGGTTACCCCGATCACGGACAGATATTTGGAGGGAAAGCCGTAAAAAGCATCCGCCACAGGACTCATGGCAAACCTGGCGTCCTTCACCTTGATATACACGATGCCGGGCTGATAACAAGCCAATTCATCCTGGTGGATAACGACTGATGCTCCGCGTTTAACAGCTTCAGGTACAAAAGCATGGCCATCATAATGGAGTCCGGGAAGGGCAAAATAAAGATTGCCGGGTTCTGCCTTTCGGGAGTCGAATGTTAATCCGGTAACCGGGGGATCCATGGAAAACTGAGGAAGAGGTCTCGTTTCAATAATATATCCGGCCTTTTTTGCAGTTTCAGAGGTAAAAAAGTGGGATAAGATGCGTTCCATAAAACCGAGTGTACTCCGGATCGTTTTGCACGTAAAGGGGGGAAATGAGAAGCGAGTGTATGTACATATCTTACCGAACCTTCGGGCGATGTTTGATGCGGTTTTTATCCGCCCAAGCCGCTGTCAGGCTTTGTAATTATTGTGTAAACAACAACCAAGCATATACAATCCTGTTATGCGCCATTTTTTGTTGACTTGGTGCTAAAATAAACAGAAGAATTTCTTCAAAATATTAAAATGTATTGACTGAAAAAATATTTGTAGTATAATAAATTTCAGTTATTTTATAAGAGGTGATTGTGAAAAAAAGCAGCATATTTTTACTATGGGTTGGGGCGGCAATTTCTGTTTCAGAAATATTTACCGGAGGTCTGCTTGCCCCCCTGGGCTTTGTCAAGGGGTTTATAGTAATAATTATTGGGCATTTAATCGGAACGGCGCTTTTTGCAGGCGGCGCGTATGTTTCTTATTGCCGGAAAATGAACGCCATGGACAGCGTGGCTTTTTCTTTCGGAAAAAACGGCGGAAAACTTGTCGCATTGTGCAATCTGGTACAGTTGATCGGCTGGATTATCATTATGGTTGTACAGGCAGGAGGCGCCATCTCCGCCGTATTTCCAAATCTGCCTTTTTGGGCGGTAATATTTGCTTTATCTATTTTGCAAATGGTATGGGCCATAATTTTCGGCAGTCCCGGAGGGCGCATAAATGATATAGCGGTTGTTCTTTTGGCTGGTCTTTGTGTTTTGTTTCTGGTTGAATCCTTTAACCATGAATCA
>JAITHW010000219.1 GCA_031279815.1 Treponema sp. | reverse complement strand
ATAATCCACCCGCAAAAGACCGTCTACGGTTCCTGGGTAACGAGTATCTGGCTCATGGAAAACCTTGTGGAAGAGCTGGTCCGGTGGAATCTGCATCCCGATGTCCTGGTGACCCACCGTTTCCCTCTGGAAAAAGCGGATGAGGCGTTCAGACTGATGTCTAGCGGGAAATGCGGCAAAGTGGCGGTTTGCTTTGACGAGGAGTTACACTAGTGGCGGAAAGAGTCGATCCTGCTCGGATTCCTTCTCGTACGTTGCCATCAGGATCAAAAATTCCTTGTATTGGTATGGGGACCTTTGGCTCCGACCGTTATGGTCCTGATGAAGTCTCAACCGCTGTTGGCGGCGCGATACGGCTGGGCTACAGGCTTTTCGACTGCGCTTCGGTCTACAATAATGAAGACGTCATCGGAAAAGCGTTTGAGGAATCTTTCAAATCCGGAGTGGTAAGGCGGGAAGAATTATTCGTCACCTCCAAGGTTTGGAACGATATGCACGGGAAAGGAGACGTATTACTCTCCTTGGCTAAAACGCTTCGGGATCTTAGACTGGACTATGTAGATGCCTTTTTTGTCCATTGGCCCTTTCCCAACTATCACCCGCCGGGCTGTGACGGTAACGCCCGGAATCCCGGTTCGGTACCTTTCTCTGCGGACCGGTTTATGAGAACCTGGAGCGAAATGGAAAAGATTTCCCGTTTAGGACTTGCAAAGCATATTGGTATGTCTAATATGACTATTTCCAAGCTGGAAATGGTTCTGTCCCGCTGTGAAATAAAGCCGGTTCTCATTGAGATGGAACTTCACCCGGCTTTTCAACAGCCCGAACTCTTTTACTACTGTGTGCAACGGAAGATTCAGCCTATAGGTTATTGTCCCATAGGTTCTCCCAACCGCCCTGATCGGGATAAAACGCCGAAAGATGCGGCGGATACTGAAATGCCCGAAGTCGTTGCTATTGCCAAAGCCCACGGTATTCACCCCGCGCTGGTTTGTCTCAAATGGCAGGTACAGCGGGGAAGCATTCCCATTCCTTTCTCGGTTCATGAGAAAAATTACGCCGCCAATCTTCATTGTATCTTAGAGGAACCTCTCGGTGATGCTGAAATGGCTTCCATTGCCAAAGCGGATAAGAACTGTCGTCTTGTGAAAGGGCAGGTTTTTCTGTGGCCCGACGCCGAAAGCTGGGAGGCTCTTTGGGATTAATAAAAAGTGAAATCTGTTGCTTGTGGAGCGGAATATGATGATAGAGAGGAAAACGCCGCCGGTAATGAAAAAAATAATTTTTTGCCATGACGCCCTCTTGACATAAATTTATAATTTTATTATTTTTCTTAATACATATTATATATGCCCTTGTAGCTCAGTCGGCAGAGCATATCCATGGTAAGGATAAGGTCAACGGTTCGATTCCGTTCGAGGGCTTTATTTTTTATAAATTGCAATTTGTTAAGAGGATTAAAATGGCATCAAAGAAAACGGCGGTGGAACTCATTGCCCTGCAATGCAGCGAGTGCAAGCGAAAGAATTATACCACTAAAAAGAACCGGCGGAATATCCAGGAAAAGCTGGAATTTAATAAATACTGCCCTTTTGACAGGAAACACACCCTTCACAAAGAGACTAAAATCAAATAGCGTTCTTGGTAAAAAGGCGGTTGTTTTAATTTTTTTAGGCCAGTAGCTCTAATGGTAGAGCGTCGGTCTCCAAAACCGAATGTTGTGGGTTCGAGTCCTACCTGGCCTGTGATTTTATGTTTTGAATAAAGAGGGTGTTATGGACAAAACGGTTCAGTTTATAAAAGAATCATACGCTGAACTTCGGAAGGTAATATGGCCAAGCCGGGAAGATGTGATTAGTTCCGTTAAAGTGGTTATTGTTTCCACGGTTATTATTGCTTCAGTCTTGGGCGTGGTGGATGTGTTGCTGCTCCTTGGGGTGCAGGCGATATTTTAGTTGCATAAAGGTAAGATATGGCTGCGGGCTGGTATGTTCTTCATACCTATTCGGGATATGAAAATAAAATAGAAAAAACCATACGGATGTTGATAGAGGCGGGGGAGCTTGATAAAGAGATTGTCCGGGATGTGAAGGTGCCTTCCGAAGAGGTAATAGAGGTTAAAGACGGTAAGAAGCGAACTATGACTAAGAAATTTCTTCCCGGTTATATTCTCTTAGAAATGGATCTTCCGGACCTTGATTGGAAAAAGCCCTGTTCAAAGATCAGGTCTATTCAGGGCGTTACCGGTTTTGTAGGAACTCCGGCGGATCGGAAACCTCAACACTTACAGGGAGAAGAGGCGCGGTCTATTTTGCAAAAATCCGGGGAAATCAAGGGCGAGCGGCCTATACGGACCAAGCAGTCCTTTGCTCCTGGAGAACAGGTCAAGATCATTGAGGGTCCCTTTGAATCCTTTACCGGAGTCATTGAAGAGGTTAATCAAGAGAAAAATAAGCTCAAAGTTATGGTAGGCATTTTTGGCCGGAATACCCCTGTAGAGGTTGATCTGTTGCAGGTTGAGAAAGTATAGCAAGAACAGCGTTACAGATGGGAGTTTCCCCTTCGGCGGAAACGTTATCCCGGAAATATTCCGGGTATACCACAAGAGGAGAGATGCATGGCAAAGAAAAAGGTTGTTGCCATAGTTAAGCTGCAATGCCCTGCGGGGAAGGCTACGCCGGCGCCGCCGGTGGGTCCTGCGCTGGGTCCCCATGGGGTCAGCGCCCCCCAGTTTGTTCAGCAGTTTAATGATCGGACCAAGACAATGGAAGCGGGATTGGTCATACCGGTGGTCATCACCGTGTATGCGGATAAGTCTTTTACCTTTATTCTTAAAACCCCGCCGGCAGCGGTTTTGATCAAGAAGGCGACGGGTATTGAAAAGGGATCCAACGAATCCCATAAGACTAAGGTAGGTAAATTATCTAAGTCAAAGCTGGAGGAAATCGCCAAGCTCAAGATGCCGGATCTGTCCGCCAATGACGTGGCGGGAGCTATGAAGATCATTGCCGGAACCGCCCGGTCTATGGGTGTCGAGGTGGAAAAATGAAACGTGGAAAGAAATATCTCGAAACCTTAAAGAAATACGACCGCGCCGTTTCGTATTCTCTAAAAGAGGCGCTGAATTTGGTCAAGACCGTTTCTTATGCCAAGTTTGACGAGACGGTTGATCTGTCGGTTAAGTTGAATCTTAAAAAGAGCCAGTCTGTGAGAGATACCGTGGTGCTGCCCAATCAGTTCCGGGGAGAAAAGCGGATTCTGGTGTTCTGTAAAGCGGAAAAGGAAAAGGAAGCTCAAGAGGCAGGGGCCGCGTATGTGGGGGCTGAAGATTTAATCGAAAAGATTAAAGGCGGCTGGCTGGATTTTGATGTGGCCGTAGCTACGCCGGATATGATGAAAGATGTAGGTAAGCTCGGTATGGTTTTGGGCCGTCGGGGACTCATGCCGAACCCTAAGACCGGAACCGTTACCTTTGACCTGAAAGGGGCTTTGGCGGAACTGCGGAAAGGACGCACCGAATTCCGGGCTGATAAGACCGGGGTAGTGCACCTTGCGGTGGGCAAGGTTTCCATGGAAAGCGAAAAGGTCGCCGAGAATGTCAGAACTGCGGTGGCGGAGATTAAACGGAAACGGCCGGTGGATGCAAAAGGAGAATTTATTCGTACCGTTTCGGTGGCTTCCACCATGGGACCCGGTATATGGGTTTCAATTAGGGATGAGGAGTAACCTATGGCGATTGTGGCGAAAAAGATACAGGATGTTAAGGTTTCATCAATACAAGAATTAAAAGAAGACTTCGGACGGGCAAAAGATTTTATTTTTACCGATTACCGAGGGCTTACGGTAGAGCAGATCACGGTTTTGCGGAAGCAGCTTCGAGCCAAAGAAGCGGTGTTCCGGGTGGTGAAAAATAACTTCGCGCGGATTGCCTTTGAGCAGTTATCCGTCCCGGACGTGTCCTGCTATTTCATCGGCCCTACGGCGGTGGCGATTGCCCCCAAAGATGCCAACGAGGTTGCCAAGATTCTCTTTGGCTATATTAAAGAAGCCCCGATTTTCAAAGTAAAAGGCGCTTTGGTAGGGGATACAATCTATACCTCCGCTCAGACCGAAGCCTTTTCCAAACTTCCGGGCAAGCTGGAACTGATTTCCATGCTTATGTCCGTCCTGAACGGTCCGGTACGGAATCTTGCCGGCGCCCTCAACGATGTCAATGCCCGTTTGGTTCGTACCATCAAAGCGGTTGGGGATAAGAAAGCGGAAAGCGCGTAGCAACAATTTGCAAAGCCTTCAGGCTTCATGTGCTGCTGTCCTGTCGGTTTTAAAAAGCGGCCCGTATGAGTCGCATAATTTAGTATATTTATAGGAGAAGATAATATGGCAGCCCTTTCTATTGATCAGATTATTGAAGCGATTTCGTCCATGACGGTTCTGGAGGTTTCGGAGCTGGTTAAAGCATTGGAGGAAAAGTTCGGTGTTTCCGCAGCGGCCCCGGTGGCGGTAGCTGTTGCGGGTCCAGGTCCCGGAGGAGCAGCCGCGGAGCCTGTAGAAGAGAAAACCGAGTTTACTGTTATTCTTAAGGCCTTTGATGACTCTAAGAAGATCGCGGTTATCAAGGAGGTTCGGGCCGTTACCGGTTTGGGGCTTAAAGAGGCCAAGGACCTGGTTGAAGGAGCGCCCAAACCTCTCAAGGAAAATGTCTCGAAGGAAGAGGCCGCGAAAATTAAGGATCAGGTCACTGCCGCCGGCGGTACCGTTGAAATTCAGTAAATGCCTAAGCAGACAGTTACATTTTCTCGTATATAGTTAGAATCGTAAAGATTCTAAGGGGCTTCCGGTTATGTGCCGGGGCCTTTTTATAATTTTTGAGCCATGAGTAGGGGGAATTGATGGTACAAGAGGGATCGATTACTAAACGGAAGTATATTGGAAAAGATATTCAAGATGTGATGGATCTTCCGGATCTTATTGACATTCAGCTTTGTTCGTATGAACGCTTCCTACAGCGGGAACGGTTGCGGAATCATGAAGCCCTTGAAATGCAGGGGCTTGAAGAAGTTTTTACCACGACGTTTCCCATTGAAAGTCCTAATGGAGATATGGTTCTGGAATATGAGTATTATACCTTGGATGAGGAGAATATCAAATTCTCGGAACAGGACTGTAAGCAGAAAGGTTTGACTTATTCGGTTTCTCTTAAAGCACGGGTAAACTTGATCTTTCAGCAAACCGGTGAAATCCGCCAGAAGGATATCTATATGGGAGATGTTCCTATTATGAGCGAGCGGGGTACCTTTATCATAAACGGCGCCGAGCGGGTAGTGGTATCTCAAATTCACCGGTCTCCGGGGGTAATTTTCAGCCACGAGAAGGGTATTTTTTCTTCCCGGATCATTCCTTACCGCGGTTCATGGCTGGAATTCGAGATCGATCAGAAAAAAGAACTGATCTATGCGAAGATCGACCGTAAGAAACGGATTTTAGGAACCATATTCCTGCGGGCTTTAGGTTATGAAAACCGAGAAGCGATCATCCGCGCATTCTATAAGGTAGATACTTTGGAAGTGATTGACGATCGGGAGACCAGAGAACGGTTCTCGGGCCGAGTGCTTGCTTCTGCGGTGTGGATTACCTCTTCCGAAGGGTCAACCGATGGAGGCGGCGGTACTATCGGAACCAGGAAGAAGCTCTACCGGGCAGGGGAGAAGTTGCACCCCCATAATGTGGACGAACTGCTGATTAACGGCATCAAATCCGTAGAGGTCATTAACTTTGAGGACATGGAATCCCTCAATTCTCCGATGTTGCTCAACTGTTTTGAACGGGAAGAGATCAAATTTCTCAAAGAAGACCCGGAGAGGGATGAGCCTTCCAAAGAAGACGCCCTCGCGGCGGTATATTCGGTGCTTATGCCCGGAGAATCTATTACGGTGGATGCCGCGGAAAAGGATCTGTTGGGAATGTTCTTTACTGCCCGGCGGTATGATCTGGGCAAGGTGGGACGGTATAAACTCAACAAAAAATTCGATTTTAGACCGGCTATAGAAGAGTTTACCCTGACTAAGCAAGACATCATTGCCACCATGAAATATCTTATTAAGGTCTATGTGGGAGATGAGAACATCGACGACATCGACCACTTGGGAAACCGGCGGGTCCGTTCGGTGGGAGAACTCATGGCCAACGCCATGAAGACCGCGTTCAGCCGTATGGAACGGATCGCCAAGGAGCGGATGAGCCTTAAAGAAACGGATACCATCAAGCCTCAAGACCTGATTTCGATTAAGCCCATAGTGGCGGCGGTTAAAGAATTTTTCGGTTCCAGCCAATTATCCCAGTTCATGGATCAGGTGAATCCTTTGGCGGAGCTGACTCACAAACGGCGGCTTAATGCGTTGGGTCCCGGGGGCCTCTCAAGAGATCGCGCTGGTTTTGAGGTGCGGGATGTCCATTACACCCATTACGGACGCATGTGTCCCATCGAAACACCGGAAGGACCGAACATCGGGCTTATCGTGTCCTTAGCCAACTATACGCGGGTGAATGAATACGGTTTCTTGGAAACCCCTTATCGAAAGGTAAGCGGGAAAATCGCCACCAGAGATATTGAGTATCTTTCCGCCATGGATGAGGATCGGTACTACATTGCCCAGGCATCGGCAAAGCTGAACAATGACGGTTCCTTTGTGGATGAGCAGGTGTCCTGCCGCCGTCAGGGGGATTATACCACGAGAAATCCGGAAGATATTCAATATATGGACGTGTCCCCGAAACAGATCATTTCGGTTTCCGCTTCCCTCATCCCCTTCTTGGAACATGACGATGCCAACCGGGCGCTCATGGGTTCCAATATGCAGCGCCAGGCGGTGCCTTTGGTGTTTCCCGAAGCTCCCCGGGTGGGGACAGGTATGGAAGGAAAGTGCGCTTATGATTCGGGCGTCTTAGCCAAGGCCCGGCGTTCCGGTATGGTGGTGCGGGTTACCTCCTCTGAAATTATGATTGAACCTGATGAAAAGACAGCCAAGCCTCCGCTTGGAGGAATCATCAATGCTGAAGGGTTTGATGCGTACCGTTTGGTGAAATATCAGCGGACTAATCAGGATACTTGTTACAATCAGCGTCCCCTGGTGACAGTCGGGGAACAGGTCCTTGCGGGACAGGTGCTTGCCGACGGTCCCGCAACCAAGAACGGGGAACTTGCCTTGGGGCGGAACGTTCTGGTGGGTTTTATGCCCTGGAACGGTTATAATTATGAAGATTCGATCCTCATCTCCGAGCGGGTGGTGAAAGAAGATATGTTCACGTCTATCCATATAAAAGAATTCCTCACCGAAGTCCGGGAAACCAAACTGGGACCGGAAAAGATAACCAGAGACATTCCCAATACCTCTGAAAAGAGCCTGGATAACCTTGATTCCGAAGGGATCATCCGTATCGGAGCGAAGGTCCGGGCAGGAGATATCCTTGTAGGCAAGGTAACGCCTAAAAGCGAAACCGAGACCACCCCGGAATTCAAGCTCCTGAACTCCATATTCGGCGAGAAAGCTAAAGAAGTACGGGATTCTTCCCTGCGGGTGCCCCACGGCATTGACGGAACCGTCATAGACATCCAGCGCCTCAAGCGTACCGCCGGGGACGACCTTAATCCGGGGGTGGATGAAATGGTGAAGGTGCTTATCGCCACCAAGCGGAAGCTCCGGGAAGGGGACAAGATGGCGGGCCGCCACGGCAACAAGGGGGTGGTCGCCAGGATATTGCCTGAAGAAGATATGCCTTACATGGAAGACGGCACCCCCCTAGACCTCTGCCTTACCCCTTTAGGTGTTCCTTCCCGTATGAACATCGGGCAGCTCTTGGAAACCGAGTTGGGCTGGGCCGCATCCACCCTTGATGAGTGGTTTTCCTCTCCGGTCTTTCAGTCTCCCTCAACCGAACAGATTGAGGAAAAACTTAAAGAAGCGGGACTTCCGGTTACATCTAAGACGTATCTGCGGGACGGCCGCACCGGAGAAACCTTTGTGAACCCTATTTTTTGCGGGGTGATCTATTTCCTTAAACTGCACCATTTGGTTGACGATAAGATGCACGCTAGGTCAACCGGGCCCTATTCTTTAGTAACCCAGCAGCCCTTGGGAGGAAAAGCCCAGTTCGGAGGGCAGCGGCTTGGTGAAATGGAAGTCTGGGCTTTGGAGGCCTATGGCGCGGCCAATACCTTACAGGAACTCCTTACCATTAAGTCCGACGATATGACCGGACGTTCCAAGATCTACGAAGCCATCGTGAAGGGAGAACCTTCCACCACCGCGGGGATCCCGGAATCCTTTAACGTCTTAGTTCAAGAACTTCGAGGTCTGGCGCTGGATTTAACCATCTATGATGCTAAAGGCAAACAGATCCCTCTCACCGAACGGGACGATGAACTTATCATCAAGTCTGGTTCTAATTTCTAATTGCAGAAGGCGCAACTTTTTACGAGGAGTAAATAATGCGGGATATACAGGATTTCGATTCCATTATGATCCGTTTGGCTTCCCCAGAGATAATCCGGAGCTGGTCCTATGGGGAAGTAAAAAAACCGGAGACTATCAACTACCGAACCCTCCGTCCTGAAAAGGACGGACTCTTTTGTGAGCGTATCTTCGGTACCACTAAGGAATGGGAATGTTACTGCGGCAAGTTTAAATCCATCAGGTACAAGGGGGTTATCTGCGACCGTTGCGGTGTAGAAGTAACCCACTTCAAAGTCCGCCGGGAGCGGATGGGGCATATCGAGCTGGCCGCGCCGGTTTCTCATATCTGGTATTACCGCTCGGTGCCGAGCCGTATGGGACTGCTTTTGGATTTGCCTATGGCGGCGCTCCGGTCAGTGCTGTACTACGAGAAGTATGTGGTTATGGATCCGGGCGATACGGACCTCAAGAAAATGCAGCTTCTCACCGAAGAGGACTATTACGAAGCTCAAGAACGGTACGGTGGGGGCTTCACTGCCGGTATGGGCGCCGAGGCGATCCGGGCGCTTTTGGAAAATCTCAATTTGGATCAGATGGCTACGGAATTACGGGCTAAGATGATCGAAAAAGGAGCAAAGAGCGACAAGCGGCTTTTGAAGCGTATTGAAATCGTAGAAAATTTCCGCAATTCCGACAACAAGCCCGAATGGATGATCCTGGATGTAGTTCCGGTAATCCCGCCGGAACTCAGGCCCATGGTACAGCTTGACGGTGGCCGCTTCGCCACCTCGGATCTAAACGATCTGTACCGGCGGGTGATAAACCGGAACAACCGGCTGAAACGGCTCCAAGCCCTGAACGCTCCGGATATCATCATCCGCAATGAAAAGCGGATGCTCCAGGAAGCGGTAGACGCGCTCTTTGACAATTCCAAGAAAAAGCGGGTGGTGAAAGGCGCTTCCAACCGTCCCCTCAAGTCTATAAGCGACATGCTCAAGGGTAAACAGGGGCGGTTCCGGCAGAACCTGCTGGGTAAGCGGGTTGATTATTCCGGACGTTCGGTGATTACCGTGGGGCCGGACCTCAAAATGTGGCAATGCGGGCTTCCCACCAAAATGGCGTTGGAACTGTTCAAGCCTTTTATAATGAAGAAACTCGTTGATAAGGATGTGGTATACAACATCAAGAAAGCCAAAATCTTGGTTGAACAGGAAACGCCGGAGGTTTTCGCTATTCTTGACGAAGTGGTGAAAGAGCATCCGATTCTCTTGAACCGTGCGCCTACTCTGCACCGGCTGGGAATTCAGGCGTTTGAACCGGTATTGGTGGAAGGCAAGGCGATCAAACTCAACCCCCTGGTGTGTCACGCCTTTAACGCCGACTTTGACGGGGATCAGATGGCGGTTCATGTACCGCTGACCCAAGCCGCCCAGATGGAATGCTGGACCCTGATGCTTTCCGCCCGAAACCTGCTCAATCCCGCGAATGGGAAAACCATCGTGTTCCCATCCCAAGATATGGTGCTGGGGATCAACTTTCTTACCCGGATCAAACCCAAGGCAAAAGGAGACGGACGGTATTACGGTACGGTAGAAGAGATTCTCATGGCGGTGGAATCCAAATCCCTGGACTGGGAGGCGCGTATCCGGGCGCGGCCCCACAAGTTTCCGGTTTGGGAGAAGGCCGGGAAAAAGGTAAAACCGGGGAAAGACGGGCTTATCGAAACCACTGCGGGCAGGCTCATGTTTAATGAGGAATTACCTTCGGAAATTCCCTTTATCAACTATGAATTGAAGGACAAGGAACTGCGGGGGCTTATCGAGAATATCTTCGCGGAAAAAGGCTCTTGGACTACCGTCAAAATGCTGGATGCCATCAAAAATACGGGGTATAAGTACGCCACCATCTTCGGCGCCACTATTGGGGTAGACGATATCGTGGTTCCCAAAGAAAAAGCCGAGATGATCAACAAAGCCAACAGGGAAGTCGAGTCCATCCAGAAACAGCACCGCCAGGGACACATAACCCAAGAAGAACGGTACAACCGGGTTGTTGAAGTTTGGTCTAAAACCAATGAAGATCTCACCAATATTATGATGAAGACCCTAGAAGCGGACCGGGACGGGTTCAATTCCGTATACATGATGTCCAACTCAGGCGCCCGGGGAAGCCGCAATCAGATCCGCCAGCTTGCGGGGATGCGAGGGCTTATGGCTAAACCGTCCGGAGACATCATCGAATTACCCATACGGTCGAACTTTAAGGAAGGGCTTTCGGTAATCGAGTTTTTTATCTCCACCAACGGCGCGCGGAAAGGGCTTGCCGACACCGCGCTCAAGACCGCCGAGGCGGGCTATCTGACCCGGCGTTTGGTGGATATTGCCCAGGATGTGGTGGTGAACGAAGACGACTGCGGTACCATCAACGGTATTTCCTATTCCGCGATCAAAGACGGCGAGGAGATTGTGGAGCCTTTGAGCAACCGTATTGTGGGCAGGTATACCTTGGAACGGGTCAGGCATCCCATTACCAGAGAACTTATTATCGACGTGAATGAGGAAATCACCGAGGAGATTGCCAAAGCCATTGAAGAAGCGGGAGTTGAGTCCGTGCGGATCCGGACGGTGCTCACCTGCGAAGCTAAGTACGGGGTCTGCCGGCGCTGTTATGGCCGTAACCTTGCCACCAACCGGTCGGTGGACATAGGGGAAGCGGTGGGAACCATCGCCGCTCAGTCCATCGGACAGCCGGGAACTCAGCTTACGATGCGTACTTTCCATATCGGCGGCGCGGCTACCAAAGTCAGCGAAGAAAACAGGATATTCCTAAAATATCCAGTGTATATCCGGGATGTGGCGGGGGTTCATGTGAAAATGCCCGACGGCCGCCGGCTCTTTACTCGCAAAGGATACACCATAGTCAACAAAGTTATGAAGGAATTCAAGCTTGAGCCTGGGGATACGCTTTTGGTAGGAGACGGTAAACGCATCATCCGCGGCGAACCGATCATTGTACGGGACGGCACGGAAATACCCTCTCCGGAAATCGCCTATGCAATGATCCTCAATAACTATCTGTACCTTATCGGCCAAGATCAGAAGATCGAAATTCGAAACGGCTCGGAATTTGTGGTTAAGAAAGGTGAAGTCGTGGGAGCGGAGAAGACCATTGCGACCTTCGATCCCTTCTCAGACCCCATCATTGCCGAGATATCCGGGATAGTTAAGTATGAAGATATCATCCTCGGTACAACCTTGAAAGAAGAAATCGACGAGGAAACCGGAAATATCGAGAAGCGGATCACCGAATTCCAGCTTGAAAGCAAGCAGCCGCGGATATTCATTACCGATGAGAACGGCGCGGAGCTGACTTCTTACTTCCTTCCCGGAGGGGCCTATATTCAGGTTGATGAAGGGGAACGGATTAATGCAGGACGCACCATAGCCAAAACGCTCAAAGAATCGGCCAAGGCCATGGACATTACCTCCGGTCTCCCCAGGGTGAGCGAACTTTTTGAGGCCCGGAAACCGAAAAGCCCTGCGGTATTGGCCCAAGTTGCGGGAACCGTGTATTTCAAAGGCATCATCAAGGGCAAGCGGGTGGTTACGATTCAAGACGCCTTCGGCAAGGAGTACAAGCATCTTATCCCCATGACCAAACGTCTTTTAATCCGGGACGGAGATACCGTGGAAGCCGGCGAAAGTCTCTGCGTCGGTAACGTCAATCCCCATGATGTATTGTATATCAAAGGGGAAAGTCATCTCCAGCGATACCTGATGGATGAAATCCAGCAGGTGTATCGCCTCCAAGGGGTAGCTATCAACGATAAGCACATCGGGGTTATTATCCGCCAGATGATGCGGAAGGTGGAAATCGTAGCCGTAGGGGATACGAAATTCATCTACGGCCAGATGGTAGACAAGTACCGCTTCCATGAAGAGAATAATCGAGTCATCGGCGAGGGCGGGCAGCCTGCGGTGGCCCGCCCCATGTTCCAGGGCATTACCAAGGCGTCCCTCAACATCGATTCCTTCCTGTCTGCGGCGAGCTTCCAAGAAACGACCAGGGTACTCACCAATGCGGCCATCGCCGGTTCTACAGACTACCTTCGGGGCCTCAAAGAGAACATCATCATAGGTCATCCCATACCTGCGGGAACCGGTATGAAGCGTTATCGAGGAGTGAAACTCTTTGATGAGGACAATAAAGACTTAGACCTGGAGATGCAGGAAATTTTGGAACGGCGCAAACTGGAAAAGGTTGCCGAACCGGAAGGAGGGGAATACATGGCGGAAGACCCGGAAGAGTAAGAAAACCATAAGGGCGCAGGAAGAACGGATTGAAACCCTGCGCCCACTACAGGTAAAAGCGCCGCCGTACTTACACCCATGCGCCGGTCTGTCTGAGCAGTTTTTCCCCATTTCTTCCAAGCAGCAATGTTTTGGTTTCCTCGGAAATTCCGCTTTTTTCAATGCCTTCGATATAACGGGACGGCGAAAGCAAGGGGAAATCGCTGCCGAAGAGAATTTTATCCTGTAAGCCAAGAGCGCAAGCTGCCGTATAAATTCTTTCGTCGTAGAGAAAAACCGACGCCGCATTATCGTAATAGAGATTTCGGCATTTTTTCCGCAGCTCCGGCATAAGCTCATAGAATAGAAACCCGCCTCCCCAGTGGGCAAGGATAATGGTAAGGCCGGGGTGGTGTTCTATAAACCGTTCCAACTGCCGTAACGTAGTATCCGTCTTTCCGGGGTAGTAATGGCCGATAGGCTCGTTGGCGTGTACCAGTACGGGAAGCCTTCGCTCCGTACAAACTCCTGCAAATAGGCGGGTATCCGCAACATCCTCTATATGAAAATCCTGCCCTGCGGGAAAAAGTTCCCCTATTCCCCGAAGCCCCGCGCAATAACAGCGGTCTATTTCCTGTTCCATCTCCCGGTGATTAGGCACAACCGACATATACCCGATAAGCCTGCCGGGGTATTCCCGGGCCTTAGCAATAACATAATCGTTTACCATCCGGCAAAGCCCCATATCCCGGAAGCTGAAACCGAATATCACCGCCCGATCAAAACCCGCGGCATCCAGTTCCCGCACTACTTCCTCCGCCGCGGCGAATTTATTTTTCGGGGCGGCGGCAATCATAGCGAAATACGGTTCGCCTTCAGCATATCGGGCAACCCGCTTGCTGATTTCCGGAGGCGTAACATGAATATGAAAATCAATTTTTGCCATAGTTAAATTCTATTCATAAGACCGGTTCTTATTGCAGCATACACATCTTCGGCTATGGAAACCGCCTCATCCAGCAAAGAGCGTCCGGCAGACAGGTATTGCCGCCTAAAAATATCGTCCCTAATCGAACCAAGATTGATGAGAACCGTAAGTTCCGCTCCCTGAGCCGCTGTCTTCATGCTCTGAACAGCCAGACCCAAGTCGCTTGCAGTATGAGGGTAGTATTCCGCGGATATCTCTTTTGCCAGACGCAGCCCGTCCAGCGCAGCGTTTAGTATGCGGTAAGGCGTAAGAACCGCAGCCTTCAGCGATTCCTGCATTGCTTCACAATAGGTCTGATTCTGTTCTTCCGTATCTTTCGGCATCGAGCGGACCGTCATAATACCCTTATACGCGGCGGTATCTTCATCCACCAAAACCAGCAAGTTTCGGCGTATGCCTTCAGCCTCTCCGGCGATATGCCGCAACTCCTCCCGGCGGCAGGCATAGCCGTCTTTATCCGCGGTTATGGCCGCCACCATTGTGATAAGGCTTATCCCCAAGGCCGCTTCCAGCGCCGCGGTGGAGCCGCCTCCCGGCGTAGGGGTCTTGCACGCAAGCAAACCGGAAAAATCCGCAATGGTTTTATCAATGAGTCTCATCATGATAACCATACAATAAAGACTCTGTAACCACAATATGCAAGGACGGTAAATATTGAAACTAAAAACATTTAAAACTATTTGGAGATACAGCATATTTGTTGTCATCAGCTTATGAGAGCGTTATAACTTTAACTAAACAGATACCTTTACTATCTTTGTGTGTAAATATACCAGGGCGTGTTCACACTAAAAGGAAGTGAGAAAAGAGCGGATAATAAAGTATAGGGAGGTGATCTACAAAGTATAGTTGTTCCCCTTAAAAATAACTAAATAAGGTCCACGGATTACATGGATTAACACGGATTTCAGTTACCTAGAACCGGTATAATCCATGAAAATCCGTACAATCCGTGGATTTTTTCAAGAATTCGCCTGTTCCATGGCAGGAAGCTAATATTGAGCTTCGCCCTTCTTAAGTGGATTGACTATATGATGGGAAGGCAAAGAGGACACAAAGAGCTGATGAATAATGCATCTCGCCATAGATCTCTATTGCCCTCAATGCCATAGTCAGGAACGGGCAAAAACGCAAGAGGACTCAAAACTATCTGTGTAAACAATGCGGACGGCTGGTTATCGCGGTTCAAGAACGGACTTACAAGGGAACCATTCCGTGGATAGTCCCTTTGATAAAAATTATCCTGGTTCGGGGAACCGGTGTCAGAGACATAAGCGCGGTTCTAGAAATCAGCATGAAAAAGGTCTTAAAGACGCTTGTTTCCACAAAATATGAGCTTACACCGAAGCGGAAACACTATGACTGCCTTGAAATGACGAGTTTATGGGGAATGAAGAGAACAAAGTGTGGCTTATTACCGAAAACGCCGTAAAGCCCCTGCCTTGGGACACACGGGAATCTACGCTTATGGAGATACTGTAAGGCTGGGGAGCATGACTACTACCGGCACTGCTACTACCGGTAGTAGTTAGAACCACCGTAAAAGCTCTCTAAAGGGAGTTTTTGTGAAAACCAGGCTATTATCCCCCTGGCAATATCGTTGAAGTAAGAATCCCCCGCCTTTAGGCGTGGGGAGTTGTCAATTTAACACAGCTCCCGCAGCTTATACACATCTTCCACCCCATCTACCAAGACGCCTCCCATGCCGAGTTCCAGAGGCAAAGCAATGTCGATGTCGTAGCGGTCGCCTACGGCAACGCAGGTTTTCGGGGAAGCGCCGCATAAAGCCGCGGCTTTCAAAAACGGCGCTTCATGCGGTTTCGACACCGTGCAGGTATCCAGACCGACAATGACGGAGAAGAGGTCTCCTACCCCCAAGACCGAAAGGGTCTTCCCGGCTACGAGAACCGGATTATTGGTTACCACAGCCAATGTATAGGAAGGCCGCAAAACCATTAGAGTTTCCCGAAGCCGCGGATCGGCCTTGAGGTATGCTCCGGGATCGTACAGTTCTTCCCGCCAGCGGATGCTTTCCTCAATGGAAATCCCAAAAGACGTAAAGGTATTGCCGAGGCTTATCTGTTGACCCTCATGCGTTTCGGCCCATTGTTCCCGGTACGCGGCAATCTCGCGCTTCATCTCTTCAAAATCCACGCAACGGAGACCCGCCAACCGTTTGATAGGGCTGTCGATCTGAAACCGCATATACTCAGAGTGCGTATAGAGGGTTCCGTCCATATCAAAGAGAAATGCGCTTGTCCGTTGCGGCAGTTTATAAATCTTCATCTTCGTTTACTTCACATTGTTGTCTTGTAAAATACCCCTTGGGGATTTTCTCGCTTCCAAAAACGCTCTAAACCCTCCCGGTATGTACAGTAAGCGTCGTATTGTTCTCGATACCGGGCGTGCCTCTGGGCGTCGGGCGTGTAGCGGTGTTTTATACGGATCATCCTGCGTACCGCTTCAGCCACGCCGGAAATCTCCTTCAGGGCGATAGCCGCCAATGCCGCGTCTCCTGCAAGCTCTCCGTCGCTCATCTCGGGAATGAGCAGGGTACAGCCCGTAATGTCCGCTTTGAGTTGATTCCACAGGGGATTTCTGCCCTGCCCGCCGGAAACCCGCATCTCCGTAACCGGAAACCCGTGACCATGTAAGGCGTCCAGGACCCCCCGAGCCATGAAACCCAGAGCTTCCAGTACAGCCCGGCCCAATCCCACGCGGCTCATCGGTCCACGGCCGAACAGCATATCAGGTTGGTCCGGCTCATGAAAACCGGATTGAGGAAAGAATAGGGCTTTGTCCTGGGGCAATATGCTGTCCGGGGCGATCAGTTCCTCCAAGGTTTCTTCATAGCTTCGCGTTTCCTGCCCGGTGAGGGACCGATACCACTCAAAAAGCCGCCCTGAACTGGATATTACCCCGCCGATATTCCAGAGACCCGCTTCTAAATGAGGCAGAACCCGCAGGTTCCTGCTTTGGATAGGGGCCGCGCTGCATACATTGATCCCTTCGGAAGTTCCCGCCCGGTTGCAGACCATGCCCGGTTCAACGGCTCCAACCCCAAGGAGGGCCATAATAAAGTCGGGACCCCCCGCCACAATGGGAATTCCCGCGGGGAGACCGAAGTGATCCGCGGCTTTCGGGGAAACTGTACCGATGATGCTTCCCAGAGGCACAAAAGGAGGAAATTTTCTTATGTCAAAACCCAACGCGGCGCACTGATCTTCCTCCCAATAATAGGGGATATAGGCCGCAGCCGGCAGGGCCGTAACCGGCTCTGCTCCCAGCCTGAAAGAAAGCCATTCTTGCGCGGAAAAGAGATATTGAGTTTTGTCATATTCCTCCGGCCTATGCTGTAGAAACCAGCCCGCATAGGGGAGAAAAAAGGATTCCGCCTTGGGCGGCGCGTCAAGGGCCGCAAGCATTCCCCCCGGACCGGGGTCAACCGGAACAAACTTCCGGTCATACCAATGCAGCGGCGGGAGGGCTTCCCCGTTCAAAGCAACCGGAACTAAAGTGGGGCCGTTCCCGGAAATACAGGCCGCGCTTGGACGTGGGCCTTTCCATGCGGCAAAAAGACGCCTCACCGCCAGGGACAGCGCCGCTTCCCAGTCAGAAGCGCGGATATGCTTTTGGGCAAAACGGCGCCGGTGATAAACCTCTCTGGCAAAAGCCCATTCCCTGCCTTCCAGGTCGATAAGCGCGGCTTTTAGAGAAGAAGTCCCAATATCCGCGCAGAGTATAACAGAAGAAACCGTCATAAATTAGGTTTCCGCAAAGAGCCTGACAATGATATCCCGGTTATCCAGCAGAGAACTCAAGGAAAGACCCTGATGAAGCCGGGAAATAGTTTGGGCAAAGAGCTTGGTGATATTCACGCTGATATACCAATCACGCCGCACCACCTCTTCATGGTAAATCGCGTTGGTTCCGATAATCCGGTAAAAAAGCCCTTCTTTATAAGCCGCGTCAAAGTAAGAAATCGCTTCCCCGGAAAAGAGGGGCAGGCTGATGGCGGCTATGACCTTACCGGCTCCCTGATCCTTGAGAAATTTCATGGCTTTAAGGAGCGTTCCGCCGGTTCCCAGCATATCGTCCGCCATAAATACCGTTTTACCCTTCACATTCCCCAACAGTTTAATCTCGGAGATATTATTTTCTACAGCATCCTTAGAGACTTTGGAATAATCCCGCTCCTTGTACAAGAGCGCCAAGGGCTTTTTAAGAGCGGTGGCGTAGAATTTATTCCGATCCACCGCGCCGGTATCTGGAGAAACCACCACAAAATCATCGTTTAGAATTCCCGGCAGCCGCAGCAAAACCCGAATAATCTGATAACTGGCGTGAAGATTTTCAAGCCGCATATAATTAAAGGCATTCCCGATCTCCCGGGAATGTATATCCAGGGTGATGATCCGATTAACCCCCAAAGATTCGAGGATCTTCCCCACCCTGCTGGCGGTAAGCCCTTCCCGGCCTTTTTTCTTGTGCTGCCGGGCGTAAGGATAGACCGGAACTACCAGGGTTACCCGCTCGGCGCCGGCTTGTTTAGCCGCGTCCACGGTAACAAACACGGTCATCAAGTGATCGTTAACAGAAAGAACCTGGCGCAGCGTCCTTTCATTAAAATACACAGGATAATGATTCTCCGCATCCTGAACGATATATATATCCTTCCCCCGGATAGATTCGAGGATTTCCGCCTTGATCTCCCCATTCGCAAAGCGGGAAAATCGAGCCGGAACCTTAAACCGGGGGCAACGGAAGCCTTGGACCTTACCGGTTATATGATGAGCCGGAGCGGAGGCATCGTTTATGAAGTTGATTTGCTGAGCCACAACAGCGGGGTCCATAGCATACTGTTTTGCTAATTCCGCAACCATATATTCGAAATTATGGCGGTATCCCTTTTTTAGATGAGCAATTACCTCATCGGCAAAAATTTCACCACCGGGACAGGCTAATACGGCAAGGTTTGCCGGACTGGAATAATTCATGGGTTACTTGGATATAGCACAGAATAGATTATTTTTCAAGTGTCAGCCCTGTGAACGCGGCCTTACGGCAATCCCCGCAATCATCTGTCCATACGTTGCAGCTCCAATCGGGCGCTGAAATACTCGGGGTCAAATTGCAGAGCCTGTTCCAGAGCCCGGCGGCTCTCCTGAGCCTGATCAAGGGCGCTAAAACACCGGCTTATTCTGAACCGGATCTCCGCGGCGGATTTTTTTTCTTTGACTAGAGTGGAAGCGGTTTCGTAATATTCCAGCGCCCCCGCGGGATCGCTACGGATTTCCAGAATTTGCGCCCTATTGGCCGGGACTTGCCAAGTGACGTGGGGAGGGGCAATGGCCGTAAGCCGCTGTTCGGCTTCTTCTAAGCGGCCTTCCCGTATCAAACGGATGCTTTCGTGCAATGCCGTCCAAGGGCCGTTGATCTGCCGGTGGTCCGCCTCCTTCATAAGCAGGGCGGTTTCCTCATACCGCCGCTGGCGATCAAAGAAATAACAAGCCCATTGGTATATCCGCGGATCTTCAGGGTACCGGTTCAGGAGCAGCCAGGTTTCGGCCACGGCCTTATCTACCGGCCACATCTCTCCGCGGCGGCGAAGCAGTTCCAAATCCAGCAGAAGGTTGGAGCCGGTTTGCTCTTTTTCAAGAATCAGGATACTTTGAGGAGTATCCAACAGACGGGTATAATAGACGGTTCCATAGGTATAATAAGATTGGCCTCCATCCCGGCCGCCAAAGTTATCGGCAAGTTTCGGGCCTTGCGCCAAGAACCGCTCAAGATCGGCAATCTTCTCTTTGGAATCTTCGGTAGTAGTCGCAAGATTGTAAAGACTCCGCACCTTGATTTCTTCCGTAGCATAGGAACCTTCCTCCTCCGATTGCTTTGGAGAAAGGAGCAGGGTCCATAAGTTCCGTGCGCCAGACACATAACCGGCGCGCCAAAGGGCATCCGCCTGACGCGCCATGCTTTGTTCATCGGAAAATTGGGAAAAAAGCTCCGCAGCCCGAAGGGGATTGTCGTAATCATAGAAGAATTCCGCGGCTAACCTGATGAATTCCGGATTTCCGGATACCGCCGCGGGCTGCCGGATCAAGGTGTTTATCTGTTCCGTAGCTCCCGGTATATCGCCCCGGAATATCCTGAGAAGCGCCAAGTCGGTTATCAAATCGAAATTTAATGGGGCTGCGGCGCCTATCATGGTTTCCGGTAAAACCGCAGAGTAAAGGGTTTCTTTATTGGGAATTGCCGCGGCCCTGAAGGGATCCTGTAGATCCCCCAACAGGATATACAAACTTAAAGCCAGTGGTTTCAGCATGGTCTCGGATAAGCGGGAACCGTATCGTCTAAGCTGCGCCCCTGTTTCTCCCTCTATTACCGGATCACCCCGCAACATCGCTTCCGCCGCAACCGCGGCTAAGGACTCTGAGGAAGGTATGGCTTCGGCAACTTCTTGGGCGGCCTTTTGGTAGGGGGCAATGAAACGGGGGTCCTGCCTGGCGAGCAGCCGCCGGCGTTTGAGAATGGATAGATGGGACTCAACCCCCAAGGCTCGTTTTGCAAGCCTATCCAGCGTGCGGTTGAGGGTTTCGGGTTTTTCAAAACTTTCGCTTTTTACCAAGAGCGCATCAAAGTCCGCCAGTTCCCGGTAAAACGCCTCCCCGTCCCCGGAACCTGTGCGGGAAAAAGGGTTGTTTCCTCCCCGGAGCGTAAAAAACCAGATTCCTCCGGCAATCAGGAGAACCAGCACAAGCCCTATGACGCAAACCAACAGCACAGGTATTTTTTTTAAGACGGATGTCCCGGTAGATGCATCTTTCTTTTTAGAGGGACTTTTTTTCTGTTTCGGTACAAAAACAGCCATGATCACTCCTTATGAGGAAAGGGTAGGGAACCCTGAATGGTTTTTCGGATACCGTCCAGGACGCCGTTCACAAAACGGTACGAATCATCGGTACCGAATTCTTGGGATATGCCGATGGCTTCGTTGATAACGATAGAAGGAGGGATATCGGCCTGATACATAAGCGTATAGGTACTCATCCTAAGCACCGCCAGATCAACCCGGTTAACCCGGGAAAAATCCCAGTTTTTCAAATGCGCGCGAATCATAGCGTCCACAGCTTTGATATTTTCGATGGTGCCGGCAACCAGCAACCGGGAAAAATCAGCGGTGTTTTCCCCCAAGGCATCCTGTTTGCCGCTCTCAAGCCAGGATAAATCCAGGGCTTCTCCTGCCGGGACCCGGGTGGCTTCCCAGGAATAGATAGCCTGAAACGCCAGGATACGGCCTTTTCTCCGCGAACCCATAGCGTTACCAGGTTAGGTTGTTTTCAAAAACTTGGAAGGGATTCCCCCGCCGCAGTTCCGTTACCAGTTCTTGAGTAGCCTGTTCGATGGCTTTCTGCTGCCGTTCCTGAAGCATCACATTCCCAATATAATCCCGCACGGTCATCGTGGTCCCAAGCTGGAATATATCATCCAAGTCAAGGTTTTTTTGATCATGGGTTTCGGTAACTTTGATGATCTGGTATCCGTTGGCCCCTTCGATTAATTTCGATACTTCCCCCTGTTTCAGCGTAAACGCGGTGGTCATAAAGTCCTGGCCTACCACCTGCTGGGCTTCAAGATTCCTGGGCAGGTATCCGCCATCTCCGGCCCGATAACCTGCATTGGCGGCCTGTCCTTTGACCACCGCTTCATCGAATTTTGCCGGATTGGACCCTATATCCCGGACAAGGCGATCCGCCAATTCTTTTGCCTTAGCTTTATCTGCGGTATCCGTTCCAAAAGACACCTGGATCATAGAGAACCGTACCGATTCGGGCCGGACAAACTGAGATTTGGCAAGGGTGTAGTTATTAAGGATTTCCCCCTCGCTTGGAATTTTGATGGATTTAAAAAGCGAGTCTTTCTTAGACATGAGATACTTCTGGGTGATCATCTGCCGGCGAAGCTGTTCCCTAAATGCCGGCAGGTCAAGGCCCGTTTCATTTCTGACGGCTACGGTAAATTCAGCATCCGTCGGTTGGCGGCGGATCTGCTGGGCCATAGCGGATCGGAGCTGCTGCATTTGCTGGGTGATCTCGTTTTCGGATATGGTTATCTTATCCCGTTCCGCAGCTTGAATGGCAAGCCGCTCATTGATCATCACATCCAGCACCTGCCGCCGCTCCGCGGCATTTAACGGGCGGCCCATTTGTGTTTCCATCCGCTCGATTTCCGTTCTGAACTGCTTTACCGTAATCGGCTCGCTTTTGGTGAGCCGTACCAGCGCGGCAGGCTGTAAATCGGTTTGGGTAAAGCCCATAACCGCTATCACCATACCGAGCGCCATAACATTTACAACTCGTTTCATATATATGCGCATTCCTCTCTAAATATAATAAAGAACGAATATCTCTCAAGTTACGATAATAACCACATTTTCTTAACCTATAGCATTATGCCACGTATTTCTATTCTAGTACAGCCCGGATCCGGCGTACTCCCGCGGAGGACGACTGCTCTTTCTGAATTCGAAAGAACCCCATAGTTTCGGTATGCTCCACATGGGGGCCGCCGCAGACTTCCTTAGAGAAATCTCCAATGGTATAGACCTTTACCTGGGATTCGTACTTTTCCCCGAAAAGAGCGGCCGCCCCGGAAGCCTTGGCATCCTCAAGGCTCATCACCTCCATAGTAACCGGCAGGTTCCGCCGAATCTGGTCGTTCACAATGTTCTGAACCCGGACCAGTTCATCCCCGGTCATAGGCGCGCCGTGTGAAAAATCGAAGCGCATCCGTTCCGCGGTGATGTTGGAACCTTTTTGGGCCACGTGATCTCCCAGAACCATCCGCAGCGCCTTATGAAGCAAGTGGGTTGCGGTATGATACTTCACGGCCATCTCCCCTTGATCTCCCAGCCCTCCTTTGAATAGCTGTCCGCTCCCTGCACGGGAAAGCTCCTGGTGTTTCTTGAAGGCTTCCTCAAACTCCGCGCGGTTCACCCTCATGCCCTGTTCTTCGGCCAGTTCCTCGGTACGCTCAATGGGGACGCCGTAGGTGTCGTAGAGCTTGAACGCCAGCCTGCCGGGCATAATCTTCCTGGGATCCTTCAGCAGGTTGGGGAGGAGTTTCTCGAATTCATGTTCCCCTTTTTGCAGGGTTTCCAAAAATTTCCCCTCTTCTTTATCAAGTTCTTCTATAATAGAGCGTTTATTCTCCGCCAGTTCCGGGTAGGGGCCGCTCAGTTGCTCAATGATAACCTGCGCGATAGGCGAGAGTACCGTACCGGGGATGCCCAGTTTGCGGCCATGCCGTACCGCCCGGCGTATGAGCCGCCGCAGCACATAGCCCGCGCCTGCATTGGAGGGGCTCACCGCCTTGGGATCTCCCAGGATAAAGGCCGATGCCCGGACGTGATCGCAGATTATCCGCACGGATCTATCCCCCTCCGGTTCCGTACCGTAGGCGTAAGCCGCGGCTTTTTCCACCGCCTGTACAATAGGGGCGAAAATCTCCGTATCGTATACGGACTTTTTCCCGTTGAGAATGGTAATTGTCCGTTCAATCCCCATGCCCGTATCCACACAGGTACGGGCTAAAGGCTCATAGTTTCCCTCCGCGGTTTTGTTGTACTGCATGAACACATCGTTCCAGATTTCAAGCCATTTCCCGCAGGAACAGCCAGGTTCGCAATCGGGACCGCAGGGGTCCTGGCCCATATCGATAAACATTTCCGAGTCCGGCCCGCAGGGTCCGGTAGCCCCCGCAGGTCCCCACCAGTTGTCCGAGCGGGGACGGTAACCGATCCGTTCATCAGGTATACCCAAGCGCTTCCACACTGCCGCGGACTCTTCATCCCGGGGAACCGTTTCATCACCCTCGAAAACCGTAACCCCGATTTTTTCCAGAGGAATTCCGAGCCATTGAGGAGAGGTGAGGAATTCAAAGCTCATCTCAATGGCCCCTTCTTTGAAATAATCCCCTAGAGACCAGTTCCCGAGCATTTCAAAAAAGGTTAGATGGCTCGGATCTCCCACCGCGTCAATATCGCCGGTACGGATACATTTCTGGTAATCCACCAGGCGCTTTCCCGCGGGATGATCTTCCCCAAGCAAATACGGCACCAAAGGATGCATTCCCGCAGTGGTAAAAAGAACGGTTGGGTCATTGTCGGGCAGGAGAGACTTGCCCTGAATTTGGGCATGGTCTTTGGATTTGAAGAATTCAATGTATTTTGATCTCAGTTCATCAGCATTCATGAGAAAATAGTAGGGGGAGATAAGCGGTCTCGTCAAGACCGGGAAGCCGCACCGGAGCGGAAGAACGAAGAGCAAACTCGTATTCTTTACCTCATGCAAAACAGGGCTAGGTCTTTACACCGTCCTGCTACGCAGGACAGCTTGGAGTTTGACTTCAGCCCTGCTGATAGACAAAAAAGCGGGAAATACAAAGCAAGGATAGGGCAATATGGGAAAGAAAAGTATGAAACGGGGGTATACAGCGCTGAATTCAAAGGCGAGATAGTGGCGTTGATTGAGAAAGGGGAGAAACCGGTCGCTCAGACTGCCTGCTCCCTGCGCCTCTCCCCCATAAGCGCCCCAACCGTACGCCGCCGCTCCCTGTCCCGGTGCGGCCGGCTCCCCGAATTGCCGATGGTTATTTAAATTTTTTTTGGTTTAATACCCCGCAGCTTGCTGCGGAACACTGGGGGTGTGGGGGATTTGTTCCCCCACATGCGCAAAGACATCAAGGAGAAATCTTCAATACCCCGGAGCTTGCTCCGGGGATTCT